>NZ_JAVRQA010000131.1:0-8751 GCF_032161845.1 Mycobacterium sp.
GGCGATTCGACCACCGGGGCCGCGGTCGTGGCAGGTCTCGACGGAACCGTAGTGGTGCCACTGAGCGGTGTCTCGACGGCGTCAGCGGGCCCTGGCGAGACGAGACCCGCTCCGAGGCCTGCGCCGAGGACGACGGCCGCCGCCAGGAGGACGGGGAACCGCGGCCGGGGCAGGGTCGGCACCGTCACCCGGACGGCCTCCGTCCCCACACCCTCGAGATCCCCGTCGATCGGCTCGAAGAGGTAGTCGAACCGAGACGGGTCGCGCCCCGCCATCCGGCGATACTACAACCGTGTTTGCTCTGTCACCGCAGGGACGGCAGATTTGCCTGCCAATCGCCCGTAAGGAGGCTTCCGCGGGTATTGCCCGGCTACACCAGTGGACGGCCGGTCCTGATCCGCCAGTCAAGGTCTTTGAGCAGTACGTTGAACGGGAACTGCCGAACGAACCGTGGTGACAGGTGGGTGGCGGTCCGCAGTAGGGCCATCAGCCGGTCGAAGCGGCGCTGCCGGCTCGCGTCCCACGGCAGTCGCATCTCGTCCCTGAAGCGTTGGGGCAGAAAGCCGGTCGTGATCATCAGTGCCACGCTCTCGTTCCAGCGTTGCAGCGGCCCTGGCAACCTCACCCCGCGGATTCGGCTCGCGGCGATCGGATACAGATACTCGCGGACGGTGTCGTCGATGTGGACCTTCGCGAGTTGCTCCCGCCAGTAGGCGTCGAAGGCGGCGCGGTCGGCGGGCCACATCTCCGGGGGCACCTGCAGCGTGGTGCCCAACGAGATCCCGTCGGCGTAGTGCCGGTCAGCGGTCTCGTCGTCCATTTCGCCGACGAACGTCCGGTAGGAGTCGACGGCGCCCTTGTAGAGGCACGCGGCCACCCACATCTGCAGATCCTTGTCGAACGCGTGGTACTTCACTGGACTCTCGTCGGTGGAGTACACCTGTGCGTGGACCTTGTTCACCGCACGCCGGAACGCTGCCTTCTGGTCGTCACTGCCCCGGCCCGCCACGGCCAGGTACGTGAATGTGGTGCGGGCCCGCTTGATTGGGTGTAGATCGACCCGGCCGCTCTCGACCCGGCTCTCCAGGACGCCGTATCCCACTCCCGGCCTGGCCAGCTGCATGATGACGTTCGCGGGGCCGAGCAGGAGGCCCACCCCGAGCAGGCCCTCGTCGAGGGTCGGGCCGCCCCGCTTGAGCGGTCTGCGCCGAGCCGTGAGCGCGGCGGGCGCGCTAACCGCACGCTCGACATGACTGTCACTGACCGTCATTGGTCAACCCTTCCTCCACAAATCTGAGAACGCGTGTTTTCAGATATTGCACTGCCGCCCGACGGGTGTCAAGATCATGGGCATGTCGAAAGTCCGGCCGTACGGCGGCGTGCAGGCTCGTGACCGGGTCGCCGAACGCAGGCGCCGGCTGCTCGACGCGGGTCTCGAACTTCTCGGCGGTGTGGAGAACCCACCCGACCTGACCGTTCGCGCCGTCTGCGCAGAGGCCGGCGTCACCGCCCGGTACTTCTACGAGAGTTTCACCGACAAGGACGACCTGGTCGCCGCCGTCGTCGACCGGGTGATCGCCGACATTGCCGCGACCACCCAGGCCGCCGTCACCGCGGCGCCTCGCGAGGAGCAGAACCGGGCGGGTATCGCCAACCTCGTCCGCGTAATCGCCGACGACTCCCGCGTTGGGCGGCTGCTGTTCAATGCCCGGCTCTCCAATCCGGTGCTGGCGCGCAAACGCGTCGAGCTTGGATCCATCTTCGCGCTGTTGTCGGGCGAGCACGTGGAGACGGCGTACCGGTTACCGCAGAAGGATTGGGTCAAGGCCGTCGCCCACTTCGTGGTCGGCGGCGTCGGGCAGACGATCAGCGCGTGGGTGTCCGGCGACATCGGGATGACCCAGGCCCAGCTCGTCGATCAGCTGACGCGGATCCTCGACGAGCTGGCGGCGCGCAGCCTCGATCGGACCTAGTGCCCGGCGGCCACCGGCGGTCGGCGGTCCGCTTCGGTCCGCGGCACGGTTACCGCGTCGCTCGCGGTGAATTCCTTGGTCCAGCAGGCGAACTCCAGCGTAATGCCGTCGGGGTCCTGGAAGTAGAACGAGCGGACGTAGACGCCGGTATGCAACGTGGCCGAAATCTGCGCCGGACTCTCGTCGTGATTCAGCACCGGCCCTACCCGTACGCCCTTCTCCTTCAGCCGCTTTCGGTACTCGTCGAACTTCTCGGCAGGCACGTGGAAGGCCAGGTGATTGAGCGAACCGACGGCGCTGACGATCTCGCCGATGCCGGGGATGGCCGCGGGCGCGGAGATACCCGGCACGCCATCGGGTGCGGAAGTGAACCAGAAGAACGCCACACAGTCTCCGTTGCCCGCGTCGAAGAAGAAGTGTTGGCCCATGCCACCTGGCAGATCGAGCGACTTGACCAACGGCATGCCGAGGACGCCCGAGTAGAAGTCGACCGTCTTCGCCATGTCGGCACACACCAGCGCCACGTGATTGATGCCGCCGAGTTCGAATTCGGAATTGGTGTTGTCGGGCTTGATCATGGTTCGACTCCGTCTGGTCAAAGGACGAATCTGAATCTAACATCAGATTCAGCTCTGAGCCAGGATCTGCAGAGAGGTTGCCAGTGACGGTCGCCCCGCGCGAGCAGCTCCCCACCGTTCGCGGCAGGCAAACGCAGGCCGCCATCGATGCTGCTGCCCGAATTGTAATCGCGCGCAAGGGAATTCTAGCCACCACCATCGCGGACATCGCCGCCGAGGCGGGGCGCTCGACGGCCTCCTTCTACAACTACTACGACTCCAAGGAGGCGATGGTCCGCGAATGGGCAGTGCGCTTCCGCGACGAGGCTCGCGAGCGCGCCAAGGCTGCCGCCGAGCCGGACCTCGACAACCACGAACGCGCGTACCGCGCGGCCGCCGCCCACTGGCACACCTACCGTCACCGACTGGCGGAGATGATCGGCGTCTCACAGCTCGCCATGATCAACGACGACTTCGCGCAGTACTGGTCCGACATCTGCGAACTGCCGATCTCCCTGATTACCGGCATGGTGAAACGGGCTCAGCGCGAGGGTTTCTCGTCAGGCGACGACCCGCACCTGATCGCCGTGGCGATGGTCTCGATGCTCAATCAGTTCTGCTATACGCAACTCGGCGGTGACCGCGGCAACGGCGCGGCGCTCGTCGACGACGACGCGTGCATCGCCACGTTGGCCAACGTCTTCTATCGAACCGTCTATCACGAGGGAACGTCGACGTCATGACACCTGGAGTAACGCGCGAGTTCATCGGGACGGACTCCCCGACCGCACGACGGGCGGGTTCGGGCGGACATCCCTGCCAGGGGATCTACTACCGGGGCGTTGGCCGCAAGCCGAAGGTGGCGATGATCGCCACGCACTACCAAATCGACTTCTCCGAGCACTATCTCGCCGACTACATGGCGACGCGGGGAATCGGCTTCCTCGGCTGGAATACCCGCTTCCGTGGCAACGAGAGCAGCTTCCTCCTCGACCACGCCCTGGTCGACATCGGCGTCGGCATCCGTTGGCTTCGCGACGTACAGCACATCGAAACAATTGTGCTGCTTGGTAATTCAGGTGGTGGTTCGTTGATGGCCGCGTACCAGGCGCAGGCCGTCGACCCGCACGTCACACCGCTGGACGGCATGCGGCCCGCAACTGGGCTTGGCGAACTGCCGGCGGCCGACGGCTACATCGCGAGCGCGGCGCACCCGGGCAGACCTGAGGTGCTCACGGCCTGGATGGACGGATCCGTGGTGGACGAGAACGATCCCATCGCCGCCGACGCGGGTCTGGACATCTTCGACGAGCGCAACGGCCCGCCGTACTCGGCAGCCTTCATCGAGCGCTACCGCGCCGCACAGGTGGCCCGCAACGACGCGATCACCGATTGGGTCTCCGACGAACTGAAACGCGTTCGAAAGGCCGGCTTTTCGGACCGTCCGTTCACCGTGTTGCGCACCTGGGCCGATCCTCGGATGGTGGATCCCACCCTCGAGCCCTCGAAGCGGCCACCCAACACCTGCTACGTCGGGTTACCGGTCAAGGCCAACCGCTCGGCGCACGGCATCGCCGCGGCGTGCACGCTACGCAGCTGGCTGGGCATGTGGAGTCTGCGCACCGCGCAGACCGGCGCGGAGCCGCACCTGGCCCGCATCGACTGCCCCGCCCTGGTGATCAACGCCGAGCAGGACACCGGCGTCTACCCTTCGGACGCCCGGCGCATCTACGATGCGCTGGCCAGCACCGACAAGACCCTCCATTCGATCGACACCGACCACTACTTCACAACGCCAGGCGCTCGCAGCGAGCAGGCCGACATCGTCGCGAAGTGGATTGCGAAACGATGGCGGTGAAGGTACTCGCCCATTTCACGCCGGGTGCCAAGGTGCATGAATTCCTTGCGCCCCAGTTGGATTGGCTAGACATTCGCTACTGCGCGGAGGATGACGAGGAGACCTTCTACCGCGAGCTGCCCGACGTGGACGTCATCTGGCACGTCCTGCGGCCGCTGTCCGGCGAGGATCTCGAGCGGGCCCCGCGATGCCGCCTGGTGCACAAGCTGGGCGCTGGCGTCAACACCATCGACGTCGCGGCGGCGACGCGACTGGGCATCGGCGTCGCCAACATGCCGGGCGCCAACGCCCCTTCGGTCGCCGAGGGCACGGTGCTCCTGATGCTGGCGGTCCTGCGCAGGCTGCCGACCCTCGACCGCGCAACACGGGAGGGACGTGGCTGGCCGTCGGATCCCACGCTCGGAGAGACGGTCCGCGACGTCGGCGGCTGCACGGTCGGACTTGTCGGCTACGGCAACATCGCCAAGCAGGTCGAGGCGATCGTCACCGCCATGGGCGCCGCCGTCCTGCACACCAGCACCCGCGATGACGGCACCCCCGGCTGGCGCCCACTGGCCGAGCTGCTTGCCGACAGTGACATCGTGTCGCTGCACCTGCCGCTCACGGAGAAGACGGCAGAGCTGCTGAACGCCGACAGCCTCGCGTTGATGAAGCGCGAAGCGGTGGTCGTCAACACCTCGCGAGGCGCGATCATCGACGAACGAGCACTGGTCGACGCGTTGCGCGAAGGGCGGCTGGCCGGCGCCGGCCTCGACGTCTTCGCAAAGGAGCCCGTGGCGGCAGACAACCCGCTGCTGGTCCTGGACAACGTCGTCGTCACCCCGCACGTCACCTGGTACACGGCCGACACCATGCGCCGCTATCTCGCCGTGGGCGTCGACAACTGTCGTCGTCTTCGCGCCGGTCAAGACCTGGTGAACCTGGTGAACGAGGTGGCTGTCCGGCGGTCGTAGCGGCCGCGTACCCTCGATCCCAACCCACCGGTTGATTCAAGGTAGTACCGAGGAGTTCATCAGCATGCCGATCGCGATCCTTTCCGAGCACAACGACCTGGCCGACTCCGTCCGGGATCTCGTCAAGCGCGTGGCGCCGTCGGAGGTGCTGCACGAAGCACTCGAGACGCCCATCTCCAACCCGCCGAACTACTGGAAGGCCGCCGCCGAACAGGGCTTGCAGGGCCTGCACCTCTCGGAGAACGTCGGCGGTCAGGGCTTCGGCATCCTCGAGCTCGCCATCGTGCTCGCCGAGTTCGGGTACGGAGCAGTCCCCGGCCCCTTCGTGCCGTCGGCGATCGCAAGCGCGCTGATCGCCGCGAACGACCCCCAGGACAAGCTGCTCGAGGGGCTCGCCTCCGGTGAGACCATCGCTGCGTACGCCATCGACTCCGGCCTGACGGCCACGCGTCAGGGCGGCGGACTCGTCATCCGCGGTGAGGTCCGCGCCGTGCCTGCCGCCGCGCAGGCGTCGCTCCTGGTTCTGCCCGTCGCGATCGACGGTGGCGAGGAGTGGATCGTCCTAAACGCCGACCAGGTCGAGATCGAGCCCGTCAAGAGCGTCGACCCGCTGCGTCCGCTGGCACACGTCCGCGCCAACGCCGTCGAGGTCGCCGACGACCGTGTGCTGTCCAATCTCGGCCGCACCCTGGCCAGGGCCCTGATGTCGACGCTGCTGTCGGCGGAGTGCATCGGCGTCGCCCGCTGGGCCACCGACACCGCGTCGGAGTACGCCAAGATCCGCGAGCAGTTCGGCCGCCCGATCGGACAGTTCCAGGCCATCAAGCACAAGTGCGCAGGCATGATCGCCGAGACCGAGCGCGCCACCGCCGCCGTATGGGACGCCGCGCGCGCCATCGACGAGGCGACGAACGGGAATGCCGACAGCGCTTACGAATTCGCTGCCGCCGTCGCCGCAACCCTTGCTCCCGTCGCCGCCCAGCACTGTGCCCAGGACTGCATTCAAGTCCACGGTGGCATCGGCTTCACCTGGGAACACGACACCAACGTCTACTACCGCCGCGCGATCGTGCTGGCGGCGTGCTTCGGTCGCGCCGCCGACTACCCGCAGCAGGTGATCGACGTCGCCACTTCCACCGGAATGCGGCCGATCGACATCGACCTCGACCAGGACACCGAGAAGTTGCGCGACGAGATCCGCGCGGAAGTCGCTGCGCTGAAAGCACTCTCGAGCGACGAGCGCATCACCGCGATCGCCGAGGGCGGCTGGGTGACGCCGCACCTGCCAACGCCGTGGGGCCGCGCCGCCACCCCCGTCGAGCAGATCATCATCGCCCAGGAGTTCTCGAGCGGTCGTGTCAAGCGGCCGCCGATGGGCATCGCCGCGTGGATCATTCCGTCGATCGTGGCGTACGGTACCGACGCTCAGCAGCAGCGCTTCCTTCCGCCGACCTTCCGCGGCGAGATGATCTGGTGTCAGCTGTTCTCCGAGCCGGGCGCAGGGTCCGACCTGGCGAGCCTGACCACCAAGGCGACCAAGGTGGACGGCGGCTGGCGGATCACCGGTCAGAAGATCTGGACCACCGGTGCCCAGTACTCGAAGTGGGGCGCCCTGCTGGCGCGGACCAATCCGAGCGCTCCCAAGCACGCCGGCATCACCTATTTCCTGCTCGACATGGAGAGTGAAGGCGTCGAGGTCAAGCCGCTGCGCGAGCTAACCGGCAACGCGATGTTCAACACGGTGTTCATCGACGACGTGTTCGTGCCCGACGACCTCGTCCTCGGCGAGGTGGACCGCGGTTGGGAGGTCAGCCGCAACACGCTGACCAACGAGCGGGTGTCGATCGGCAGCAGCGAGCCGCCCTTCCTGGCCAGCCTCGACCAGTTCGTCGAGTTCCTGCGCGACGGCCACTTCGACCAGATCGAGCAGAACGAGGCGGGTCGGCTGATCGCGGAGGGCCATGCCGCCAAGCTGCTCAACATGCGTTCGACGCTGCTGACGCTGGCGGGCGGAGACCCGATGCCCGCGGCCGCGATCTCGAAACTCCTGTCGATGAAGACCGGTCAGGGTTATGCCGAGTTCGGAGTGTCCTCGTTCGGCACCGACGGAGCCATCGGCGACCTTGGCGAGCTCTCCGGCAAGTGGTCGGAGTACCTGCTGGCGGGCCGCGCAACGACGATCTACGGCGGCACCTCGGAGGTGCAGCTCAACATCATCGCCGAGCGACTTCTCGGCCTGCCCCGCGACCCGTAGGCCGCAACCCCTTCGCCGAGTTCTGCGCCAGGGTCGCGACTCTTCGAAAGTCACGACCCCACTGCAGATCTCGGCGGTGGGGTCCAGCCGCGACGGGTGAATGCCGCCCGCACGCGGTCGAGGATGAGCCGTCGACCGTGTTCGGCGACCACCTTGAGGTCGATCCACCCCTGGCCGTCGATCAGCTCGGCCCTGCCGATGTCGTGGACGTACTGCGTCCGTTCGGTGCTGTGATGTCCGCCTTCGTAGTCGAGGCCAACCATGGGTTCGTCGTACCCCATGTCGATGAACGCCCGACGTCGGCCGTCGGAGACCTCGACCTGGGTTCTCGGCGGTGGCAACCCGTCGTCGATGAGCAGGAGTCGCAACCAAGTCTCCCTGGGTGACTGGGCCCCACCGTCCATCAACGCGAGTGCCAGCCGCGCCCGCCGCACACCCCGCGCTCCGCGATAGCTGGCCGCCAGCTCGAGTGCGTCGTCCGCCGAAACCCCGGTCGCAGCAGCCAAGGCATCGAGATGGGCGACGGCCGCATTGCGCTCGAGGTGACGGGCGAGGTCCAACGCCGTACGCGACGGCGTGGTGACAGGAAGGCCGCAGACCTCGGTGATCTCGTGGGCGCCGACCCGCTCCTCGCGGACGATGACCCCGGCGCGCGGTCGCGTGTGCTCGGTGATCAGTTCGATCGGGGTGGACGCGTCGACCCACTTTGCGCCATGCAATGCGGCTGCCGCGCGCCCGGCGATCACGCCCCGACGCTGCGTCCACAGCCACGCGGCGACCGCATTCGTCTGCACCGTCGGGTCCGCACCCTTGGGAAGGTAGACCCGGGGATGAATGTGGGTGTAGTTCCACCGCAGGCTCCCGCGGGTGAGAATCCGTCGCGGATGGACTCAGTACCGACGATTGGCTGCCACATGCCTTGGATGCTGACGACCGACTCCGACGAAATGAGCTCCCGTGTTGCACTTCTGCACAGGCTTTACACGCCACCCCCGTCAGCGACTTCTGCACCAGGGTGGCGATACTTCGCTTGCATTCAAGCGGTCGCTGCAACGAATGCGGACGGGTCTGAGAGTAGTCGGTCGAGTTCTTCGGCGGGGGTGCGGAAGCCGAGGCGTTTGCGGGGTCGGGCGTTGAGTTCGGCGGCGACTTGGTC
>NZ_JAVRQA010000132.1:0-12827 GCF_032161845.1 Mycobacterium sp.
CCGAGCGTGATCCTGCGGTGGGCGAGCAGCCACCCGTCGGGGCCGCGTACGAACAGGTCGTCGTACTGTCCGACGAGGCGCAATTGTGGCGTCGTCGTCGTCTGGACGAAGAACTGGAAGTAGGACCTCGCCCGCGCACCATTTCCGTCGACGTCGACGGCGATGGTGCCGACCAGGTGACGGGTGCCACTTCCTGGCCCGATCTCGCCGGAGTCCCTTCGCGCCTGACTGCCGGCGCGGATGTCGGTGTGGCCGCGGCGCGGCCCGCCAGGCAGCTCCCAGCGCGCGTCAGCGGTGAAGCACCGCACATAGGCGTCCACGTCGCCGGTGTCGGCGGTGTGGGCGATGTGTGCGATCAAATTTCGGATCGCCGCATCGTCGTGTGCCGCAGGGTTTTCCTGCCGTTCGGCTGGCTTTGCCATCGGCTCCACATATCCTCGCGCTTCACTCCATTGGACAACTTTAACATAGTACGCACTATAGTCAGGTTGGCCGACTCGGGGTCCGGGCCGCGTGGCGGGACCAGCGCGAGTCGCCGAGGTGAGATGGAAAACGGGGAGGTGACCGACGGCCGAGACCTGGTTGTGGGCGACGCCAAAGCCCCGTCAAGGTGCTTGCTTCGTAGCTGAGGATGCGGGTGAGAGTGTCGACCGCATATGAGTGTTGACGTTTCCTGGCCCCGCTGCCTCGGGCTCACCGGGCGATGCGCCCGACCTGATCTCATGACCAAAAGTACTGCGATGCTTCCAATCGTCGGCACAACCAGCAAAAAACCTGATCTGCTCAAAACGCTGCGGCGCATAGTATAAATTGTATATTTGATGTTCTATCCATATATGGAATCGAAGGGGACGGGGTCTTGACATACGCAGACGACCTGGTGTCGGTTGTCGATGTTGCGCTGGCGTCCCCGGTCCACGGCAGCCCCGTCGCGGGTCGGTGTCGACGGATCGCGACCATGCTCCCGGCTGGCCGATGAATCACGCCGTGGTGCGCGCGGTAGCAGGCTTTGCCACCCTGCTCGTGCTCGTCGCGATCGTCGGGGTCAGCGTCGGCCTGTTCCAGGGGAAGTTCAGCGACACAGTGCCATTGACGGTGTTGTCGCAACGAGCCGGCCTCGTGATGAACCCCGACGCGAAGGTGAAACTGCTCGGCGTCCAAATCGGCAGAGTCGACTCGATCGAAGAACGACCCAACGGTCAAGCCGCCATCCACCTGGCCGTCGATCCCGCGCGCCTGCGCCAAATACCGGCCAATGTTGTTGTGGACATCGCCTCGACGACGGTCTTCGGCGCCAAGTCCGTGGAACTGGTCCCTCCCGCTGAGCCATCGCCGCAGACCTTGCACCCCGGTCAAGTGCTCGACGCCGATCACGTCACCGTCGAGTTCAACACGATCTTCGAGCAGCTCACGTCCGTGTTGTCGAAGATCGAGCCCGTCAAGCTGAACGAGACGCTCGGCGCGATCTCATCGACGCTGGATGGCCGCGGCAAGAAGATGGGCCAGACGTTCGACGATCTCGACCAACTCTTGACCAAACTCGAACCCAGTTTGCCCGCGCTGAGCCATGACATCGAGATGGCACCCACGGTGGTGAACGCCTATGCCGACGCCGCACCGGATCTGCTCACCACCGCCGCCAACGGCGCACGGATCAGCCAAACCGTCGTCGACGAACAGCAGAACCTCGACGCGTTCTTGATCGGCGCGATCGGGCTGGCCGACGTGGGCAACGACGTGGTGGGTACCAACCGGCAACCTCTCACCGACGTGCTGCACCTACTGGTATCGACGACCGACTTGACCAACCAGTACAACCCGGCACTGACGTGTGGACTCGCCAGCCTGCTCACCCTGTCGCAAAACGCGCCACTGCCGGAGCCGGGAGTGGTCACCTCCGACGGCTTCCTGCTGGGCCGGGAACGGTACCGCTACCCGTCCAACCTGCCGAAGGTCGCCGCGACGGGCGGACCGCAGTGCGCTGACCTTCCAGAGGTACCCATGGAGGCGCATCCGAAGTTCGTCGTCGCCGACGTGGGCACCAACCCGGCGCAGTACGGCAACCAGGGGATCCTGCTCAATTCCGACGGTCTCAAACAGATGCTGTACGGGCCCATCGACGGACCACCTCGCAACACGGCGCAGATCGGACAGCCCGGGTGACTGGTTCCTATCGTGGGACGATCGTCAAGCTTGGGGTCTTCGCGGTCGTGATGGTGCTCGTCAGCGCGGTCTTGTTCTTCATCTTTGGGCAGTACCGGACCGGTCCGACGAACGGATACTCCGCGACGTTCTCCGACGTGTCCCGGCTCAAGTCCGGCGACTCGGTGCGAGCGGCGGGGATTCGGGTCGGCACCGTCAGCGACATCACCCTGAATCCGGACCACACCGTTCGGGTCGACTTCGACGCTGACCCCAACGTCAAGCTGACCCGCGGGACCAAGGTGACGGTGCGCTATCTCAACCTCGTCGGCGACCGATTCCTCGAACTGGTCGACAGCCCAGGGCCGACCACGATTCTGCCCGCCGGCTCACAGATTGCGATTGACCACACCGCACCCGCACTGGACATCGATCTGTTGCTCGGCGGACTCAAACCGGTGGTTCAGGGACTCAATCCCCAAGACGTCAACGCACTGACCGGGTCGCTACTGCAGATCATCCAGGGCCAGGGCGGCACCGTGGAATCGTTGCTGTCGCACACCGCATCCTTCTCCAACGACATGGCCGACAACAACCAAGTCGTCGAGCAGATGATCGACAATCTCAACACGGTGGTGGCCACGCTGTCCAAGGACGGCGACAAATTCTCCGGCGCGATCGACCGCTTCCAGCGCCTGGTCAGCGAACTATCGGCGGACCGCGATCCGATCGCTGGCGCCATCGACTCGCTCAGCAACGGGACGGCGTCGATCGCCAATCTGTTGAACTCGGCGCGCCCGCCGCTCGCCGGCACGGTGGGCCAGTTGAGCCGACTCGCACCGCTGCTCGATCAAGACAAGGACCTCATCGACGTCGCACTGCAGAAGGCGCCCGACAACTACCGCAAACTAGTCCGGCTCGGCTCCTACGGCAGCTTCATCAATTTCTACGCCTGCGGATTGTCGCTGCGCGTCACCGATCTGCAGGGCCGGACCGCAGCGTTCCCCTGGATCAAACAAACAACGGGGAGGTGCTCGGAGCCCTAATGCTCAAATACCGCGGAACCAAACTCTTTCGGGCCGGCGTCCTCGGCGTGGTGCTGATCGTGCTCGTCATCGCCGTCGGGCTCAACCCCGAGCGGCTCACCTCATGGGCGACGTCGGTTCGTTACGGGGCGTCGTTCGCCGACGGTGGCGGCCTCGCCGTCGGTAACGACGTCGCCGTCTCGGGCGTCAAAGTCGGTACGGTGACCGACATTTCAGTTCAGCAGGGCATGGCGTTGGTCGAGATCACCATCAACAGCACGGTCGCGCTCGGGTCCGACAGCACCGCGCACATTCGCACCGGGACGTTGCTGGGTGCGCGAGTCGTGACACTGGACAGCGCGGGCAGCCACAGCATGCATCCCGGTGACGTCATTCCGATCTCCCGCACTTCGTCGCCCTATTCGCTGACCGACGCGGTCTCCGATCTGACGACCAACACTGCCGGCACCGACACCGCAAGCCTCAACAACTCGTTGGACACCCTGTCGGCGACCATCGACCAGATCGCGCCGCAGCTGGGTCCGACGTTCGATGGATTGACCCGGTTGTCGACCGCCCTCAACGGGCGCAACGACACCCTGCGTGAACTGCTCAAGAACACCGGCTCATTGACCGGAATCCTGGCTGACCGTGGCCAACAGCTCAACACCCTCATCCTCAACGCCAACGAACTGGTAGGAGTGCTCAATGACCGGCGGCAGGCCATAGTTCAACTGATCGCCAGCACCGCCGCGGTGGCCCAGCAGTTGTCCGGGCTGGTGGCCGACAACGAGAAGCAGCTCGCGCCCGCGCTCGAGAAGCTCAACTCGGTCACAGCGATGTTGGAGAAGAACCGCGACAACATCGGCAAGATGCTGCCGGGACTGGCGAAGTACCAGATCACCCAGGCGGAAGCCGTCTCGAGCGGGTTCTACTACAACGCCTTCCTTCCCAATCTTCAACCCGTGCAACTCATTCAGCCATTCCTGGACTACGCGTTCGGGTTCCGTCGCGGTGTCAACGCTGGTCGGCCGCCGGACAATGCCGGGCCGAGGGCGGAATTCCCGTTCCCCTACAACGGGATTCCTGGAGGGTCGCGATGAACCGCAAGCTCTTGACCATCGTGGCGTCCGTCGCGCTGGCGGTGCTGCTCGTGGGCGGTGTCGCCTTCCTCGTGCGCGCCAACTACCTCGGGCCGAGGACGATTACCGCCTACTTCACGAGTGCCACCGGCATCTATCCCGGGGACGAGGTGCGGATCGTCGGGGTGAAGGTCGGCACCATCAGCGCCATAGAGCCGGCGGGAGGGCAGGCCAGGATGATACTGACCGTCGATCCTGACGTGCCGGTTCCTGCGGATGCCAAAGCGGTGATCGTGGCGCAGAGCCTGGTCTCCGCGCGATACGTCCAGCTGGCGCCCGCCTTCGAGTCGAACGGTCCGACGATGCGCGACGGAGCAGTGATTCCCGTCGAGCGCACGGCCGTTCCCGTCGAGTGGGACGAGGTGAAGACGCAGTTGACCAGGTTGGCCACGGAACTCGGTCCCAAGAGTGGCGTATCGGGCACCTCGGTCTCCCGATTCATCGAGAGCGCCGCCAACGCCATGGATGGCAACGGCGACAAGCTGCGCCAAACGCTGGCGCAACTGTCTGGGGTGGGTCGGATCCTGGCCGATGGCAGCGGAAACCTCGTCGACATCATCAAGAACCTGCAGGTGTTCATCGACGCGCTGCGGGACAGCAATGAGCAGATCGTGCAATTCCAGGGCCGGTTCGCCGCGTTGACCAGTTTGATCGACGACAGCCGACCAGGTCTCGACGACGCGCTGAGCGACCTGTCGTCAGCGATCGGCGACGTGCAACGGTTCGTTGCGGGAAGCCGGAATCAGGTCGGCGAGCAGGTGCAGAGACTTGCAAACGTTACCCAGAATCTCGTCGACCACAAGGCCGACCTGGAGAACGTGTTGCACGTGGCGCCGAACGCGGTCGCCAATGCCTACAACGTGTACAACCCGTCCAGTGGGGGTCCGGTCGGATCGTTCACGGTGAACAATCTCTCGGATCCCATCGCGTTCATCTGCGGGGCGATCGGAGGCATCGCGAACACCACCGCACCCGAGACCGCGAAACTGTGTGCGCAGTATCTCGGCCCCGCGATGCGCTTGCTGAGCCTCAACGCCATACCAATTCCGATCAACCCGTACCTGACGAAGGCGCCCTCACCCGAGGAGCTCATCTATTCCGACCCGAACCTCGCGCCGGGAGGCGCTGGACCGGCTCCCGGAGCACCGGAGATACCGCCGGCGGTGTCGGCCTATACCGGGGCCGCGAGTAATCCTTTCCCGGTGCCCGCAGACGTGCCGTTCCCGGCTGTCGCGCCAGGCTCGAGTGCGCCCGATCACCTGCCAGCAGCTCCGTCACCGGCGTTGTACCCCGGAGCACCGGTGCCTGCGGGACCACCCGGCCCACCGCCGTCGTCGACGGTGCCGACGGTTCCGGAGATGCTGTTGCCAGCCGAGGGGACACCGCCGTCATGAGCGCTTCGAATGGTGTGCGCCTGGGCGTGATGGGGGCGTTCCTGGCTCTCGTGGTATCCGGGTGTTCGTTCTCGGGTTTGAATTCGCTGCCACTGCCCGGCGCCGTCGGCCGTGGGTCCGACGCCACCATCTACCACGTCGAGATCGCCAATGCCGGTACGTTGGAGGCGAATTCGCCGGTGATGATCGACGACGTCGTGGTCGGCAGCGTGGTGAGGATGACGTTCTCGAATTGGCATGCCGATACCGAGATTTCACTGCGACCCGATGTGATCGTGCCCGCCAATGCGGTCGCCAGCGTCGGACAGACCAGCTTGCTGGGGTCCATGCACGTGTCGCTGGACCCGCCGCTCGGCCAGCCGCCGAGTGGACGACTCGATCCGGGCGCGACGATCCCGCTGAACCAGTCGTCGGTCGCTCCGTCGACTGAACAGACGCTCTCATCGCTTTCGGCAGTCGTCAACGGCGGAGGACTCGGTCAGATTGGTGACGTCATACACAGCCTCAATGACGCCTTCACCGGTCACGAGGGCCAGATCCGTGACGCTCTCACCCGCCTCGACACATTCGTCGCCACGCTCGACGGGCAGCGCAACAACATCATCGACACCATTGCGGCGGTAAATCGGTTGTCGACCAGCTTCGCCGACCAGCGTGACGTCATCACCGAGGCGCTCCGCAAGGTCCCTCCCGCTCTGGACGTGCTCATTCGGGAGCGCCCGCGCATCACCACCGCGTTGGAGAAACTGGGCACGCTCAGCGACACCACCAACCGCCTGGTCAACGATTCCCAGGCTGATCTCGTGCAGAACCTGACGAATCTCGAGCCGACCTTGCGTGCGCTGGCCGACATCGGGCCCGGCTTGGACAAAGCCATTGCGTACGCACCGGCCTTTCCATACGGCCAGGACATCATCGACCGTGGCGTGCGGGGCGACTACATGAACCTGTTCATCACCCTCGACCTCACCGTTCCCCGCCTCAAGCGAACACTGTTCTTGGGCACCCGCTGGGGTCAGAGCGATGCAAAGCTGATCCCGGCGCCCGGAGATCCCAGCTATCTGAACTACTCCTACGATCCGCTCGGCGCTCCGCTCACCGCGCTCCCGGACGCACCGCCCGGTGCCGAAGGAGCTCCGGACAATGCGTCGCTTGGTCCGGACGCCGCCGCGGCGCCTCCGGTGGCACAAGCAGTGCTGCCGGTGAATCCGCCGCCGCTGACCACCGAGGTGACACCGGCGCGACCCGGCGCGCCGGCCGAGATCTTCGCCGGGCCCTACGGTTCGACGCCACCGGCGTCCGAGGCCGGGCCCACGACCGGAGGTCACTGATGCTCACACGCTTCGTCAGAACCCAGTTGATCATCTTCACGGTCGCGTCGGTCATTGGTGTCGCCGTGATGGCGTTCGTCTACATGCAGGTGCCGACACTGCTGGGCCTCGGCCGCATTACCGTGAAGCTGGAGCTACCGGCCTCGGGCGGGCTCTACCGCTTCAGCAACGTGACTTATCGAGGGGTGCAGGTCGGCAAGGTCACCGACGTCAACGTGATCGGCGTGAACCACGTCGAGGCGACGCTGTCACTGGGCGAGTCACCGAGGATACCGGCGAACTTGGTGGCCCAGGTGCGCAGCATATCGGCGGTCGGCGAACAGTACGTTGACCTGCAACCGCACGATGAGTCGCCGCCGTACCTGCAGGACGATTCGGTGATCCCCTTGTCCGCCGCCACCATTCCCCAGCAGGTCGGCACCATGCTGGACCAAGCTAGCGCGCTGGTCAACAGCATTCCCAAGGACAAGCTCGGGTCATTGCTCGACGAATCGTTCAAGGCCTTCAACGGCGCCGGCTACGACTTCGGGTCACTTCTCGATTCGTCGACGATATTGGCCCATGACGCGAACGGGGTTGCCGACCAGACGCAGGCCCTCGTCAACGACATTGGCCCACTCCTGGACACGCAGGTCCAAACCACCGATGCGCTCAGGGTGTGGACACGCAGCCTTGCCGGCATCACCAATCAGGTGACCCGAAGCGATCCACAAGTGCGGACGTTGCTTCAGGAGGGTCCCGGATTCACCGACGAGGCGTCGCGGCTGTTCAACCAGATCAAGCCGACGCTGCCAGTGTTGCTGGCCAACCTCACCACCATCGGCCAGATCGCGGTCACCTACCGTCCGTCATTCGAGCAGCTGTTGGTGTTGTTTCCACCGAGTACCGCTACGTATCAAGCGGTCTCGCCACGCAACAACGCGACCGGCCTGCCGCTGGGTGACTTCACCATGACGGTCGCCGACCCCCCGACGTGCACCGTCGGATTCCTGCCCCCGTCGTCATGGCGATCACCGGCGGACACCACGGAGATCGATACCCCCGACGGGCTGTACTGCAAACTGCCGCAGGATGCGCCGATGGCAGTGCGCGGCGCGCGGAACTATCCGTGTATGGGCCATCCTGGAAAGCGGGCGCCGACGATAGAGCTCTGCGACGACCCCACCGGCTTCGTACCGTTGGCGCAACGACAGCATGTGCTTGGTCCCTACCCGATCGACCCGAACCTGGTCTCACAGGGCGTTCCCCCAGACGGCCGCCTCGATCCATCCGCCGACATCTACGGTCCGGTCGACGGGACTCCGCGGCCACCGGGTGCCGGACCTGCCCCAGCGGCCGTGCCAGCACCCGTGCCCGACGACGCCGAGGCGGTACCAGCGCCGCCCCCGCCGGCCACCGCCGATGACGGTGTCCCGGCCGTCCCGAGTTCGTTCCAGGGCAGCCGACCGGGATCCGGGCCGTCGGTCGCCTTCGCTCAGTACAACCCGCGAACCGGCGTCTACTTAGGACCTGACGGTGATGTTTACCGGCAGTCAGACCTGGTGCAGTCCGTTAAGCCCAAGGCGTGGACCGACATGCTGCTGAGCCCGCAATAAACCCCGGCCGTGGCTCGGTGTTCACCTTCTCGACTGTGGTGCGACATAGTCGAAATATGGTGCGTCACTGAGGTTCAGGGTCCGAGGGTTGCCTGTTCAGACGCTCGTCCGTGGTGTATTTTATATATTTGAGGTTATATCTGCCTGATGTCGGCCACACAGGTCAGGGCGGGCCCGCGATGGTGACGATGGTTTGGTTTTCGAACAGAGGAGCGAGGTCGTGAAGGTACGGGTGGATCCGGAGCGTTGTCGTGGGCATGCGCGGTGTCTCTTGTTGGCGCCAGAGGCGTTTCACTTTCTCGATCTCGACGATCGGGCCGCCGTCGACGATGACGCGGTAGAGCACGTCGAGATTGCGCTCTTGCTCGAGGCCGAGCAGGAATGCCCTGAACGAGCCATCACCGTTGACCCGCAGGGAGCCCGGACGTGACCGACGTGGAATCGCGAAGCGACGATTTGGCCTCGCAGCTCGACCAGCATTCGGGCTACTTCCGGGAGAACGTCTACGACATCTATGGCGAGCTGCGGAAGCAGTGCCCGATGGTGCACTCCGAGAAGTGGGGCGGTTTCTGGGCTTTCCTCGACTATGACGATGTCTACGATGCCGAACAGGTAGCGGAGATCTTCAGTTCGGGAGCGGGCAAGGAGGTCCCCGGCGTACCCGGCAGCATTCCGTTCATTCCGATCGACTACGACCCTCCGCTGGTGCAGGACTACCGCAAGATTGCGCTTCCGTTCTTCTCGCCGGGTGCGGCGAAGGCGCTGGAGCCCACGTTCCGGCAGCTGACCACCGAACTCATCGACGAATTCATCGAATCGGGAGAGGCCGACATCATCGGCCAACTCACCACTCCGCTGCCAGCGCGGTGGATTCTGCAAATGCTCGGTTTCGACGAGAGCCGCTGGCGTGAATGGGTCGAGTGGATTCACGGCACGGTTCACGAGCTGGCCACCAACCCGGAGAAGAGTGCCGCATCGGCGGGCGAGATCTATGCAAATATCACCACCGAGATGGCCAAACGTCGCACCGAAGGGTACGGCGACGATCTACTGAGCGTTTTGATGCAGGGAGAGGTCAACGGCACACCGCTCGATGACATGCAGATCCTCGGCTACGCGTTTCTGATGCTCCTGGGCGGCATGGACACCACTAGCGGATTGACCGGCAATGCCTTGGTGCGCCTTGAGGAACAGCCCGAGCTGCGCGAGCGACTGATTCGCGAGCCGGCGGTGCTGCCGAAAGCCACCGAGGAGTTCCTACGCCACGACACGCCCACCCAAGGCTTGCCCCGCATCGTGACCAAGGACTGCGAATTCAAGGGTCAACATTTCTCCGCAGGAGAGCGGGTACTGCTGATGTTCGCCGCGGCCAACCGGGACCCTAAGGTCTTCGAGGATCCCGATCTAATCGACTTCGATCGGGTAGCCAACCGGCACTTGGCCTTTGGCGTTGGTCCGCATCGCTGCATGGGCTCCAACCACGCGCGGGTGATGTTTCAGGTGATGATGTCGGAGATCCTGACTCGGCTGCCCGACTACACGATCTCCGGGAAGATCGAGCGCTTCGACGACGCCGGCTCGGTCTACGCGGTTCGTCGGCTGCCCATCCGGTTCACCCCGGGGTCCCGCTCCGACGGTGCGCAGACTCAGGTCGCCAATCGTGCGGGAACCGATGCGTGAGGTCTGCGCGCGGCCCGGGGAGCGATGACCGTGGGTGAAGTCAGAATGCTCATCGACGGTGACCTCGTCGAGGCGGCGTCTGGAAAGCGGTTCGCGAATGTGAATCCCGCGACCGAGGAGGTCTTGGGTGAGGTCGCCGACGCCGACGCCATCGACATGGCACACGCGATCACGGCAGCACGGCGTGCATTCGACGGCACTGACTGGTCGACTAACAAGGCGTTGCGCAAGCGCTGTCTTCAGCAGTTGCAGGACGCCCTAGTGTCCGAGAAGGAACAGATCCGTCAGGAACTCGTCGAGGAGACCGGCACTCCGCTGATGATGACCTTCGGCGCTCAGCTGGACTGGCCGCTCGAGGATGCGTTGACCTGGCCGATGCACTACATCGACGAGTTCGAATGGGAACGTGACCTACCGGTCAGCCATCAGATGGGCATCGCCAGCCGACGTGCGGTCTACAAGGAAGCGATCGGCGTCATCGGTGCGATTGTGCCGTGGAACTTCCCGCTCGAGGTGACGCTCAACAAGCTCGGACCGATTCTGGCGACCGGCAACACGTGCATCCTCAAGCCAGCGCCCGACACGCCCTGGAACGCGACGCGGCTGGCGCGACTCGTGGCCGAGAAGACCGACATTCCCGCGGGCGTTCTGAACATCGTGACGTCGGCCGATCACTTCGTCGGCGAAGAGCTCACCCGGGACCCGCGCGTCGACATGATCTCGTTCACCGGATCGACCGCCACCGGACGGCGGATTACCGAGACGGGCAGCGCGACGCTCAAACGAGTCTTCCTCGAACTCGGCGGCAAGTCCGCCATGATCGTGCTCGACGACGCCGACCTCGGTGCTGTTCTAGCCGCCGCACCAATGATGGCGTGTACCCATGCGGGGCAAGGCTGCGCGATCCTGACTCGGGTCCTGGTGCCCCGGTCGCGCTACGACGAGGCCGTGCAGATCCTCAAGGCGGGCTTCGAGGCCGTCCCATACGGCGATCCCACCGACCCCGTGAACGTTGGTGGCCCGCTGGTGAGCCGCAAGCAGCAGGAGCGAGTCCTGGGCTACATCGAGAAGGGCAAGGCCGAGGGTGCCGAAGTCGTCGTCGGTGGCGGGCGTCCTGCACACCTGCCAAAGGGGTTCTTCGTCGAGCCGACTCTGTTCGCCAACGTCGACAACAAGATGACCATCGCGCAAGACGAGATCTTCGGCCCCGTCCAGGTGGTCATCCCGTTCGACGGCGACGAGGATGCGATCCGCATCGCAAACGACTCGAGCTACGGTCTCTCCGGCGGGGTGTACTCCGCCGACGAGGACCGGGCGACCCGCGTTGCGCGCCGAATCCGCACCGGATCGGTCGGGGTCAACGGCGGCATGTGGTACGGCGCCGACTCGCCGTACGGCGGCTACAAGCAATCCGGGATCGGCAGGCAGTGTGGCCGTGAGGGTTTCGAGCAGCACCTGGAGACCAAGTCCATCGCCTGGACGTCCTAGCCCTTTGTCGCCGTGCGTAGCTCCTGCGTCGCAGGAGCATTGGCAACGCCGACGCCAGGTGCGGGTGACTGCGCGCTGTGCGTCAGGCCATCGATTACGTACGCAACGAATGAGGACAGCACATGACCGATACCGTCCGCACGAGAGGTGTTGGCCCAGTGCTGCCGGACCGCGCCACACGCCCGCTCGGTGGTGAAGTCCAGCTTGGACAACTACATGGGCCTATTCGACCGGATCGGCATGAAGGCCAGCTACAGCGGGCCGAAAGCCGTCGAGGGCTTTCTCGCGTTCAAGGGCAGACGGTCGCCCGAGTGGGTGCACCCGGATCTGCGAGTGGATGGCCGCCTGTAACCGGCCACCTCTGTGCGCACCCCACCATCGACACCCACCCGACCGCCAGCGCTACGAAGGAATGACACTGTGGATCTAGGACTCTCCGGGGCAACCGCCCTCGTCACCGGCGGTAGCAAGGGCATGGGTTTGGCGATTGCGGAATGCCTTGCCGCCGAGGGTGCCTCGGTGGCGATCATGGCGCGAGGGCAGGCGGGACTGGAGACCGCGGTGAGCAGGTTGCGTTCCGCCGGCGCTCCTGACGCCTTCGGAATCAGCGTCGACATGTCGGATTCGACGTCCATCGACGCCGGCTTCGCGACACTCGGTGATCGGTGGAGCGAGCTCAACGTACTGATACACGCGGTCGGGCCACACTATGGCCCGTTCGAAGACCTCGACGACGGGGATTGGCGGGCCGCGTTCGACATCGGCACCATGTCGGCAGTGCGAACCGTCCGCCATGCCCTTCCCCTGCTGCGCGCTGCGCCGTGGGCACGCATCGTCACTCTGTCGGCGCACTCGATCCAACGGCAGAGCCCTCGTCTGGTTGCTTACACGGCCACGAAGGCCGCACTGTCGAGCCTGACGAAGAATCTCGCCAAAAGCCTGGGGCCGGAGGGCATTCTGGTGAACTGCGTGTGCCCCGGCACGATCGTCACGGCCAGCTTCACCGAGGATCTCAAGGAGACCCTGGCCG
>NZ_JAVRQA010000133.1:0-3736 GCF_032161845.1 Mycobacterium sp.
TTCTGCACCTCGTTCCCCACGCTGTTCGAGATGATCGATCGTCACGACGATCAAGACGCCGGCCGATTGACACCGGCGCAACAGGACCGGGTGGTCGACGAGTGCTTCCAATGCAAGCTCTGCTACATCAACTGCCCGTACACCCCCGAGCTGCATGAGTGGGCGATCGACTTCCCGAGGTTGATGCTGCGCGCCGATGCCATGCGCCACGCCACAGGGCAGTTCGGCATCCGCTCGCGGGTTACCGACACGGTCATGGGGCACACAGATCTGATCGGCAAGGCCGCCACGCTCGCGGCGCCGGCCGCCAACAAGCTGATCGGCGCCAAGCAGGGCTCCGTCGTTCGCAAGGCGATGGAGGTGGCGACCGGCGTGTCGAGCGTGAGACTGCTGCCGCCGTACACTCGGCAGCGCTTTTCGACCTGGTTCAAACGGCGCCCACGGGTGCGCGTGAACAAGCGGCAGGGTCGCGTGGCTATCTTCCCGACGTGCCTGGTCGAGTACCAACAGCCGTCGATCGGGCACGACCTCGTCAAGGTGTACGAACGCAACGGCATCGAGTGCACGCTCGCCGACGGAGCAGGGTGTTGCGGTGCGCCGTGGCTGCACAGCGGCGACGTCGAGGAGTTCACGAAGGTTGCGAAGAAGAACGTCAAGGCGCTGGCCGTATCGGTGCGGCGGGGCCACGACATCGTGGTGCCTCAGCCGACCTGCGGTTACGTGTTGAAGAAGGACTACATCGATTACGTCGGCGGTGCCGAGGCCAAACTGGTGTCCGAGCACACCTACGACGCAGCCGAGTACTTGATGAAGATCCACAAGGCCGACGACACCGGCCTCGATACCGACTTCCAGGGCTCGATCCCGGAAACCGTCACGTACCACACCCCCTGCCACCTGCGTGCCCAGAACATCGGCCTCAAGAGTCGCGACCTGATCAAGTTGACCGGCGCCAAGGTGACCCTCGTCCAGCAATGCAGTGGGATCGACGGGATGTGGGGGCTTCGGGCTGAGAACGCCGGGATCAGCGTGTCGATCGCCGGGAAGCTCGCCGACCTGATCCGAGAGGCAGACGGTGACGTCGTGGCCGGCGATTGCCATCTTGCCAACACGGCCATCACCGAGCAGACGGGTGAAGAGCCGTTACACCCCATCCAGCTGATCGCGCGCGCCTACGGGATCGCCGAGGAGGTTCCGCCGAAATGAACGCCAGCGGTGCTCGGAGCAGACGGAGCGTTCCCCGGCCACCGTCAGTGAGCTGATGAGCGACCTCCGCGGCGACTGCGCGCGCACAATCGTTACACATTCCTGACGATTTCCTGAAAAAGGGTCTGGTCAAAACGGCCAAGTGAGCCTAGATTCACGCGCGCTGAAACGGTGATCTACCGTCAGTGGGGCCAAAACTCAGGAGAACATCAGTCGTGTCGGTCAAAGAGATCGTATGGCGAGAGTTGGGGGCATGCCGGGGGCTAGAGGCGGCCATGTTCTACCCAGACGACGACGATCTGGCATTGGAAGCGAAGGCGGTCTGTGCCGGGTGCGATGTGCGCATCGCCTGCCTCGAGCACGCCTTGCAAGCGCGCGAGAAGGCCGGAATTTGGGGTGGGGCGACGGAGCGCGAGCGCAGGCGGATGATCCGCCAACGTCGTCGCACCGCGTAACCTGAACCGATGAGCGAACTCGCGGACCTGGGCGGTTGGCCCGCGCTCTTGATCGAGTTGGTAGAGGGTCGCGATCTTCCAGCGTCCCACGCCCGCGCCGCTATGGCGACGATTCTCTCGGGCGATGCCACCGCAGCCCAGCTCATCGCGTTCGTAGTCGCGTTGCGCGCCAAGGGAGAAACGCCTGAGGAGTTGAGCGGACTCCTCGACGCCGTGCTCGACGCAGCATCTCTGGTGCCGCTCAGCGAGGAACTGCGGTCGCGAGCCGTCGACATCGTCGGCACGGGCGGTGACCGCAGCCATTCGATCAACGTCAGCACGATGGCGGCGATCGTGGTCGCGGGGGCCGGCGTGCCGGTGTGCAAACACGGGGCGCGGGCAGCGTCGTCGCAGTGCGGGGCTGCTGACGTTCTGGAGGAGCTGGGTGTTGCCATCGAGCTGTCGCCCGAGGGG
Source organism: Mycobacterium sp. (assembly GCF_032161845.1). Taxonomy (GTDB): domain Bacteria; phylum Actinomycetota; class Actinomycetes; order Mycobacteriales; family Mycobacteriaceae; genus Mycobacterium. Next base: position 2,115 of record NZ_JAVRQA010000133.1, read on the forward strand.
GTCTTGCGATGCGTGGAAGAGGTCGGGATCGGCTTCTGTCTGGCGCCAAAGTTCCATCCAGCGTTCCGGTTCGCCGCGCCAAGTCGGCGGGAGATCGGCATTGCAACCGTGTTCAACCTCCTCGGCCCGATGGCCAACCCCGGCCGGGTCCGCCGCCAACTGATCGGGGTCGCCAACCCCTTGGTCGCCGAGCGGATGCTGGCCTCGCTGCGTCTGCACGGTTCCGAGCGGGCATGGGTGGTGCACGGCGGCGGCCTCGACGAGTTGACCACCACCGGCACGTCGACCGTACTGGCGCTCGACGACGACAACGTTCGCACGTTCACCGTCGACCCGGTCGCTCTGGGCTTCGCCCCGGCGATCTCCGACGAACTGGTCGGAGGAACCCCACCGCAGAATGCCGAGGTCGTGCGCAGGGTGCTGAAGGGCGAGCACGGCGCACATCGCAACATCGTCCTGCTCAACGCTGCTGCCGGTCTTGTCGTGGCGGGCGTTGTCGATTCCCTGGAGGAGGGTGTGGTGCTGGCGACATCGTCGATCGACGAGGGACACGCCGCGCGAACCCTCGACCGTTGGGTGCATGAATCCCAGGCCGTCGCGGCCGACGTGCAGTCTGACCAACCGTGATCGTTCGCGTTCCGGCGTCTTCGGCAAACCTTGGACCCGGTTTCGACACGCTCGGCATGGCGCTGTCACTACATGTCGAGGCCGGGGTGATCGAGGGCGAAGTACCTGCTCGCGCCCAACGGATCGATCAGTTCCACCCGGCCGGCATCGCCTTCCGGCGCGCCGGTGGCGAAGGCGATCTGTGGGTGTGCTCCCCGATCCCAGTTGGTCGTGGTCTCGGGTTCAGCGGTTCGGTGCGCATCGCCGGAATCGTCGCTGCCCACGCCCAGCGGTACGGCAGCGATCCCGACCTCATGGCTGACCGTGCACCGACGATGCTGGCGCTGGCCGCCGAGCTCGAAGGCCACGCCGACAATGCTGCCGCCTCACTGTTCGGGGGCATCGTCGCCACGGCCGACGGCCGCGCTGTGCGCATCCCCCTCGCATTCGACCCGGCTGTCGTCGTGTGGATCCCGTCGTTCACGACGTCCACCGACGAGTCGCGTACCAAGATGGGCCGAGACGTACCGCTGGGCGACGCGGTGTTCAACATCGGCCGGACGGCCTTGCTGGTGGCTGCGCTGGCTGCGGGCGACACAAGCGCGCTGCGTAGTGCGACACAGGACCGACTCCATCAGGATCGACGCCTTGCCTCGGCTGAACCGTCGAAGCTGGCGATGCGGCTGGCCCTCGAGGCGGGAGCCTGGTGCTGCTGGTTGTCCGGGTCCGGGCCGACCGTCGCGGCAATGTGCCCATACGACGACGCCGACGAGCTCGCCGCGCGAATGCCCGCCGACGGTCATACGAAGGTGCTGCGCATCGATCACGAGGGCGCAGTCATCGAATCCGACGACTAGCGGGGGCCCTCATCGAGCTCTGACCGGCCTAGGCCGCGAGGTCGGATTCGGATGACAGCTCTTGGTGGACTCGTCCGACCACCTCCGGCACCTCATCGATCGGCCAGCACCACCGTCCGTAGCACCACGAGACAGTTACTCGGTGTGCCATCCGCTCGA
>NZ_JAVRQA010000134.1:0-25294 GCF_032161845.1 Mycobacterium sp.
TTTCCTTCCGGGAGTGGTGAATCGGGCTGTGATCACGGGTGTGATCACGAAGCGTGTGACGTCGAACAGTCGGGGCATCGACCCCAGTAGATGACCTCTGCCTCGTCGATGGAGAAGCCATCGAGGCGGCCACCCTGAGGGTCGTCTCCGTCGAAGGGGGTCAAACAGGGAGCGTCTCCGACGGCGCAATCGACGTCGGCGATCACCCCGCACGACCGGCAGACGACGTGGTGATGGTTGTCGCCGACCCGTGACTCATAGCGGGCGACGGAGCCGGATGGCTGAATCCGACGTACCAATCCCACCGTCGTCAGGGCTGCCAGCACGTCGTACACGGTCTGCCGAGACACGTCGGGCAGACCGATCCGCACCGAGTCGAAGATCGTCTCGGTGTCGGCATGCGGGTGCTCGCACACCCCCTCGAGTACCGCGATCCTTGGCCGGGTCACGCGAAGGTCAGCAAGGCGCAGCTGCTCCGCATAGTCGGGCGACAAGGTCACGCCGACCACTATGCCGTTCTTTTCTGGAATGAGTCAAGATTTGGTCGAGGACACGCCGGCGCGCCGGAAGCGTTCGCTAACCTCTTCGCCAACCCCGAAGGAGTGGTGTGGACACTATCGATCCGGCAGCGACGGCCTGGCTATTGGCCAGTACGGCACTGGTCCTGCTCATGACACCCGGCTTGGCCATCTTCTACGGCGGAATGGTCCGCGCGACCGGGGTCCTCAACATGATCATGATGAGCTTCATCGCGATTCCGCTGGTGACGGTCGCATGGCTGATGTTCGGCTACACGTTGGCCTTTTCGGGGACGGGTAACGCCGGGTTGATCGGCGACCTCTCGCACGTCGCGATGACGGGCATCGACCCGAGCACCGTTCACGGCTCCGTGCCCGAACTGCTCTTCGCGACCTTCCAGTTGACCTTCGCCATCATCACGGCCGCACTGGTAAGCGGCGCGATCGCCGACCGCGCCAGGTTCTCGGCCTGGATGGTCTTCGTGCCGATCTGGACCATCGTGGTGTATTCGGTTGTCGCACATTGGGTGTGGGCTCCGGGTGGGTGGCTCTTCAAACTGGGCGCGCTGGACTACGCAGGCGGCCTGGTGGTCGAGATCGTCTCAGGCGCATCGGCGCTCGCCCTGGCCCTGGTGCTGGGTCCACGCATCGGGTTCAAGAAGGATGCGATGCGACCGCACAATCTTCCGTTCGTCCTGCTCGGCGTCGGGCTGCTCTGGTTCGGCTGGTTCGGCTTCAATGCAGGCTCGGCCCTCGCCGCCAACGGCACGGCCGCGGCGATCTTCCTCAACACGCTGGTGGCAGGGTGCCTCGGCATGCTGGGCTGGCTCTCCGTCGAGCGGTTCCGCGACGGTCGGCCGACGACCTTCGGCGCTGCGTCCGGAGTGGTCGCGGGCCTGGTCGCGATCACCCCGTCGTGCGGCACGGTGAACACCCTCGGTGCCGTCGTCGTCGGCCTCTTGGCCGGCATCATCTGCTCCTTCGCCATCGGTCTGAAGTTCCGGTTCGGGTACGACGACTCACTCGACGTGGTCGGCGTGCACTTCGTCGGCGGCGTGGTCGGCGTGCTGCTGATCGGGCTCCTGGCCACCGAGGTCATGACGGGCGGGCCCGAGGGCCTGTTCTACGGAGGCGGGCTCGCGCAACTGGGCAAACAGTTGTTGGGCGCCGTCGTCGTCGCCTGCTACGCGTTCGCGGCGTCATACCTCGTGGCGAAGATCATCGACCGCCTGATGGGCTTTCGCCTCAGCGCCGAGGACGAAACCACGGGAGTCGACTTCACACAGCACGCGGAGACCGCGTACGCAGAGGGCGTGCATGGGCACACTCCCACTCGGCGGCCCACGACCTTCGGCAGCCATGACGGCCCACCTCGCCGACCCGACGACTCCGAGCGCGGTCGGGCCTGATCGCGTTCGCTGGAGCGGGGCAATGAGCGCACTTCCAGCACGTCACGCGCGCTAACATCGACGTGTGACCGTTCGGGACGTGGACGTCGAAAGCACCTTCGACGACCCCGAAGAAGGCTGGTTCGGCGCGGCAGAGCCCACCGAGCCCGCCGAGGTCGACCCTCGTGCGGAACAGCCCATCGACGAGCGCTCGACCGCAGAGCCCGATACCGACCGATGGTTCGTGCAGGACATGGCGGACATCGACCTCGCCGAGCCCGTTGCGCTCGAGGAACCTGCGGTCGCAGCGCCCGCATCGTGGGAGACCCGCCTCTCCAACAGCGGCGCCTGGGACTTCAAAACGAGGTCGGACACTTCGCGGCCGTGGTCGAGGGTCGTCGTGATGGCCGCTGTGATCGTCGCGGGCGTGGTGGCGGTCGTCGGCGTCGTCCTCATCCTGCGCACTCCGGCCGTCGAGGAATCGACGCCCGTAGCACCACGCGAGTCCGTCGCACCGCCTGTGCCGTCCACGTCGACGGCGGCCCCGTCCGCCGAACTCCCGCCGCCGCTGCCACCTCCACCGCCGGCCGCGCCGCCTCCTTCTGCCGAGCAGATCGTCCCGCCGGTCACACGGCAATACAACCCGACCTACCAGACCCCCGACGAACCGAGGAAGCCCCAGACGAACGTGACTCGGACCCCCATGAGCGCCACCCCACCTGCGCCACCACGGCAGACGGATCAGGGTCGCGCGACCCCGGGGGAATCGGGTCACCACGGCTTCTTTGGCTGATCGTCACACCGACGCATGAAGGCACTGATCGACTTCGACGCCGCGCCGATCTTCGGCATCCCCACCATCGACGGGTTCGGCCTGCGCGAAGGCATGTTGATCGAGGGCCCGCAGGGATGGGGCGAGTTCAGCCCGCCACCCGACTGCGATGACCGCGAGACGTCGCGATGGCTGACCGCTGCCATCGAAGGCGGCACGGTCGGGTGGCCGGATCCCCGGAGAGGCCGGATTCCGATCGCCGTCACCGTGAAGGCCGTCGATGCCGCCTCGGCGCGCCGCATCGTGGCGGCGTCCGGGTGCCTGACTGCGGAGGTCACCGTCGCCACCGATCCGGACTCCCTTGCCGACGACGTCGCACGCGTCGAGGTGGTGCGTGACGAACTCGGCGCCGAGGGCCGAATTCGCCTTCACGCCAACGGAAGGTGGACCCCCGAGGAAGCCGTGCGGGCGATCGACGTCCTCTCGAAGGCGGCCGGCGGCCTCGAGTTCGTCGAACAGCCCTGCCGCACTGCCGACGACTTGGCGGCCGTCCGTCGGAGGGTCGGCGTCCAAATCGCCGCGAGTGCTTCGTCGGCCGAGTCGGTGGACGTCGCGATTCTGCGCAGTGGGCCGCTTGGCGGGGTGCGGCGCGCGTTGAGAATGGCCGAGCGGCTCGAACTGCCGTGCGTGGTGTCGTCGTCGGGGGAGACGAGCATCGGACTGGCCTCGGGCCTTGCGCTGGCGGGCGCGCTTCCCGAACTGCCGTTCGCGTGTGCGCTCGGCACCTTGTCATCGCTGGCCGGTGACGTCGTGGCGGAGCGACGCTCACTGCATCCCACGGACGGCCACCTTCCCGTCGCGCCGATGCCCGCGTCTCCGGACCCGGACCTCGTGCGGCGCTACGCGTTGACCGACACCGCCAGGATCGACTGGTGGCACCGGCGACTCCAGTCGGCTCGGACGGCCGGGTGACCTACGCCGATTTCAGATGGTTGTCGGCGATCCACTGAGCCGCCTTCTTGACGAGCCCGGACTGCGGGTACCGCACGTGTGAGTTGAAGTCCTTGCCAAGCGAGCAGATTGGATCGTTGGTGTTGCACATGTCGGCGGTCTTGGGACCGTAGACGGCGCTCAGGGTCGTCAGCGGCTGGCCGAGCCGTGCCGAGGGATTCCCGAAGACTGCCACCGCGCTGATGTGGTCCGCCATGGTTGCCGGCAGCGGGGTGGTGAAGCCGAGTCCGGCAATCGGAGACGTGGTGACGATGTCCATGACCGCGGCGCCCTGTGAGTACCCGCCAAGGATGATCTTGGTCTTGGGGCACTTCTTTGCGGTCGACTGGACCCGGGCGCTGGCATCGTTGGCACCCGAAGCGGCAGCCAGAAAGTCGTACGAGGCCGGGTACTTGACGGCGTAGGAGCGGATCGACTTGCCCTTGACCAGCGGCTTCAACGAATCCACCAGGGCTTGGCCGACGACGCCGATCCCCGGTGGCTCGTCAGTTCCTCGAGCAAAGACGACCTCGATGTCCGGGCAGTCCGCTGCGGCGGCCGACGGCATCGGCAGAGCGCTCGACATGGCGGCGACCAGTATCAGCACCGTTGCGGTTGTCATGCCCACGCGTTTCAGCGGCGAGATACTCCCAGAGACGTCCAAGGCCGCTCCTTGACCTGAAGGGGTTGATGGCGCAGTCGCCGACCGTGTACCCAATTATCACTCGCGTCACTCTGGCACCAGAGTATCGCTCCTCGCAGTCCCAGGCGGTTCTCAGCTGGCGGTGGCGTGTACCGGTTCGACATCGAATGGTTCAGTTGACGCCATGACCGCGGAAGACCGCTCGGCCCCCGACATCGCCGCCGTGGACGAGCTGCACTTCCTGGCCGACGCCTTGCGTCGCGTCGACGCCGCCGCAGCGGCCGCGCACTGGGACGACGAGGCGCTTGACGGGGTGCTCGCCGATGCGCGGGCCGAACTCGCATCGCTGCAGTCCGCCGTCGCCGACGACATCGCCACGGCAGCGGCGTCCACCGCGTGGCGGGAGCGCGCCGCCGGCTACGCGCAGGGCGTTGCGCTCACCCGAGGCTTGGCGGTACCGCCGGAACAGGCGGGCGCGAATGCCATCGTCGCGGTGACACTCGCCAGGGCGGCCGTCGCCGAAGCCATCCTCGCGGTCTCCGCCGCGCGCGGAACCGACGTCGACGACCTGGCCGCCTCAGCCGCGAAACGCATCGCCGTGCTTCGCGCCGCCCCGGTGTCCGGAGTCGGCAGACGCATCGTCGACGAAGTGCGTCACGTCATCACCGACAGGCCGCGGGCCATCCTGATCCGGCTGCTGCTCACCTTGGGCATCAGTCTGTCGTTGGTGGGCTTCTATCACTTCAGCGGTTGGACCAGGTACGACGACGTCAGCCGACTCTCGCTTTACCTGTTCTCGGCGGTGGTGGGCAGCGTGGTGTGCACCAACGCACTGTGTTTCGAAGCGCAACGGGTCCGCGACGCGATGGCACGCGGTGAACGGGTGTGGGAAATTCTGGTGGCCAAGAACCTTGCGATGGCCGTGATGATCACGGTCGCCGCACTTCCCGTCATCGCCTTCCTGACCGTCGCCAACGAGGGAAGTCCCATCGCGCTGATCGATCAGCTGGTCACCATGGTGTTCATTTGGCTCGGCGTCGGAAACGTGCTTTCGGTGCTGTATCCGATTAGGCACGAGCCGGTTTCGGCACGCTTGCACGATGGCACCTGGAAGCCGTATCTGTTCTCGTTCGCCCTGTCCTACGGCGTCGGCCTCAGCGTGAACCTGATGATCTTCTGGCGGCTGTGGTCGCGCCAGACGGCATCGGCCGAACTGGCCGGCGGCGAGTGGGCAGCATTCCTGCTGGTGTTGGGTAGCGCGCTGGCCAGCTGGGTGCTGCTCACCGTCTTCGCGGTCACCTGCAGCCGAGAACCACGGATCCGCCGGATTCTGTCCCGCGAGATGATCGTCTACCGTGTAGGTCAGTAGGCGACGTGCAGCCGGATCCACTCATACGGTGGCTGCTGCGGCCACCCGGTCGGGGAGTCCTCCCAATCTTCTTGACGCCCAAGGGGAGTCAGATCCAGGAGATCGGGCACCAACATGAAGGTCTCCTCGCCGCGGTTGAACGTCGACCACGTGTGGAAGACGTCGTCCCCGCCGCGCAGGAACACGCTGACGGCATGCCGCTCCTCGCCGTCGACCGTCGCTCCGAAGTCCTCGTTGAACGTGGTCCCGGCGGACGACACCCACGGCATCGACCATCCCATCCTGTCCCGAAACCGCGTCAGCGTGTTCAGCGGCGCGCGCGAGACGAGGACCAGCGACGTGTCCTTGGCGTGCAGGTGTGACAGCGGCCCAAGGTGATCGGCCATCATCGAGCAACCCGAGCAACCCTCGGTCCAGTGCGGTGCCGGCCTCCGCCTCGAATGAATACCGTTGCGGAACAGCAACCATCGGCATCCGTCGACGCATGGCACTGACCCCGTCCTTCATTCGGGTCAGTTCGTTCTCCCTGACCAGGAGCTCGGTGCGAGCGGCCTGCCACTCCGATCTCGTCACCACGGGCGGTAGGGCGAAGGGCTCGTCATCGATCACGACGTCCACAGTGTTACCGGCCGAAAAAATGGGTCGCTTGAGCGGTGGGTTCGTCGCCTTCGGTGAATGGGCTTGTTTGCACGTCATGTCCGGCTCGCGTACGAAACCGCACACTCGCGAGATTCGCCAAACCTCCTGCGCCACTTCGGTTTCAGGTGTCACATCCGAGGGCCTTCTGTCGGTGCTCGAAGGTATGTTCGAATCATGTTGGACGCGGGCGTTGGCGAGGGGTTGGCGATGATGCGCGCCGGCTACGCGACGCTGGCCGCTGCCGGGCTCGACACGGCCACCATGACCGAACTGCTGATGGTGGGTGACGAACTCGAGACGCTGTCGCGCCAACTGCCCACGCAGTGGCATCGGGTACTGAATCGGTTGCAGGCCGAGACCGACCCGAAGCACTTGGGCGCGAAGTCGTGGAACGAGGTGCTGCGGGCCCGGTGGCGGCTGTCTACCGCCGACGCAGGCCGCCGACTGGCCGAGGCCGCGGACCTCGGGCCGCGGCGCACCCTGATCGGCGAAACACTGGACCCGGTGCTGCCCGCCGTTGCGGCAGCCCAGCACAACGCGTTGATAAACGGTGACCACGTGAAGGTGCTTCGCGACACCATGCGCCGGTTGCCTGCCTTCGTCGACGCGGCCACCCGTACCCAGATCGAAGTCGACCTCGTCCGCGTCGCCGTCGGAGTCGGCCCCAAGGAGCTCAAGGAGACCGCCGAACTGAGACTGTTCCTCCTGGATCAGGACGGCCCCGAACCCGACGACGCCGAACGCGCGCGCCGACGCGGCGTGTCGATGAGTAAGCAGGGACCCGATGCAATGAGTTCGTTGACCGGGAACCTGAGCCCGGAGGCACGGGCGGTGTGGGAGGTGCTATTCGCCAGGTTCGCGGCCCCCGGCATGTGCAATCCCGCCGACGACGAACCCTGCACCTCCGGCACCCCCCGCCAAACCCAGATCGATGATGACCACCGCACCCTCGACCAGCGTCAGCACGACGCGCTGGTGGTGATCGGGCGCATCGCCCTGATGAGCGACCTCGGTCACCTCAACGGTCTCCCGGTGTCGGTGATCATTCGCACCACCCTGGCCGATCTCGAGAGCAAGGCGGGGATCGGCACGACGGGCGGCGGCAGCAAAGTGCCCATCAAGGACGTGATCCGGATGGCCGGGCACGCCAACCATCACTTGGCCATTTTCGACGGTGCCACCGGATCAGCGTTGAACCACTTCCGGGCCAAGCGGGTGGCGACGCCGGCGCAGCGGATCATGCTCATCGCCCGAGACGGGGGCTGCACCAAACCGGGCTGCACCGTCGGCGCGTACGGCAGCCAAGTCCACCATGCCGTGGTCGACTGGAGCGAGGGCGGAAACACCAACGTCGACGAGACGGCGCTGGCGTGCGGGCCCGACAACCGCCTCGCCACCGATGGCGGATGGACCACAACCATCAACGAACGCCACGAACCCGAATGGGCACCGCCGCAACACCTCGACAACGGACAAGCCCGCATCAACTTCCACCACCGCCCCGAACTGCTGCTGCGGCCTCCAGAAGAGCCGAAACCGCAGCCCGACAACAACACCGGTCAGCCCGGCGGCCCCGCACCGCCGAACTAGACCCTGCAGATCTCAATCATCGTGCCGACCACGCCCTGGCCAGCAGGCGCATCTGATGGTGTGCCCACCTCGCCTTCGCCACAAGCCAGCCAGGGCTCGGTCGAACGATGTGGGCCGAGGGGGAGCGGGCACCGGTACGCATGTGGCTATTTCCCTACCTGACGATCGCGGTCATCGTGGCTACCGTCGCGTTTCTGGTGCTGATCGCGTTCGATCCCGATCAGCAACAAGCAATCTTCCTGTCGCTGATCTCCGCGCTGTTCTCGTCGGTGCAGACGTCGTCGTGCATGGACGACGCGAGAGCCGGCAAGACGTCGTTTCGGATGTTTTAAGCTGATTCACGAGTGGTACCCCGCCCCCATGAGAAAGCACCTCATGACACAGCTTCTGTTCGCCGGCGCTGGCGCGACTGCCATCGCCTTCGCTCCTCTTGCGGGAGCCAATCCGCCGCCGCCGTGTGGCGTGGAGGGCACTCCGGCCTGTGCCGACGCCGGACCCGACGGCGCGAGCGTCGGAGCACCCGGTACGGGCGCAACTGCCGGACCCGACGGCGCGAACGCGGTCGTTCCCGGAGCGGGTGCCGAGGCTGGCCCCGATGGCGCAGGCGCCGTCGTTCCCGGTGCCGGTGCTCAGGCCGGACCCGATGGGGCGAACGCCACGGTTCCCGGTGCCGGTGCCACCACCGGCCCCGGCGGCGCGAGCGCGTACGTCCCTGGCGGTAGCGCCAACGCCGGGCCCGGCGGTGCGAGCTTCTGCGTTCCCAACTTCTGCGCCAACGCCGGATAAGTGACCCCCGAAATCCCCCCGAGGTGATCGTCGATCACCTCGGGGGGATTGCCGTCTGCTCAGCCCAGTTCCGATTGCCAGCCAGTGCCGTGAACCAAACGGCAGCGGGCGTCGTTACTAGGACGAGGAGGCTGCCACATGAGTGTGATCGCCGCGGTACGAGGAGAATTGCCACCGCATCGCTATAGCCAGGCCGAGGTGACCGAGGCGCTGTTGGCGATTCCGGGTTATGCGGAGTATGCCGACCCGATCCGGAAGTTGCACGCCAGTGCCAAAGTCGACAGCCGGCACATGGTGTTGCCGCTCGAGGAGTACGCCGAACTCGATGACTTCGGCCGAGCCAATGACATCTTCATCGCGCACGCCGTCGAGCTGGGGTGCGCCGCGGTGTTGGGGGCCCTCGAGGACGCCGGACTCCAACCGTCGGACGTCGACGTCATCTTCTCGACGACCGTGACCGGCCTTGCGGTGCCGACCCTGGACGCCCGCATCGCCACGAGGATCGGCCTGCGACCAGACGTTCGGCGCGTCCCGATGTTCGGGCTCGGCTGCGTCGCGGGCGCCGCAGGGGTGGCCCGGCTCAACGACTACCTGCGCGGTGCGCCCGACGACGTCGCCGTGCTGGTGGCCGTAGAGCTGTGCTCGCTGGTGCCCAAGCGCGACCCGTCGATGGCCACCGTCGTGGGTAGCAGCCTGTTCGGCGACGGGGCAGCGGCGGTGGTGGCCGTCGGAGACCGGCGGGCCGTCGAGATCGGCGGTCTTGGTCCTGAGGTCGTCGATTCGCGCAGCCACCTGTATCCCGATTCGGAGCGCACCATGGGCTGGGACGTCGACTCCTCTGGTTTCCGATTGGTGCTCTCACCCGACGTGCCCAAGGTCGTCGAACGGTATCTCGGTGAGGACGTCGCGAACTTCCTCGCCGCCCATGACACCTGTGTCGAGGACGTCGGCACCTGGGTGAGTCATCCCGGCGGCCCGAAGGTCATCGAGGCCATCACTGCGACCCTCGGCTTGTCCGACGACGCGTTGGAACTGACATGGCGTTCCCTTGCCGAGGTGGGCAATCTTTCCTCCGCCTCGGTGCTGCACGTACTGCGCGACACCATCGCCAAGAGACCAGAGCCAGGCAGTTCCGGCCTGATGATGGCGATGGGGCCTGGTTTCTGCTCGGAACTCGTCCTGCTGCGGTGGCGCTGAGTGCAGTCCACGAGCTGGTATGCCCTTCTCATCGCCGCGATTGCCGTCGAACGTATGGCGGAACTCGTTGTCTCCAAACGCAACTGGTCGTGGAGCCGCGAGCGGGGTGGCACCGAGTTCGGGGCCGCGCACTATCCGACGATGGTGGTCCTGCACGTCGGGCTACTGGTGGGGTGCCTCATCGAGCCGATCGTGCTGCACCGACCGTTCATCCCCGCGCTGGGCTGGCCGATGCTGGCCGTCGTGGTCGCCGCCCAGGCCCTGCGGTGGTGGTGCATCACCACGCTCGGCCGGCAATGGAACACCAGGGTGATCGTCATCCCCGGGGCGGACCGCATCACCGGCGGCCCGTACCGGTTGATCCCCCACCCGAACTATGTGGCGGTCGTGGTCGAGGGCGTCGCGCTACCGCTGGTGCACAGTTCCTGGATCACCGCGCTGATCTTCACGATTCTCAATGCAGCACTTCTGAGGACGCGGATCAAGGTGGAGAACGATGCTCTCGCGAGCCTGACGTGATCGACCTGCTCGTCGGCGGGGGAGGTCCGGCGGGGCTGGCTACCGCGCTGTACGCCGCGAAGGCCGGGCTCGACGTGGTCGTGGTCGAGCGGCGTCGCGGCGCTCTCGACAAGGCCTGCGGCGAGGGCATGATGCCACACACCTTGGCGCACCTGACCCACCTCGGTGTCACCCCGAAAGGCTTTCCGCTGCACGGCATCCGCTATCTCGACAGTGATCGGCAGGTGGACGCGCCGTTTCGGGCGGGCACCGGCCTCGGGGTGCGAAGGACCGCATTGCACGGTGCACTCCTCGAGGCGGCGACGGTGGCGGGTGTGCGGTTCGTCCACGGAGACGTCGGTGAGGTGTCCCAGGATGCGACGTCGGTGCGCGCGGGGGATCTGCGGGCCAGATACCTGGCGGCGGCGGACGGGCTGCACTCGCCCATCCGGCGGTCGCTAGGACTCGAGCAGTCGAGCCCGGGCCCGCGTCGGTGGGGCATTCGTCGCCACATCCAGATCGCCCCGTGGACCAATTCGGTCGAGGTGCACTGGGCCAGGGGGGCGGAGGCCTACGTGACGCCGGTCGCCGACGACTGCGTGGGCATTGCCATCCTCAGCTCGACCCGCGGCGGATTCGACAGCCACTTCGACGAATTCCCCGCGTTGCGGGCCAGGGTTGACGGTCACGCGCACGGACCCGATCGAGCGGCGGGCCCCCTGCGGCAGAAGGCCCGCAGCCGGACGGCCGGACGGGTGTTGCTGGTCGGCGACGCGGCCGGCTACATCGATGCGTTGACCGGCGAGGGGATGGGGCTCGCCTTCGGTGCGGCAAAGCAGCTGGTGGACTGCGTGGTCGCCGACCGGCCCGCCGACTACGACCGACAGTGGCGACGTGCCACCAGGCGCTACCGGTTGCTGACTGCGGCGCTGGTGCAGGCGGGTGTGCATGCCAGGATCCGGTCCAGGATCGTGCCTGCCGCCACGGCGCTGCCCGCGGTCTTCGCGACCGCGGTCAATCAGTTGGCCTACTGACTTCACCGCGAGACCGACCCCGGGCCACGTGCCCCCCGTCGTGCTTGACAGACTGTCGCCATGGCACAGATAACGATGCGAGGAAACCCCATCAACACGGTTGGCGAGCTGCCCGCCGTCGGAGCGCCCGCACCCGCGTTCACCCTCACCGGCACCGACCTTGGTGCCGTCACCAACGACCAGTTCAGCGGTAAGAGCGTGCTGCTGAACATCTTTCCGTCGGTCGACACCCCGGTGTGCGCCACCAGCGTGCGGACGTTCAACGAGCGGGCGGCCGCGAGCGGCGTCGCGGTGGTGTGCGTGTCGAACGATCTGCCGTTCGCTCAGAAGCGCTTCTGTGGCGCCGAGGGCATCGAGAACGTGACGACGGCGTCGGGCTTCCGGGACACCTTCGGCAAGGATTACGGCATCACCATCGCCGACGGTCCCTTCGCCGGACTGCTCGGTCGCGCCGTCGTGGTGATCGGCGCGGACGGCAACGTGACCTACTCCGAACTGGTGCCCGAGATCGCTCAGGAGCCGAACTACGATGCGGCCCTTGCCGCGCTGAGCTAACTCGCCAACGTCTACACCGACGCCAGGGCCTTCTCGTCCTCGTCGGCGAACGTCTCCTCCAGTTGCAGCGGCGAGTAGTCGAGATCGATCTCGCCGACGGGGCGGCCCCGTGCGCTGCCGATGGTGCCGAACCGTCGCATGCCCTTGTCGGTGGCGTACTGCATGAACTCGTCCATCTCGAGACCAAACGGGATCTCGTCGTAGAGGGCGAACGCTTCCTGGGTGTTGCTCAACACCAGCGGGATGAGCTCGTTCATCCGATTCTCGAACACCGCCCAGTTGGCGTCGTCGGCGGCGACGTGACGCCGACAGGTGAAGGTGCCCCACGCCATGTGGCGCCGCTCGTCATCGCCGATGCGGCGGACCAGTTCCTGCATGCCGGGCAAAATGTTGCGGCTCACGCAAATCTTGTGCCACGCATAGTATCCCGTCAACGCCATCATGCCTTCGATGACGTGGTTGTACGTCGCGGATGCGCGCACCTGGGCCGCAGGCGACGGGTCGGTGGTCAGCGTGGCGAGTGACTCGGGAAGCTCCTCGTAGAAGATCTTGCGGTAGGCGGGCAGATCGTCGAGGTAGTGGTGCAGGTCCTCGGTGATTCCCACGGCATCGAGCCAGAGCCGGAACACCTGGGTGTGTTTGGCCTCCTCGAACGCAAACTGCGTCAAATACATCTCGTCACCGAGGCGACCCTCGGCCCGCATCGCCCCCATGAACGGCTGGATGTCCTCGGTAACCGCCTCCTCGCCAGCGATGAACTCGGCACACAGCCGGGTGGCCCAATCGCGTTCGAGCTCCGACAGCGACTGCCAGTCCTCGCGGTCCTGGGAGAAGTCGATGCCGGCCGGATCCCAGAACTTGGCGTTGCCGCCCGCGAAGAGCTTCAACGGCAAACTGTCCCAGTTCAGCCCGCCCTCGCCGAGTGAGCCAAGTCGTGTGCGTGTCATGTTCGCATCGTCCTCCGACGCCCGGCTTCAGTCAGGCGAACCCGAAGATCGTCATCACCTCAGACGGGCCAGTCCTCGAGGCGGTAGGCGGCGTCGAAGAACATCCACTCATATCGTGCCGTCGTCACGAAGTGGGCGCGGGCGACGACCTCCTCTGCGGGGCTGAGCGCCCTTCCGATCCGATCGGTCAGTTCCAGCACCTGGGCGACCGTGGCGGCGAAGTCCTCACCGCCATAGCTGTCGATCCAACTCTGGAACCGCGGATCCGGGGAGCCGCTTTCGAGCAGCGCGGTTCCGACCCGGGCATATATCCAGTAGCACGGCAAGATCGCGGCCAACCCCTCCGCGAAGCTCCCGCCATAAGTGGTGGCGAGCAGGTAGCTGGTGTACGCCCGAGTGGTCGGCATGACCCTCGCCCCACCCACGGTCGCGCCATCGAGACCCAGTGCGGGCAGCAGAGTGCCGTGCAAACTGAGTTCGACCTCCAGAACGTCGGCGGCATGCCTGGCGAACATCGCCGTGTCCGTCAGGGTGGGCGCCTTGGCGCCGACGATGGCAAGAGCGCGGGCGTAGTCGCGCAAGTAGTGGACGTCCTGAGCTACGTAGTGCGCGAACACGTCGGTGTCCAGAGTGCCATCGGTCAGTCCGGTCGCGAAGGGATGAGCGAGGATCGCCGCGAACGTCGGCTCGATCTCGTCCCAGAGTCGTTCCGACCAGGTCTGCTGTTGCGCGCTCATGGCTAGGCAACCTACTCGGCGGCCCGGTGGGCTACGACGGGGCCTCTCGTCACCGTTCGGTTACGGTATGGCGGCTCATTGGCGTTGGGCCACTCAGCAATTGGGCCAGCAACGTTCCAGGTAGTAGAAGTGAACTCATGCAGTGAGAACGACCGAGCGGGCAACGAGAATGTGTTGCCTCCGACGTCGCAGAGAGATGGAATTTCCGATGAGACGCATTTACGCCTTCGTGATCAGCCTGGCCCTCTTGGCGGTGACGCCGGGTCTCGCGGCCGCCGACCCCTACCAGCGGCCTGCGCGCAACCAGCAGGCCGTCGACTTCGTGATCAAGCGTGCGCTCTCACAGCAGGGAGTTCCGTTCTCCTACGGCGGCGGTGACTCCAACGGTCCCACCCTCGGCAGCGAATCCAGAGCCGGCGTTCTCGCGACCGAACAGCGCGCGAACACGCCAGGCACGGATCCGGGTGCCATCTTCGGTACCGTCCCCGGGTCGACCGTCCTCGGCGCGGCCCCGGCTCCCAGCGTCGTCGGCTTCGACGCTTCCGGGATCATCGTCTACGCCTTCGCAGGAGCCGGAATCAAGCTGCCGCGCTCTTCTGGCGAGCAGTACAACGTCGCGCAGAAGGTCACGCCCGCCCAGGCACTTCCTGGCGACTTGATCTTCTTCGGCCCCGACGGCACGCAGAGTGTCGCGTTGTTCCTTGGGAACAACCAGATGCTCGAGACCAGCGATGCCGGTGTCCGGGTCTCGCCGGTACGAACCAACAACATGACGCCTTACCTGGGTCGCATCATCGCGTGATGCGTTGATCAGACCGACCACCGCGACGTCAGCTCGAGTGGCGCCCACGCGGGCCACGACGGTGCGCCGACCACGTCGCCGCCGGTGATTTGGGCGACGATGCGTGGACCTCGGACACCACTGCCGTCGTAGACGGTGGCGCTGTCACACCGGGGGATGGCATCGGCGACCAGCGACCACAGCCGACGGTGCCGCTGCCTGATCTTGTCCGGTGGAACGGCGTGTCCACCGGCTTGGACGCGGTGCAGCACACGTTCGACGGCAAGGTCCTCGGGGATCATCAGCACGTGCAGCACGACCGTGTAGCCGGCGGCCTTTGCGGACGCGACGAGCTCGAGCTTCGAGGGATGCGAGAACACGGTCTCGGCGATGAACGACAGTTTCCGCGCGATCAGGGTCGCCCTGGTTTCGGCGGCGACCCTGGCGGCGTCATAGGCGTGCGAGGCCGGGTCGTCTGGCCACCGCTGTTTGGCGATCTCGTCGGCGTTGACGAAGACACTGCCTGGCAGGAGCGGCGCCAGGGTCAGCTCGACGAAGGTGGACTTGCCCGCGCCGTTGGGGCCGACGACCAGATCGAGGCGGTTCACCCAACGGTCACGGGGTGCCGGTCAGCACGACCGATGTTCCGTCGGGGCGATGTTCGACGATGTCGCCGTCGTCGTTGAGCGCCACCGTGGTGATCCCCCGAGCGGCGAGGACCCGGCCGTAGTCGGTCCGGGACAGACTCTCCTCGATGCCTGCGGAGATCTCCGCGTTGAAGACCACGCCTTCCTCGACGGTCAGCTCCTTCAACGGCAGCTGACCGGCCATCGCGGCCTCTACCCGGCGGCGCGCGGCTGTCTGCTGGCTCGACACGGCGCGGCCGACCCGAACCCAGTGGTCGAGCTGCTGTTTGGCCGACCGGCTTTGACGCACGCCCTCGGCTTCGGCGCTGTCGACGAGATCGGCGGCGAAACGGGTGACACGATCGGCGACTTCAGACATGGCCCTACCTCCTGTTACAGAATGCTACACCCGGTAGCAGTTTGTTACATCGCTTGCGGAGGCAGGGATCCCACTTATCGCCCGAAGCGGCTCGCGCGTTGGGTAGTTTCACCATCGTGCCTGACCTGACGAACCGCCAGATCGTGTTGCGACATCGACCGAAGGGTCTGGTCGACCCCGCCGACACCGAGTTGATCGTGTCCCAGGCGCCCCGGCCCGCCGACGGCGAGGCGCTCGTTCGCACGACGTACGTGGGCATCGACGCCGCTGCGCGGACGTGGCTCAACGACCAACCGGGGTATCTGCCGCCCGTCCAGCTGGGTGAGGTCATCAGGGCAGCCGGCATCGGGGAGGTCGTGGAGTCACGCTGCGACGCGTACGCCGTCGGCGACGTGGTCACCACCCTTTCGGGTTTCCAGGAGTACGTCATCGTCCGCGACGACGTGTTCTGCACACCCGTGACCGGGATGGAAGAGATCGACCAGCCCGCGGTGATGTCGATCTACGGGCCGACGGGGGCCACCGCATACTTCGGCATGAACGACATCGGCCGGCCCCAGGACGGGGACACGGTGGTGGTCTCCGCGGCTGCGGGCGCCACCGGATCGGTGGCCGGCCAGATCGCCAAGATCGCTGGAGCCCGTGTCGTCGGCATCGCGGGCGGTCCGGACAAGTGCCGGGCCGTCGTCGAGGACTTCGGCTTCGATGCTTGCATCGACTACCGCGAGGGTGATGTGGCGGCCGCCCTCAAGCGGCACTGCCCGCGCGGCGTCAACGTCTACTTCGACAACGTCGGAGGGCCGATCCTCGACGCCGTTCTCGGACGCCTGGCCGCCAAGGCCAGAGTCGTGCTGTGCGGCGTCATCTCGAGCTACTTGACCGGTGAGCACCCTGGCCCCGCGAACTACGTGAACATCTTGGCCAAGACCGCGTCCATGCAGGGGTTCAATGCACTCGATGAGTGGGGCCGTTTCGACGAGGCCTTCGCCGCGCTGCGCGGGTGGGAGCAGCGGGGCCTGCTGGTCCACCGCGAGACCGTCTACGAGGGCATCGAGTCGTGTGTCGACGCGCTCAACGGCTTGTTCACGGGAGCCAACATCGGCAAGATGCTGGTCAAGATCGGCGAGCCCACCCCGGCCTGACACGGAGTCAAGAGTGGGGCAGCAGCGAGATCTTCTGCCAGATCTTGTTGCACAGTTCGGTAGTCAAAGTCTCGATGTAGGAAACGTTTTCGAGCACCACCCCGTCAGCGCTGTGCTCGGCGCACAACGCTGCGGTCTTGGCGGTCAGGCTCAACATCTCCGAGCAGTAGCTCAAATAATGATGCAGTTGGTCGGCGTCAAGCCCGTGCCGAACACTCTCCGCGGTCGGTGTGTAGCTCGCGCTGATCTGCTCTGGATCCTTGGAGAGCTGGTGCATGTCGATGACGTGGGCGCGTGAACGCAGCCGGTGCAGGAGACGCAGCAACGTACGTCGCTCAAGGCGTTCGGGGACGGCCCAGAGAAACACCAGGGCAATGGCGGCGAACACCAGATCGTTGACGACGCTCTCGATCAGGGGCACCCAGTCGGCCGTGTTGGCGAGCCCGTTGAGGACCGCCGAACGCAGGCTGAAGGCAAGCGCGCCGACGGTGGCCACGACGATCACGACACCGACGGCTCTTGCGGTGAGGGTGGTTCGTCGAAGGCGTTCGCGAGATTGCCCCGCTTCGCTCTGCACCAGGACGACGAGCTGACCGAGGTCACGAACCGCCTTGGTCAAGCCACGTTCGCCGAAGCGCGCCGCGATGCGGCGTTCCAGCTGTGCGACGGTGGCCCCGACGTGTTCAGCCCCTAGCTGGACCTCGTCCCCGGCCGGACTGGTTTTCGCCACGTCCCGACTGTAGGACCGCCAGGGCCCAGCGGAGGTCCTAGATCTGGCCGTGGCGTGGCGGCCTGGTGCCCGAAAGGACGTACTGGCCGATGTGCTGGACCTTCCACCGCGTCGCATCGTGCAGCGTGTGGGTGCGCGCGTCGCGCCAGTAGCGGGATAGATTCCCACTCGCCGATGCGCTCCGGGTGCCGCCGAGTTCGAACAGCACCGACGACGCCTCGAGCGACGCGCGCACTGCGGCGACCTTCGCGACGGCCACGGCTATCGATGCGGCGGCAGCAGTGTCGGCGGTGAGGTCGGCGCGCGCGGCATCGACCTGCCTGGCCGCTTCGGCCAGCACTGCCTGGGCGCCGCGAACGGTGACGACCAATTCGCCTGCGACGTGCACGAGGGTGGGGTCCTCGGCGGCGGAGTCCACCTGCGCCTCGAAGTGCGGGCGCGCCTTCGCGGCCTGGCGGACGCCCTCGGCGAGCGCGCCCGTCGCGATGCCGACATCGATGGCGGCGTGCAGCAGCTGGGCATGCGCGCCGTACACCGTCGGCTCGGTGAAGATCGGTGAGAAGGGGACCACCTGACCAGCGGGCACCCGGACGTCATCCAGGGTGACGGTGCCCGAAGCAGTGGTCCGCTGGCCCATGCCATCCCAGTCATCCACGATCAGAAGGCCTTGCGCATCTCGTGGAATGAAGGCCAGCGCCTTCGGGGTGGTCGAGGTGGGCGGTGCGCCGGAGCCGTCTCCCAACGAGGCCCGCACGATCACCCAGTCCGCGAAAAGTGCTCCGGTGCAATAGAACTTGCGGCCGGTCAGCAGGTAATCACCGGGGCCGGCCTCGGTGAGCGTGGTTTCGTCGACGTCGATCGGGTTGGGCCCACGTTCGGACTGGGCATTGGCGAAGAGCCCACCGGCCGCAACGATGCCGTAGAAGAACTTCTTCTGCTCCCGGGTGCCCTTCAGCCGCAGTGCCTCGAGAAAGGTGTAGTGGGAGTGCGGAATCTGGGCGAGTGACGGATCAGCGTCGGCAAGTATCCGGAACACCTCGGCAACGATCGCGGCAGGTGCATCGACTCCGCCGTACTCGGTGGGAACCGACAATGCCAACAGCCCGGAGTCCTTCAGTGCCTGCACCGGCCCGTGCGGCAGGTCCCGATCGGCGTCACGGGCACTCGCCTCGGCCGCGAACTGGACCGACAGCCGCTCCGCCGCAGCCACGGCATCACCTGCGGAGGCAATGCCGTGCACTGCGGCGGGTGCGCTCACCGCGCGGCGCCGAGGAAGGGGACCGAGGTGGGCGTCGGCTCGACCCGGCCGGCGTCGAAGAGCCCGCGTTCGCGGAGCACGGGCACCACGCCCTCGCCGAACCAATAGAGCTCTTCGAGATGCGGATAGCCCGAGAAGATGAATTCGTCGATTCCGATCTCGGCGTATTCGGCGATCCGGTCGGCGACCTCGGTATGGCTACCCACCAGCGCCGTGCCGGCCCCGCCGCGGACCAGACCGACACCAGCCCACAGGTTCGGAGCGATCTCGAGGCTGCGTGCGTCGTGCCAGGAACCGTTGGCGCGGTTCGCTTCGTGCAACGCCAACATCCGGTGTTGGCCCTCGGACTGGCTGCGACTAAGGCCGGCCTGTGCGGACCGGACCGTCTCGTCGTCGAGTGCACCGACCAGCTTGTCGGCCTGCGCCCATGCCTCGTCGGCGGTGTCACGGGAGATGGTGTGCAGTCGGATGCCGAAGCGCACCCGGCGGCCCTGCTCGGCGGCGACGCCGCGAATCCATTCGATCTTGTCCCGCACCGCTTCCGGGGGTTCGCCCCAGGTGAGGTAGACGTCGGCGTGCCGCGCGGCCACCGGCCCGGCGGCGGCCGAGCTGCCGCCAAAGTACAACGGCGGCACCGGATTCGGAAGCGTCGCCAGGGACGCTTCCTCCACCTGGATGTGCTTTCCGTCCAGCGTCACGGTCTCGCCCGTCCACAGCCGGCGCACGACGTCGAGGAACTCGTCGCACCGCTCGTAGCGCGCGTCCTTGTCCAGGTGATCTCCGAACGCCCGCTGCTCGTGGGCTTCTCCGCCGACGACCACGTTGAGCAGGAGTCGACCGGGGGCATGCCTGGCGAACGTGGCCGCCATCTGGGCCGACAGGGTGGGGCTGACGAGCCCTGGGCGGAAGGCGACCAGGAAGGCCAGCGACGTCGTCTCCCGTGCCAGCAGAGCGGCGGTGATGAACGCGTCCTCACACCACGCCCCGGTCGGGATCAGGGCGCCGGTGAAGCCGAACGACTCAGCGGCGCGGACGATCGAGCCCAGGTAGTCGATCGACGCGTCCCGGTCGCTGTGGGCGACTCCGGCGGGGGTGCCGTGACCGCCCCCGACGATCAGCCGGCTGTCGCCGTAGGTGGGCAGGAACCAGTGAAGCTTGACGGGCACGAAATGACTCCTAGCGGCTGGCGGTCGGCTGTGAGGCCAGCGACGACGACGAAGAGGGCACGGTGGACGGGCGGTCGATGATGGTCGACGACGGGCCGCCGACACGGTAGCGCGACCCGCGGTGTTCGTCGGGGAGTCGGTCACCGCGGCCAAACAGCTTGTTGCGCAACGTCCCCGGCGTGTAATCCGACTGGTAGGCACCGCGGGCGGTCAGCACGGGCACCACGTGGTCGATGAAGTCGGCGAACGTCCCCGGAGTGATCGCGTACGCCAGGTTGAAACCGTCGACGTCGGTCTCCTCCACCCATTCCTGCAAGACGTCGGCCACCTTGGCACCGGAGCCGACGATCAGCGGGCCCATGCCGCCGATCTTGCCCCAGTCGGCGATGTCGCGGACGGCCCATTCGCCTCCGTCGGGGTCGGCGGATTGGAATGCCTTCACCGCCGACAGGATGGCGTTGGAGTCGACATTGCCGATCGGCTCGTCGAGGCCGTAACTTGCCAGGTCGACGCCCATCCATCCGGACATGAACACCAACGCGCCCTCGGGATCGCCGTAGGACAGGTACTCGGCGTGTTTGGCCCTGGCCTCGTCGTCGGTGGCTGCCGTGATCACCGTGGTCAGATTGAAGATCCTCGCCGAGTACGGATCTCGGCCGGCCAACTCGAGCTCGCGGCGAATCGTGGTGACCGTCTCGCGAAGGATCGCCTTCGTCGGGGCGGCGGTGAAGATTGCCTCGGCGTTCTCGGCGGCGAACCGGACGCCGCGCGGGGACGACCCGGCTTGGAAGATCACGGGCGTCCGCTGCGGGGACGGTTCGGACAGATGGATGCCTGGCACGTTGAAATGTGTTCCGGCGTGGCCGATGTGATGAACCTTGCTGGGGTCGGTGAAGACGCCTCGCTCACGGTCACGGATCACCGCGCCGTCCTCCCACGACCCTTCCCACAGCTTGTACAGCACCTCGAGGTACTCGTCGGCGTGGTCGTAGCGGGCATCGTGGGCGGGCTGGTCGGTCTGCCCCATGTTGCGGGCGGCGGCGGGTAGGTACCCCGTGACGATGTTCCAGCCGATCCGACCCTTGGTGAGGTGGTCGAGCGTGGAGATGCGACGCGCGAACGGATACGGGTGCTCGAATCCGGTGCCGGTGGTGATGCCGAAACCGAGGTGCTCGGTGACCAGCGCCATCGCCGACACCAGCAACAGCGGATCGTTCACGGGGATCTGCGCCGCCTGCCGGATGGCGGCTTCGTCGCTGGCGCCATAAACGTCGTAGGTGCCAAGCACATCGGCGATGAAGAGCCCGTCGAAGCGGCCTCGTTCCAGCAGCCTCGCAAGGTCGGCCCAGTAGGCAAGGTCCTTGTACTGCGAGGATTGGTCCTGCGGATGTCTCCACAGCCCGGGGGACTGGTGAGCGACGCAGTTCATGTCGAACGCGTTGAAGCGGATCGATCGGGTCACTGGCAGAAGTCTGGCGGCGATGCCGCCCGCGGTCACCGCTTTGCGTCAGTGCGATTCAAAGGACTGACGCCCGGGGACCTACTTCAGTCCTGGCTTTGCTAGCCCTGGCTTTGCTGCAACGCGATGCACTTGCCGTAGTTCTCGGGCGTGCAGGGAATGCCGTTCACCGAGCCATATCCGTTGAAGGAGTTGTTCACGACGGCGCCGGGCGGTGACGCTGCGGGCGGAACGACCGGGCCGCCACCCTGGCCTCCAGCGGTGCAGACGCCGGCGAACTTCTCCACGGTGCCGTAGGGGCAGGCGGACGCCGGCGAGGCGACGATCAACGGCGCCGCAGCGAACGCGACGGCGCAGCCGAAGACCAGAATTCCACGCTTCACGTCGATCATTTTTGCTCCAACCGCTCGTCCGACCCAGAACAGCCTAGCCTGGCGGGCGCCGAACCAGGGATTTCGGTCGATTTTCGTGCACCTACGTCTCAGTCCGCGGTGCACGGCACCGCGCCGTCGGCGACTAGCGCGCGAAGTGTCTTGCGATTGACCTTGCCGCTGGGCAGGGTCGGGATCTGGTCCATCGTCACGACCGCCCAGCGCGTCGGAACCTTGTACGCGGACAGCTGCTCACGCGTTCGGTTGGCGAGTCCCGCGAGGTCGACGTCGCCTGCCGACGGCACCACGACGGCGCATACCTCCTCGCCTCGAGCGGGATCGTCGATGCCGACGACGACGCATTGCGCCACGTCGGCGAAGCCACCGATGACGGCTTCGACCTCCAGTGGTGAGACGTTGGCGCCGGCCGCCTTGATCAGTTCGGTGGTTCGGCCCACGTAGAACAGCCGGGGGTCACCGCTCTTGCGGTAGACCTGATCGCCGGTGTGGTACCAACCGTCCGCGTCGAAGGTGTCGCCGCGTTCACGTTTGTTATAGCCCGCCATGACTCCGACTCCGCGGATGAGCAACTCGCCGACCACGCCTTCCGGCACGGGCTCGCCGTCCTCGGCCACGATCGCCATGTCGGTGTACGCGAACCCGCCCGCGGTTTCGGACATGGTGCGGTGCACGGGGAAGCTGTCGGGAACGTCGGTCATCGCGATGTCGAGCGGCCCGTCGAGCAGCATCGGCGCGCTGGTGAGGTTGCGGCTCCCGAAGGTCGGATGGGCGCGCAGCCGTTGGGTGAACGTCGGCCAGCCGACGATGCCGGTCGCCCGTTCGTGTTCGACGAGATCCAGCGCCGTGCCCGCGTCCAGGCGGGGCATGACGAGCAGGGTGACGGGTTCATGCAGGGCCCCCATGGCGGCGAGCAGGCCGCCGATCCAGAAGAAGGGCATTGCGCACAGAACTCGCGCTGGGCCATCGGTACCCGTGACCGCCCTGATCGCCGCCGGCCACGTCGACGTCTGCCGAACCAGGGTGCCGTGGGTATGTACGACCCCCTTCGGGTCCGCGGTCGAACCCGAGGTGTGCACCATGATGGCGACGTCGGCGGGGGAGACCTCTGCCTCCGCCGCGGCCAGAACCTCCGGGGGCACGCCCGTCTCCGCGTCGTCCCAGCGCCTCGCCCAGCCGGGCGCACCCTCACCGACGAGCACGATCGACCGCAGGAAGGGCGTCGCGCTCATGGCGAGCCGGTCACCGTGCTGATTCGACAGCTCCGGCAGTGCCGCTTCGAACCGTTCGGCGACGTCGACGTCGAGCACCCGACGGGGGGAGACGAGGACCCCGATGTCGGACAGCCGGAGCACCTTCGCGATCTCGGCGGGCGTGTACAGCGTGCTCAGGGGAATGACCAGCGCACCGATCCTCGACGCGGCGAGCCACCACTCGATCCACTCCACGCCGTTGGGGAGGAACAATCCGACGCGGGTGCCCTTGCCGATGCCTCTGCCAAGCATGCGGCGCGCGATGCGTGCCGAGCGCTGGTCGGCCTCGCGATAGGTGAGCCGATCGGTCGGAGTGACCACGTAGGTGTGTTCGCCGTACTCGCGCACGCAGCGCTCGAGTAGGGCTGGGATCGTCGGACGGGATTCGGTCACCGTCCGATCTTGCCCTGCCAGCGCTATTCGATGACGTCGGAATCCGACGGCCCGAACAGATACAGGTGATCGAGAACCGGAGCCGGATCCTCCGACCAGTCCATCGCCGCCAGCTGCGCGCGACTGCGACGCCCCGTCCGCCAGCGCAGGGTCTCGAAACGTGTGCTGCGAAGCCGTATTTCATGACCGCCGTCCGGTCCGGTCCGATAGTCGGCGTCTTCAACGACGATGCGCAGCGGTACCGGCGTCTGCAAGATGGTGAGCAGTTGGTCGGACGCATGCCACACCGCTTCGGAGTCCCTGGCGCCCGACCGATCGATGGCACCGCGTACGTCGTGCTCGTGGCAGGCGATGTCGCCGAGCGGTGGAGCCACGCCGGCGGTTTCGGCGTACTTGTCGAGCCGTTCGGCCGCGGCGGTCCACGCCGCAATGATCCCGGCCTGGTCACACCCATCGAACCGGGCTACCTGGGCGGCCGTCTGGTCGTCCGTGGGTGGACCCGTCAACGTCCCGTCGAACCAGTCCTCGGCGACCGCGGTCAGGTGCGCCACGACGTCACGCGCGGACCACCCCGGGCAGGCAGGCACCGGGGCGTTCCAGTCGACGCCGGGACCGGCCAGCGTAGCGATAATCCGTTCTCGCGTCTGCTGATAGTGGCGCGCGATCAGGCGCGGTTCGGTCATCGACATGATGGGCATCCATCCTCTTCTGGCAAGGGTCGTTGGTCGTTGGGATCGTTGGGGTCGGGTTCGCCGAACCAGCGCGATGGCTCGCGCTCGCCGTATTCGTGGTGCCAGCACCACCATTCATAGGGCGGGGTCTGGGGGTAGCCGGCGGGGGAGTCCTCCCACCGCTCCTGGCGTCCGAGGGCAGTCATGTCGAGGAAGTTCCAGGTGTTGACGAAGACCTCGTCGCCACGATCGTTGATGAAGTAGGTGCGGAAGATCCGACCGTCGTCGTCCCGGATGAAGGCGTTGGTGCCGTGCCATTCATCCACTCCGAAGTCGACGTCGAAGGCGCGACCGGCTTCGGGAATCATGGTGTACCACGGGATGTCCCAGCCCATTCGGGCCTTGATCCGCGCGATGTCCGGCTGGGATCCGCGGGAGGCGTAGACGAGGGTGGTGTCTCGGGCGTTGAGGTGAGCCAGGTTGCCGATGTGATCGGCCATCAACGAGCAACCGACGCAACCGTTGTCGGGCCAGCCGTGAACACCGGGATCGACGAAGGCGCGGTACACGATCAGTTGTCGTCGGCCGGCGAACAGGCCGCCAAGAGTCGCACTGCCCTCTGGCCCTTCGAACGCGTAGCGGTCGTCTACTTCCATCCACGGCATCCGCCTCCGTTCCGCGGCGAGCGCGTCACGAGTTCGGGTGAACTCCTTCTCCTTGACGAGCATCTCCTGGTGCGCGGCAGCCCACTCCTGCGCCGTGACGATTCGAGGTCCCTTCACCATTTTCTCCTTTCGCGAGTGCGGCAATGGGTTTGCGGCGGTGACTCGAAACATTCAACAAACTAGTTGAATGACTTGTTCCGACAGCACACCACGAAGTTGTGGGTATAGTCAACAGAGTGGTTGAAGATCAGTTGTTGGATAGGGCGTACGCCGCGCTCGCCGATCCGACACGTCGCGCGCTATTGGAGGCGCTTCGCGTTGGCGACGCTCGCCTCACCGATCTAGCCGCTCCGCTGCCGATGACGTTCGCCGGCGTTTCGCGCCACGTCGGCGTATTGGAGTCAGCGGGACTGGTGCGTCGCGAGGTGCGAGGTCGTGAGCACTGGTTCTCACTGCAGCCGGAGGGATTGACGGCGGCTCAGCAATGGATCACCGAGCAGACCGACTTCTGGTCGACACGTGCGGACGCCCTTTCGGCGCGGTTACGCCGGAAGCGGGGGACGCGATGACCGATGCCCCGGTCGCGCGCGTGCAGCGCGTCATGCCCGCGGCACCCGACGTGGTGTTCGACGAGTGGCTCGACCCAGAGTCGTTGGCGGACTGGATGTGTCCACGTCCGGCCCGCTGCGTCGCCATCGACATCGAGCCGCATGTGGGCG
>NZ_JAVRQA010000135.1:0-2798 GCF_032161845.1 Mycobacterium sp.
GCACGATCAGCACGTCCTCGTAGTGCGACCTGTCGAACACGCCGACGTGGCCTGCCGTCGGCAGTTGCTTCTCGATGCGCCAGAGGAAGTCGTGCGCCATCTCCTCCTCGGTCGGCTTGCCGAAGCTGGCGTACCTGATGCCCTGCGGATTGCCCGCACCCACAACGTGTTTGACGATTCCGCCCTTGCCCGCGGTGTCCATGCCCTGCAGCACCAACAGGATCTTGCGGTTGTCGCCAGCACGGCTGTTGGCGTACAACATCTCCTGAAGCTCGGCGTAGCGCTCGTTGCGTTCGTCCTGAAGCTCGGGGGCGTCGCTCTTGGAGCCCTTGAACCCTGGTGTCGAGTGGGTATCGAGCGCGGCGATCGAGTCGCCGGGCTTGAACTCGAGAAAGGAGCCGGGTTCGTGGGTCCAGAGGTCGGGCAATTCGGACGTCGCGGGGTCGGAGGACTTGCTCATCTGCTCAGTGAAGCAGTTGGTGAGGCAATTCCGGCGATGGATGCGTCATCGAGTTGAACTTCTCGAGCGATCCGCCCACTTCGACGATGCCGCGAAGCGCGCTCCACGACAGCATCGTCAGGTAGTCGATCAGATCGTCGGCGCTCATCCGCGGATGGGACATCCACGAGTGCGTGGCCAATTGCACACCGCCGACGATCATGAAGGCCCACGGTTGGGCTCCACTGGTGTCCATCCCGACGCTGGCCATCCGGCGGCGAAGCATGACACCGAGCATCCTCGCGATGATCTCTTCGGAGTCGGCGACGGCCTTGCTCTTGCTCGCCGAGCTGTTCGCCATCACGAATGGGTAGATCTCCGGCTCGGCAGCGACGGTGGCGACGTAGCACCGGATGATCTCGCGGGTCAGGTCGAAGCCGTCGAGGTTCGACGACAGCGCCGCCGCCATGTTCGGAATCAGCGTGGTCTGCGCGAACCGCATCATCACGGCGGTGGTGAGGTCGTTCTTGTCGACGAAGTACCGGTAGAGAACCGTCTTCGAGACCCCGATTTCGGCGGCGATCTCGTCCATGCTGACGTTGCTCCCGCGATGGCGGACCGCTTCTAGCGTTCCGTCGACCAGCTCTCCGCGGCGATCGACCTTGTGTTGGTGCCACCGTCGCTTGCGCCCATCGGTCTTCACCCCCCCGTCCGGGGTCTGCTGTGTCACTTACCGGTCACTTGTCCGCGCCAATCCCTATCGCTAGTTGGCTTAGATAATACGGCCGATTCCTCCCGCTTGGCCGGTGAGCCGGGCGGGCAGGCGCCGCGATGAAGGACAATGGAACCGTGGTGCACAGAACGACCTCCAACTCCCGAGCGAGTCTCGCTGATTCATTCGTCGGCGCCGACAGCGCTGGTGACGCTGAACGCCGCCGCGGCCTTCGCCGGATGAAAGTCGTTGCGACGAGCTTCCTGGTCGGCGCGACGGTCATCTTCCTGCTCTGCACGTGGGCACAGTCCCAAGGCGCCGCGGCATGGGTGGGTTACGTCAGGGCGGCCGCGGAGGCGGGCATGGTCGGCGCGCTCGCCGACTGGTTCGCCGTCACGGCGCTGTTCAAGCATCCGCTGGGGTTACCGATTCCGCACACCGCGATCATCAAGCGCAAGAAGGATCAGCTGGGCGAGGGTCTCGGCACGTTCGTTCGCGAGAACTTCATGTCCCCCGAGGTCATCGGCGCCAAGCTGCGCGATGCGCAGGTCGCGAGCCGGACGGGGAAGTGGCTGTGCGAACCGGTGAACGCCAATCGGGTTGCCGCGGAGGCGTCGACGGTGTTGCGGGTCCTCGTCGAGATGCTGCGCGACGAGGACATTCAGCAGGTGCTGGACCGGATGATCGTCAAGCGCATCGCGGAACCGAAGTGGGGTCCCCCGGTGGGACGGGTGCTGACGTCGCTGCTGGAGGAGCGGCGTCAGGAGGCACTCATCCAGCTGCTGGCCGACCGGGCCTTCGAGTGGTCGCTGAATTCGAACGAGATCATCGCCAGGGTGATCGAGCGCGACTCGCCGACGTGGTCGCCGCGCTGGGTGGACAACCTGATCGGCGAGCGCATCCATCGCGAGTTGGTGGACTTCACGGACAAGGTGCGCCGCAACCCGGACCACGAGCTACGCCGGTCGGCGACCAAGTTTCTGTTCGAGTTTGCCGAAGACCTTCAGCACGACGAGGCGACGATCGCGCGGGCCGAGAAGGTCAAGGATCAGATCATGGCGCGCGACGAGGTCGCCAAGGCCGCGGAGACGGCGTGGACGGCGGCCAAGCGCATCATCCTGGAGTCGGTCGACGACCCGTCGTCGACGCTTCGGTCCAGGATTGCCGACTCGGTGGTGCACATCGGCGAGTCCCTTCGCGACGACGTCGAACTCCGCGACAAGGTGGACAGCTGGATCATTCGCGCGGCCCAGCACCTGGTTTCGGAGTATGGGACGGAGATCACAGCGATCATCACCGAGACCATCGAGCGGTGGGACGCCGACATGGCTAGCGACCGCATCGAGTTGCACGTTGGCCGTGACCTGCAGTTCATCCGGATCAACGGCACGGTGGTGGGCTCGCTGGCCGGCCTCGTGATCTATTCGATAGCCCAACTACTCTTCTGACCTGCGCTAACTAGTGCTTGCAAAAGTTAGCACTGCGTCGTACGGTTGAGCTTGTCGCACTCCGGATACCCGACGCAGAGGGGGATGAACCATGGCTCAAGACGAGAAGCTTGCAGCTGTCGTCACCAACGCTGCGCAGGACATCGGGAGCTTCATCCGGAGCCAGCGTGAGTTGGCTCAGGTTTCCGTGCGGCAGCTT
>NZ_JAVRQA010000136.1:0-3318 GCF_032161845.1 Mycobacterium sp.
CGAGCATCGCCGTAGCGTACGGTGTGCGACCACTTGATCGACGGCGAACCGGTGACCTCGTAAGAGTTTTCAGTCGATCCGTCAATTACACGCGACCGCTTCGGCAAACGGGTGCGCGAGAAACTACTGCTCAGACCGCGTCGCGGGGGCGCGCCGCAGGCACGGCATCCAGCAGCGCCCGCGTGTAGTCGTGCTCGGGCAAGGCGAACAGCTCGTGGGCGGCCCGGTACTCGACCGTCTCACCGGCGCGCATCACCAGCACGTCGTGGCACATCTGCTCGATCACCGCCAGGTCGTGCCCGATGAACAGATACGTCAGCCCGAGTTCGCGCTGGAGTTCGGTGAGCATGTCCAGGATCCTGGCCTGCACCGACACGTCCAGCGACGCGGTGGCCTCGTCGAGAATGAGTAGCTCGGGCTCAACCGCCAGCGCCCTCGCGATACTGACACGCTGCCGCTGACCGCCTGACAGCTCGTGCGGGAACCGTGGCGCGAAGTCGGCGGTGAGGCCGACCAACTCGAGGAGTTCGGCGATGCGCGTGCGCCGCGCCGCCTTGCCCTTCGCCAACCGGTGCACGACAAGCGGCTCCCCGATCGATGCCTCCACCGACGAACGGGGATCCAGCGACGAGAACGGGTCTTGGAACACCAGGCTGGTGCGCCGCCGCACCGATTTCTGCTCGGATCCGCGAACGCTCAGCAGGTCGGTGCCGTCGAGCACCGCGCTGCCGCGGTCCGGCTTGACCAGACCCGTAAGGGCCGCGGCGACGGTGGACTTCCCCGAGCCGGATTCGCCGACCAGGCCCAGTGTGGCGCCGCGCCGAATCGTCAACGAAAGATCCTTCACGGCATGGACGGTCGCGCGTCCGGTGGGCGTCATCACCGGAAACTTCACCTCGAGGCCTTCGACGTCGAGGAGCACGGGTGCGTCCTCGGCCACCGGTGCCGGTCCGTTTCGTCCGAGCACCGGCCGCGCGTCGAGCAGTTCCCGGGTGTACTGCTGTTGCGGGCGGTCGAACACGTCGAGGATCGGCGCCTGCTCCACCACCGCGCCCTCCCGCAGTACGGTCACGTCGTCGGCCACCTGGCCGATGACGCCGAGGTCGTGGCTGATCCACACCACCGCGGTGCCGAAGTCGCGCTGCAACTTTCGGACCAACTCGACGATCTGCGCCTGGGTGGTGACGTCCAACGACGTGGTCGGCTCGTCGGCAATCAGCAACTCGGGGTCGTTGGCAAGCGCGATGGCGACCATTACGCGCTGACGCTGGCCACCTGAGAGCTGGTGCGGATACGAGTGCAGCCGACGCTCTGCATCCGGCAGGCCGACCGCCTCGAGCAGCTCAAACGCTCGCTTCTGCGCCCCCCGACGCGTGGTAGGACGATGCGCCTCAACCGTTTCCGTGATCTGTCGCTCGAGCGTGAGGAGCGGGTTCAGCGACGTTCCGGGATCCTGGAACACGAACCCCACGCGGCCGCCGTGCACGCTGCGCAGCGTCCTGGCCGACGCCCCGACAAGTTCGGTCGGCCGTTCGCCGGCGAGCACGCTGGAGCCCGTCACCACCGCACCTGGCGCATCGAGCAGCCCGGTCGCGGCGAGCACCGTCATGGTCTTGCCCGAGCCGGATTCGCCGACGATGCCGAGGGTCTTCTCCTTCTCGACCGTGAACGACACGTCACGGACGATGTGCCGCTTGCCAATTCGCACGCTGAGGTCGGTGACGTCGAGCACGGAGTCGGTCATCGGGCGCCCCGTGCCTCTGCCAGCGTGCGCTGCTTCGGGTCCAGCACGTCGCGCAGGCCGTCACCAAGCAAGTTGAACGCCAACACGATGACGAAGATGGCCGCACCTGGGAACACCGCCATCCACCACGCCATCGTCACGAAACCCTGGGAGTCGTAGATCATTCGACCCAGCGACGGCTGCGGCGGCTGGATGCCGAGTCCGAGAAACGACAACGCAGCCTCACTCAGGATCGCGAACGCCAGCGACACCGACGTCTGCACGACCAGCGGACCGGTGATGTTCGGCAGCACGTGGCGGGTCAGAATGTAGCCATGTCCGGTGCCCATCGTGCGGGACACCGCGACGTACGGTTCGACGCGCACCGAGAGTGCACTGGCGCGGGCGACGCGCGCGAAGATCGGGGTGTACACGATGCCGATCGCCAGCATGGTGGTGGTGACGCCCGGACCGGCGACGGCGACGATCGCCAGGGCCAGCAGCAGCACGGGGAACGCAAACATCACGTCGATGACGCGCATGAAGACGGTGTCGATCCAGCCGCCCCGGTAGCCCGCGACGATGCCGATGCTCACTCCGACGACGACCGCGAACGCGACGCTGACGACCGCGACCTTCATCGACGCTTGGATGGCGACCAGCACGCGGGACAGCACGTCGCGGCCGAGCTCGTCGGTCCCGAACCAGTGCCCGCCGCTGGGCCCCTGCAGCGCGCTCGGCACGTCGACGTCGTTGATGCCATGGGGCACAATCCAGTTCGCGGCGACGGCGATCACCACCACGGCGACCAGCACGAGAGCGCTGACGACGGTGACGGGATTGCGGAGAAGCAACCGCCACCAGGTGAGCCGAATGTCCATGGGCGCGCTCATGACAGCCGGATCCTCGGGTCGACGACGGCGTACAGGGCGTCGACGATCAGATTGATCAACAGGAACAGTGCCGCTATCAGCAGCACCGCGCCCTGGATCATCGGGTAGTCCCTGGCGGCCACCGAGTTGTAGACCAGGCGGCCCAGCCCTGGCCAGGCGAACACGACCTCCACGACGATCACCCCGCCGAGGATCGTCGCGAGCTGGATGCCCGCGATCGTGAGGATCGGCACCAAGGCGTTGCGGACGGTGTGCCGCATCGTGACGATATGCGGTGCAAGGCCTTTCGACTTCGCCGTGCGCACGTATCCCATGGCCGCAACCTCGAGAACGGCCGACCGCACGTAGCGCGTCATGATCGCCGCGGCCACCAGTCCGACGGTGAGCCCAGGAAGCACGATGTGGGCGAGCCACCCGCCGGGATCGGTCGACAACGGCCGGTAGCCCGACGTCGGAAGCCAACCCAACGTGGTGGCGAACAGCGCGATCAGCAGGATGCCGAGCCAGAAGTCGGGCACCGAGACACCGAACTGACTCGTCACCCGCACGATCGCGTCACTGACCCGGCCCTCGCGCAGCGCCGACCAGATGCCTGCTGGCAGAGCAATCACCAGGGCGATGAGGATGCCCACCACGGCCAGCGACACCGTGGCCGGGAGCCGCTCCATCAGCACCTGCGACACGGGGTCGCCGTTGCGGAAG
>NZ_JAVRQA010000137.1:0-3221 GCF_032161845.1 Mycobacterium sp.
CCAAGTCGATCTTGTTGCCACGCTCCATCCAAAACACCTCCCACGTGCCATCGGATGCCTGAACGACACACCAGCTGTTTTCCGCCGGCGCTCCCAACGAGATGACACGCGTTGGCATTGCGATGGCGTCGAGGGCCTTCGCTAGTTCCGCCAAGTTCATCTTCACGTCGTCCGTCCCTAGATCGGCGATCCCCGCCGATCCGGCGGCGGGTAGATCAGCTGATCATCGTGTTCACCGATCGTCCACGGATGGTCAAATCTGCAAGATGCCAGCATGTGCGGCAGTGAAACATTCTTCTATCGTGTCTTTCACGAATTCGAGTCGACCCTCATCCGTGCTCGGCGCAACGGGAATGAGTTTCACCAGTTCCTCCAGAGGAACGTTCGGATGCTCGATGAACCGGGTGAAGTATCTCCACTTCTTCGAACGATTTCTCAGCCCGTACTCGTTTGGCGCGTCTAGTGGTGCAATCATGCAATTGACCTCGCCTTCTCGCGTTGACAAATACACCTGGACCTTGGTGTCGGCCCCGCGGTAGTAGACCACCGAACCCCAACGGCCGCCTTCGTCAACTCGCGGATCAACTTCGTCCAGTGCGTATCCCCGCGTCGCCAGCGAGGGTCCTACTATCCGCTCCACTTCGGACGGAAAGTCGTATGTCATGGCTGCCCTTCTCCAATCCGTACCCACGCATCGCCGACACGCTGGTATCCATAAGCCTCCGCGTTCGCTATGAGGAACTTGATCTCCATTGCAGAGAACGTGTTCGCGCGTTCAGTCACGAGCTGCTCCAAGGACGAGTAGGCGTCGCGGTCGAGAACGTATTCAATCCGTTGGACGCCATTCTCCAATTGAGTACGGAGGAACTGCTCGTTGACTTGCCAGCCCAACTCCTTCGCCTTCTCTGGGCTGAGGTCGCCTTCGACCGCTTGCCACACGTCGTCACCAGTATCGAAATAGATCCCCCCGTTGTGCCTCGCCTCACCGATATAGCCACCGTCCTGACCGTCCCACTTGCCTAGGACGACCCGGTCAACGTCACCGACGTAGTGAGTCGATCCTTCGGCGACCACCCGCGCCAAGTCGGATGTGGGCGCTCCATGCACGAAAGCATCGTTGAGACTGTTTGCAGCGTCTAGAGGAGACTGTTCGGTCCCCGGAACATGTGTGGCGTGAGCCCCTGGATCCGAGTGGTCATCACCGAGATGATGAGAGTCATGTCCGTCGTGCTGCCCCGCGGTGGAGTGATCTAGTGGCGGCGATCCGTTGTGAGGCGCCTGCGGTGCAGCTTCATGCGGTATTCCAGACGATCCCGATGGCGGCACGTCCGCGGCGTGCGCCGCCCCGCTCTCGGTCCCAGCCATCGCCGGCTCGCGTGTCGCAGTCGCCGGCGACGGATCCGTAGCGTGCGGTGAGGTGACGGGCGGCCGCGAGCCCTCGGGAGCGCTGGTCGCCGGACCGCTAGCCGCAGGTTCCGGCGCACGTGTCGCGCTCGGCTCGGGCCCATCGTGCGCAGGTATCTCCGCCGGGCGCGGCGCACTCGCGTCCGGCGCGTGCTGCGGGGGCAATTCGGCCGTGCGCGGCGCCGAGTACTCGGGCACATCCCGGGGGCCGGTAGTCTCCGGAACACCATGCGGCGTAGGTGTTTCCGGAAGCCGAGGCGCCCCGGACACGTGGGGCATGTTGGGCTCGGTCAATGACGGCGGCACCGACGGGCTGTGAACCCCAGGCGTGGCTCCAGAGGCCATATCGTCGGTAAGGGTGGTGAGGTCGTCGAGCTTGCTGGCGATCTCGGACGCCCGGCCAGCGATCGGCGCGGTGGACTCCGCGGCACCAGAGACGGCTCGGACCGCTGCGCCTTCTTCACCAGCTTCCGCCGCCGCAGTGACGCCCCGAAGGCCGGTCTTCGCCGCGCCGACACCGGTGGCCGCCGAACCCGCTTCGAAGAGGACACCGCCGAGCCCCAACCCGGGCCGGTCGGCGCGCCAATCCTCGGCGTGCGTGATGCCACCCAACATGTCCTTGCCGTGCTCGAACGCGCCGAGTGGGTCTGCGGCGATTCCGGTGGGGGTGGCGTACTTCAACGTGTCGAGCACGCCGCCCCACGCTGCCGCAGCCCCGTCGGGATCGGAGGCGAACCGCGTCGGATCGAGCTGCTCGATGCCGACGACTGTCTGCATCCCCGCCTTGATGACTCCTTCGCCGACGTTCGACTGGAACTCGAAGGCGCTCGCAAGCGCGCCGCCGACGTCGTCCCCGAGATAGTGAGTGAACTCGCGGCGCGCACTCTGCTGCAATGACACCACTGCGCCGTCGAGCGCGGTGATCAGCGACTCCATCAACGCGATCTTCCCGTCGACCTGACGACCGAAGTTCTCCAGAACCTTCTGGACGTCGTCGGCGATCTCCTTGATCTCGTCGAGGGCGTCGCCGCTGAACACCGCCGTGATGCCATCGAAGATGCCCGATGGGGAGATCCGGTCGCACAGATCGCGGATCGCATCCTGTGTCGACTGCACGTCGTCGGCGAAATCCCGCGTCTGGGTGGCGAGGTTCCCCGCTTCGGTCGCCACATCTGTCAGGCACTGCGACAGCTTCGACATCGCCGACGTCATCGCCCCGCCCTCGGGAATCTGCTGCGCCCCAATGACTCCCGAGGGGCCGCTCAACGCTCCGGCGATGCCGGTGAGCGTCGACGCGAAGCTCTGCCATGCCCCCGCCGAAGCGCGCAGCCGACCAGGATCGCCGTCGGGCCACGAGTCGGGGATGAAGTTCTCCAACACCGACCACAAGAACGGCGGCATCACTCCGCCACCCAACGACGGCGGGCACGACGGGGTGTCGAAGTGTCCCGGCTTCTCCGGAGGCGTCAACGGCGCCGCGCCACCACCGACGGTCGACGCCGCATCGGCCTGCGAGTAGTTGGTCGCCGACATCCCAACCCCGAAGCCCACGTTGTGCGACGCGTTGACCAAACCGGCGCCGGCGTCCAACAGTCCCTGTGCCGACTTCTGATAGGCCATGCCGAACGCCAACCCTGCTGCGTCGAATCCGCTGGGCGCGCCACCACCGAGGCTCGAGGACAACGTCCCCACCGCTGAGGCGAATTCGTCACCGATGCCGGCGACGGCTTTTCCCGCGCCGGCCAAGGCCTCGGGATCGACGACGATGGGCGCCAAATTAGCTCAGCCCCACATACGGCTATTCGTAGCCACCGCAT
>NZ_JAVRQA010000138.1:0-5751 GCF_032161845.1 Mycobacterium sp.
CTAGTACGGGATTCCTGCGCCGAAACCCGCCAGAGCCGCCAGCATCATGTAGGTGCGTTCGTCGTGATGATTCCCAACCCAATTCAACCAACGTTTGATGGCTCCCCCTCCGAAAAACACCCGTGCCCGGCAGAAGAGTGTGCACGGTGCGGTGCCGGTTCGGCCAAATTCCGGCGCGCGCCGGGAAGGGTTCGAACGCCAGAGAAGCCTGCGCCTCGCGACTCGCCGGCACAGGCCGGTCGATCAGACGGGGGTCTGTGATGAATCCCGGATCGACCTTGCCTGACGAATAGTCACGTGAGCACTGAGAGTGCCGAGCGCAAGCGAGAACCCGACGTCACCTCCTTGCGTTTGCCCCAACGGCACCGGGATCCAGCATGGGTGTTCGCTTCCACAGCAATGACGAAGACGGAATCGATCTCCGCGTCACTTCCCCAGGTGCTGCACTAGCGCTCAAGAGCAGCGGCGCCGTATCTCTTTTGAGTTTGCTCGCATACACTGCCAAAAGAGTCGCGAGGTTCGCCGGGGGGAGATGGCGCGATGCATCGAACATGGGAACCCATTGGCCGAATCGGCCGTGTGGCGATGATTGCAACCGCACTCGTGGTCTCCATGAGCCTGCTTCATCCGCCCGCGGACGGCCCGCCGTCGATGGTGTTGACGAATGCGGACGGCGACGACGGCTCGGGCGGAACGAGTTCGACGTCGGGCGGAACTAGTTCGACATCGGGCGGAACGAGCTCGACATCCGGCGGAACCAGCTCGACGTCAGGCGAGACCAGCACCTCAGGCGGAATCAGCTCGACCTCGGGCGACACCAGCACTTCAGGCGGAACCAGCTCGACGTCAGGCGGAACCAGCTCGACGTCCGGTGACACCAGCACCTCAGGCGGAACCAGTTCGACGTC
Organism: Mycobacterium sp.; assembly: GCF_032161845.1. GTDB lineage: Bacteria > Actinomycetota > Actinomycetes > Mycobacteriales > Mycobacteriaceae > Mycobacterium. The sequence goes on from NZ_JAVRQA010000138.1 coordinate 909, forward strand.
CGGCGACACCAGCACCTCAGGCGGAACGAGCTCGACATCAGGTGACACCAGCACCTCAGGCGGAACGAGCTCGACATCGGGCGACACCAGCACCTCAGGTAACACCAGCACCACCGGCGGGGGTTCCTGGAGAGACATCCTGCGGAGCTTTGACACGTCGGGAAGCACCAGCACGTCAGTCGGCGGATCTTCCTCGAGTAACTCAAATGGTCCGTCGGGTGAGATCCGCCCGACGACGACGTCGACGAGTCCGACTGCAACGGTCGCGGGGGCGCCGCTCCCCGTCGTTGAGAGTCCCACCCCGAGCACGGCGCCTGCCCAGCAATACGTGGCGCCGACGATCTGGGCGGTCTTGATGCCTGCCGCAGGGCCGTGGACTGCGCAGCCGAGCTTCACGGCCCAGGTCCCACTGACGCCGCTGGAGGTCATGGCCGGCGGTGTTCGGCTTCCGCCGGCCCAGGGCGGCACAATCTTGAAGAACGCCGGGCCGGTGGTTACGCCGTTCGTCGCGCCATCCTTTGCGTCCGACGGATCCCCGGCCGCCTCGGGACGCAGCGACCAGCTGATCCTCACGGCCGCCTTCGTCGGCACGCTGATTCTCGCTTTCGTTGCGTTCATCGGCTGGCGACGCGATCGGATCTGATGGCGTTGAGGGATGCGCTGTCGGCGCTGGGCGTTCGCTTCGAACGCTCTGCCGCCGGTGAAGCCCTCATCAGCGTATTGGTCTGTGTGGTCGTGTTGATCGCGGTCGCCTGGAATCTGCCGGATTCGTACCTCAAGCGGAGCCTGGTCGAAACACTGCGGCCCATCGCGGAATCGACTGGCCTGCAACAGAAGTGGAGCATGTACGCCCCTGACCCGATCTCCGTCCTGGAAACGCTCGAGGTCCGCGTCACCATAGCCGGCGGCGACCGCCGGACGTGGACCTTCCATCGCGGCGACCCGGTGATCGGCTCATTCAGGTGGTACCACTGGCAGAAACTCAAGGAACAGCTCATCCGCAACCGAGACGCCGTGCCGGAATTCGCGCAGTGGGCGGTACGCGAGGTGACCGCCCCCGGGGATCACCCAGAACACGTCGAGGTCCTGGTCCGAAGCGAACCGTTGCGGCCGCCCGGCGACGATCGCCCCACCGACGTCACGGTGCGGACGTTGTACAGCACCGATCTGCGCGCTCCTTGAATGCACGGAGATGAAGCTCGAGGCTAGGGATGCGTGGCGTGCCTTTTGGTTTCGGCCGGAGCCTCTCTACGCCCTCGGCCTGATCCGCATCGCGTTTGGTGTCGTGGTCGTGGGCTGGGGGTTGTCACTTCTCCCCGATCTCGACGATTTCTTCACCTCGGACGGTGTTGTCGTTCATCCGACGGTCGGCTCGTTCGAGTGGGGAGTGTTCCAACACACTGGCGACGGCCGCGTGGTTCTGATCGGCTGGTTGGTGCTGCTGCTGGCTGCGGTGGCGCTTGCCGTGGGTTGGCACAGTCGAGCGGCCGCAGTGATCGTCTTTGTGCTCGTCCTCTCGTTCCAAAACCGAAATCCGCTGATCTTCAACGCAGGAGACGTCCTCATCCGGGTGGAGGCGTTACTCATCGCACTGGCTCCGTCCGGTGCCGCGCTGTCCTTCGACGAAAGACGCCGAACCGACTCGTTCTGGTCAGCCCAAACCCGTGCGCCCTGGTCGCTGCGCCTGTTCCAGATTCAGCTCACGGTGGTCTACGTGGCGATCTTCGCCGCACGAATGACCGGTGACCGGTGGCCGGCCGGCACGGCGTTGTCGTCTGTGTTGCGTCTCGAAGACATGCTCATAGTGCACGTGCCGCAGCTGATCTCCGGCAGTCCACTCCTGATGAATATCGGTACGTGGGCCGTGTTGGTGGGCGAGTTGTTGATCGGGATCCTCATCTGGAACCGGCGTTGCCGGCCGGCCGTCGCGACAATCGGGACGGCCCTGCACCTCGCGATCATGGTCACCATCGCGGTCGGCTTCTTCACTCCCGCGACATTGCTGCTCTACCTGGCGTTTCTCCCCGCAGAGACGGCCGAAGAATGGATTCAGCGGCGGGCCGGTCCAGCGGGGTCTCAGCCGGACGTGACCACCACCGGCACCTGATCACCGGGGCCGCATTGCCTTGGTGCGCGGGAGAGCATTTCGGGTATCTCGAGACTCCCGCCACGTGACGATCGCCTGCCAAGATCTTGGGATCGGTAGCAGCGGGGTGGTGTTGGGGTGTACGAAGTGGCCAACGCACGGATTCTCCAAGTTGTGTGGCCCACGCCGTGGCTACCAACCAACAGGGAGATCAGAACATGAACCGACGAATAGCAGCACTGGCATCCGCCGCGTTGGCTACCTGCGGCGTGGGGCTGGCAGCCCCTGCCCAGGCCGGACCCCTACCACCGCACTTTTGGTGCCCTGGCAATTCCATGACGTACTCCCGCTACGACATGTCGTCAGGACCGGGAGTTGCGTATCAATGGGACATGAATATCTGCCACACGTGGTACTTCGTGCAGCACGAGGCCGGAAACGTTCCGTACAAGGGCGAGCTACCGAGCGATGTGTGGGACGGCGACAATCCGCCTCCCGTAAAACAGGATTCATGCGACTTCTGCTGGTAAGCGGCCATGAGGTTTTGGGCCGAGCCCGTTGATGAATTACAACTCGCCGAGAGCAGCGACCAAGGCAACCAACTCAGCGGTGTTGGCGATGATTTCCTCGAGCCCTCCTACGGTTCCGGTCGCGTTGCCCAAGATGACGTGTCCGAGACCGTTGTCGGCGTACCCGCTGACCCGATCAGTGATCTCGATGGCGTTGCCAATGAACACGAACTCCTCGACGAGCTCGAAGGGGATCGTCGGCGCGACCTCACGGAGGTCTTCCGGATCGAGGTCGTGGAAAATCAGATCTACTAGACCGCGGCATTGGTCACCGGCGGGATGCCTCATTCCATGTTTGGCCCAAATCTCGGCCGAGCACATGAGCGCAAGGAGCTTCCCCAGAGGATCGCGTTCCATGAGTTCGGCGGCATGGCTTCGCGATTCGGCGACAATCACGCTGATGAACAGCGCGCTTTCCGGCGCCGGCCGCCCGGCCCGGTCGGCGTGCCCTGCGATGAAGCGGCGCTTGTCTCCGTAGTCCGACGGGGTCATCGGCCACGCGGGCACCCAACCATCGCCATATTCGCCGGTCAGGCGCAGCATCCGCGGGCCGTGTCCGGCCACCCACACCTTCGGCGGTCCAAGGTCATCACGCTGCAAGGGCAGTCCCACACGGCCGCGGGATGCAGCCATGACGCCGTGATCGAGAAGTGATCGCAGCTCTGTCAAGAACGTTTCCAAGTCCGCGACGGGCGTCGAGAAGTCATAGCCGAAGGGCTCGAGATTCTCGGCCTCCCCAGCCCCGACTCCCAGGCAGAATCCGCCGCGGCAGAGCTGATGCAACGTCAGCGCGGTTCGCGCGACGTCGGGCGCGCGACGGCGGATCGCGTCGGTGACACAGACGCCCATCGGAAAATTCGACTCATGGCCGATCACGCCGATGCAGGCAAACGGGTCATACCAAGCGTCGGCATCTGGCGACAGCGAAGCCAACGCCATGTCGGCCCAAAGGGCAGGGTGTGCACAACCGAGCAGATGATCGGGCACCCACAACGAGTCCACCTTGGCTTCTTCGGCGAAGCCGAGCAACATCCGATACGACTCGAACGGGTGCATCGGCGCCATCAGCAAGCCGACCTTCATCGGACCTCACCACCCCCCGCTGAGCCTCGAGTCCGAGATCTCGAGTGTAGAGCCGATATCGCCGACCATAAGGCCGAACAGTCCGCCGCCACCGCTAACAAGAAATCAGCCCGTCCCGGATGGTAGACGTTGGCGACTTGGATCATCGGCGATCGGACCTGGCCCCGGATCCGTCACGATGTCTGGCAACTCTCCATGCCGCTGGTCGCGGTGGTCGCGGAGACGACCTAATTTCTGCGAACCGCATGTATGAATCAATTTTATGTCACGTCGGTACTTTGCGAGAGGCGTCGTCGGTGCTAGCGTTTAAGACGTACAGCAAAGGTACAGAAGCCTCGGGGGGCTCCTGCCGAACCCAAGGAGAATCATGGGCAAGTATCGTTCATCATCCAAGCGCGGTATCACCGTCGGCAAACTCGCGGGATCGACCGTGGCCGCCGCGGCATTGCTATTCGCCGGGCCCGCGGCAATGGCGTTCGCCGATCCGCTCTCAGACACGGTCAACAACGTGAACAACATCGCGCGGGGCCTCACGGAAAATACGAACGGGATCGCCCGGGGCCTCACGGAGGGCACTAACAAGATCGCCCGGGGCCTCACGGAAGACTCGAACAAGATCGCCCGGGGCCTCACGGAAGACACGAACAAGATCGTCCGGGGCAACGTGGAGAACGCGAACCTCATGCTGAGAGGGTTCTTCTTCCATCCCTGACCGAAGTCGGAAGTCGGTGCCCGGTCGTGCACTGGGGCCTATCGAGCACAGCCGCCCCCCGATCGCATCGGTCAAACCCGGGCTTCGGCAATGACGTTCGTTCACGCCGCCCAAGGTCTGCCCGAGCGCACAATGACCGGGTGGTCATCGTGCCGGCGTTCGTCTGGCGAGGCGGTCCCCTCCGCCGGGGGGTGACGGTGGCTGTCGGCGTGGGCCTGGTGTTCGGCGTCCAGGCATGGCTGGACTCCGGGATGCTGATCGCCGGTGCGGTCGTCGCGGTGTTGGTCGGTGGCGGTTTCGGCATTTGGATGGCGCGCCGGATGGGCCAATACTGGCCCGCCGCAGGTAGATTGAGCGGTGCCCAGCGCGTGACGGTGGTGAGCGCCACGCGGC
>NZ_JAVRQA010000139.1:0-3275 GCF_032161845.1 Mycobacterium sp.
GACCGAATTTCCCTATCCCATCATTCCGATCACGGTGAATTGCTATGGGCAGCACGCGATCGCGAGGCGGGGTGGCTTAGCCAGATTCGCCGAGATTGCCCAAGAACGGCTCGACCCAGTCGGGCCCACCCCGGCCCGCTGCTTCGCCCTTGGCAGGGCCGTCGCCCAAGCATTTACCGAAACCGATCTGCGGGTGGCACTCGTCGCCTCGTCGAGCTGGTCGCACGCCTTCTTGACCGACAAGACCTGGCACATCACCCCCGACACCACCGCCGATCGACGGCTTTACGACTTGCTCGTCGATGCCGACTACGACGCCTGGCAATCCACTCCCACTCGGGACGTAGTCGATTCGGGGCAGCACGAAATGCTCAATTGGTTCTGCCTGACCGGCGCCGCAGACGAACTGGGTCTCGAACTGGCGTGGTCTGAATTGGTCACCACGGATGTCTTCAATTCCAACAAGTGCTTTGCCGTCTTCGAGGAAGGACGTCAGCAATGACCCTGCACACCGCTTCCCCACCGGTGGCCACACCGCACGACATCGACGCCGGGGGCATCAGGACTCACTATCTAGAAGCGGGATCGGGCCATCCGGTGGTCATGCTGCACGGGTCAGGGCCCGGCGTATCGGCAACTGCCAACTGGCAAAACAACATCGGGACGCTCGCGAAGGACTTCCGGGTGTTGGCGCCCGACATCGTCGGCTTCGGCGACACCGAACGTCCCGCGGACGTCGTGTACTCGCTGCGGACATGGACCGACCACGTGTGGGCATTCCTCGACGCACTCGGAATCGAAAGCGCCTCGATCGTGGGGAACTCGCTCGGTGGCCGCATCGCGATGCAGATGGCTACCGACCAGCCTGATCGGATCACGAAGATGGTGCTGATGGGCGCCCCCGGCATCGGCATGACGCTGACCGAGGGCTTGGCGGCACTGCGCGCATACCGCCCATCACCGGACGCCATGCGCGACCTGTTGCGCAACTACTTCGCGGTGGATCCCACGATGATCACCGACGACCTGGTGCGGATCCGTTACGAGGCCAGCGTGGCCAACGGTGCGTTCGAGGCGTACCAGGCGATATTCCAGGACCCGCGGCACAAGGGATCCGAGCTCGGTATCACCGAGGAAGAGGTCCGCGCGATCAGGATTCCTACCCTGTTGGTCCACGGTCGCGAAGACAAGGTGGTACCGCTCGCCGTCTCCGTCACGATGCTGGGCTTGTTTCCGAACGCCGACCTCCACGTCTTCAGCGCGTGTGGACACTGGACTCAAATCGAACGGGCGCAGGAATTCTCGGCGCTGGTGGCGAACTATCTGGATTGCCCGTGAGCACCGGGACCGAACCCAGGGTCGACGTGGCGTCGATGCCGATCGCACCGATCGTCGTCGATGACCGACAGAACAACGCGTTTCGGGTGCATCGGTCCGCGATGACCTCGCCCCAGATACTTCGGGACGAGGTAGAGCGGGTCTTCGCACGATCGTGGCTCTACGTCGGGCACGAGTCCGAGATACCGCGGCCGGGCGACTTCGTTCGACGGCCCGTCGCCGGTCGGCCCGTCTTCATGGTGCGTAGCGCAAAGAGCGGGCAGATCAACGTCTTCCACAACTCGTGCACCCATCGCGGAGCGATGGTTTGCCGCCAGGAATCGGGCAACGCGAAGGTGTTCTCCTGCTTCTATCACGCGTGGAGTTTCGACACCGAGGGCGAGCTCAAGGGCGTGCCCGACCGGGCCGCCTACGCAGGCGGGCTGAACTTCGCGGAGCTGGGTCTCAAACGCGTTCACCGCGTCGAGTCCTACAGAGGGTTCGTCTTCGCCAGTTTCGACCCCGACATCGTCGACCTGTCGACATACCTCGCCGACGCCAAGGAATACATCGATCTCGTCGTCGACGGCTGCGGCGGATCGGTCGAGACGATCAGGGGCACCAACGAATACAGCTTCGATGCGAACTGGAAGCTTCTGGTGGAGAACAGCATCGACGGATATCACGCGCAGTCGACACACGATACCTACTTCAAGTATCTGGTGTCGATCGGCACGGACCTGGGAAGCGGAGTCGACGGACGCGCGGTGAGCCTTGGCAACGGCCACGCGGTGATCGAGTACTCCGCCCCCTGGGGTCGCCCGGTCGCCAAGTGGGAGCCGATGTTCGGCGAGCAGGCGCGCGACGAAATCGACCGCCTGCGAGCCGAACTCGTCGACCGCTTCGGCGCCGATCGCGCACACAAGATCGCCGAGACCAACCGCAACCTGCTCATCTACCCCAACCTGGTGATCAACGACATCATGGCGGTGACGGTGCGGACGCTGTTCCCCACAGCGCCGAACCGCGTGGACGTCACGGCGTGGCAGCTCGCCCCCCGCGACGAACTCCCCGCACTGCGTCAGCGCCGACTGGATAGCTTCCTGACCTTCCTCGGCCCCGGCGGCTTCGCCACCCCCGACGATGTCGAGGCCCTCGAGTCCTGTCAGCAGGGCTACGCCAGCGGCGGCGTCGAATGGAACGACATCTCGCGCGGCATGGGACGTGGACCGATGGCCAACGACGAAGAACAGATGCGAGAGTTCTGGCGGCGTTGGCAGACACAGATGGGTGCCGCAGCGGAAGTAGGAAGTGTCTGATGAGCGCGTCCATTTCCCTGGCCGCCAGAATCAGCCGGTCCGACCTCGAGGACTACCTCTACGCCGAGGCTGCCCTCCTCGACACCTGGGCGCTCGATGAATGGTTGCAGCTGTTCGACGATGATGCGAAGTACGAGGTGCCGTGCAACGACGCCCCCGATGGCGACCCGACGCGGGATCTCATGCTCATCGACGACGACCTCACCAGACTGAAGGCACGGGTCGAGCGGCTCAACAGCCGACGCGCTCACCGCGAGTACCCCCACTCGCGCACCAATCACCAGGTGTTCAACGTGCGCGTACTGAACGAACAGGTCGACGACACGGGCCAGGTGACCGAGGTGTCGGTGTCAGCATCCTTCACCGTCTGGCGGTTCCGCGGCGGTCGGTCCAGCAGCTACGTCGGGCGATACCAGTACCTACTACGCGTGACGGGCTCCGGTCTGCGCATCGCCCGCAAGCGCGCCGAACTCGACATGACCGACCTGCGCGCCGTCTCCGACGTGGCGATCATCCTGTGAGCGGCGCACTCGTCGGCCGCACGGCCATCGTCACCGGAGCAGCGTCGGGCATCGGCCTCGGTGTGGCCGAACGGCTCATCGCGGACGGCGTAAGGGTCTTCGCGGCAACCCGCTTCAA
>NZ_JAVRQA010000140.1:0-7825 GCF_032161845.1 Mycobacterium sp.
CGCCGGGATGCTCGATGAGCGATTCCACGCCGCCGAGCGATTCGGCGAGGATGAAGATGTCGGTGCGCGCACACAACTGCTGAGCCGCTTCCCGGCCGCCCTTCACCCGCACGGAGACCATGCCGCCGAAACCGGACATCTGGCGCGCCGCGACGTCGTGGTTCGGGTGGCTCGGCAAGCCGGGATACAACACCGTGTCGACGGCCGCGTGCTCGGCGAGGAACTCGGCCACCTTCGTGGCGTTCGCACTGTGCCGCTCCATCCGCAGCGCGAGCGTCTTCAGCCCGCGCATGGTCAGGTAGGCATCGAAGGGGCCTGGCACGGCACCGGCGCCGTTCTGCAGGAAGCCAAAGGCATCGTCGAGTTCCTCGTCGTTGGTGAGCAGAGCACCGCCGATGACGTCGGAGTGGCCGCCGATGTACTTCGTCGTGGAATGCAGCACGATGTCGGCCCCCAGCGCCAGCGGCTGTTGCAGGGCCGGTGAGGCAAAGGTGTTGTCGACCAAGACCTTCACCCCGGAGGCCGACGCCAGCTGGGCAATTCCCGCGATGTCGGCGATGGTCAGGAGCGGGTTGGTCGGCGTCTCCACCCAGACCAGCTTGGTCGTCGGCGTGATCGCGGCGCGTACCGCGTCGAGATCGGACAGCGCGACGGGGGTGTGCGTGAGGCCCCATTGCGTGAACACCTTGTCGATCAGCCGGAACGTGCCCCCGTAGGCGTCATCGGGGATGACGACGTGGTCTCCGGGGCGCAGCACGGCCCGCAACGTGCAGTCGGTGGCGGCCATCCCCGAACTGAACGCCCGGCCAAACGTCGCACCTTCGACGGCCGCCAGCCCCGCCTCCAGGGCCGAGCGGGTCGGGTTGCCGGTGCGGGCGTACTCGAAGCCACCGCGGAGGCCGCCGACGCCATCCTGGGCGAACGTGGAGCTCGCATAGATCGGCGCGTTGACGGCTCCGGTCGCCGGATCGGGCCGGTAGCCGGCGTGGATTGCCCTCGTCGCCGGGCCGTAGGCGCGGTACGCATCTGCCTTGGAACGCTGCTCACTCATCGTCGATCAGGGTAACGGTGTCGGCCCGCGCGAGCGCCGGTGTACGACAATCAGCACGATCGAAAGTCGCCTCGATTGGCGCACGACGGCCCGTCGGTCCGGCGAGCGGCGACTGCCCGGAATGGCCGCGGGCGAGCCGATGTGCTGCTTCGACGTTCGATGGACGCGTTGCGTTGGAAACGAAGATGCCGCCCGCCCGCAGATGGCGGACGGGCGGCGTCTTCGAAGCGGTTACAGCGGAAGAGCAACCGTCTTGACGAGCTTGTCGACGAGCGTCTGGCGCTTGGGATCGAACAGCGGGAACAGGACGGCGACGACCCACACGATGCCGCACAGGCCGTAGGCCACCATGTAGATGAGCTCGCGGACGAAGGACTTACCGAAGCCGATCGGCTGCCCCGTGTCCTCGCCCACGATCTTGAACTTCATGATGCCCTTGCCGATGCTGGAGCCCGTGGTGCCCTGCTTGAGGCCGAGGTTCCAGACGATGTACGCCAGCGCGATGAGCTCGAGCACGATGAAGAGAATCCATGCCAACCCGCTTGGGCCGTTGTTGCCAGTCGCGCAGAAATCGCCGAGCTGGTACTCGGAATCGTCAGTGACGCAGACGGTTTCGACCTTCTGCATGGTGACCAGGAAGATCGAACCGATACCCGACAGGATGAGGACCGGAACCCAGTCGATGAGCCAGGCCAGCACGCGCGTGAGCCACGGTGTGTACGCGTCCGCCGGTGTTCCGCCACCGAAACCGCCGGGCGCCTGCGCGTATCCGCCCTGATCCTGAGGAGGCGGAGGGAAGGCGCCACCTGGTGGTGGGGGCGGCGGCGCGTATCCCCCACCCGCGGGCGGCGGCGGCGGGTAGTTGCCGCCGGGCGGCGGCGGGGGCGGCTGGTATCCGCCACCCTCGGGCGGCGGCGGCGGCGGCGGGGGCGGGGGCGGGTAGTTGCCCGGAGGGGGCGGGGGGCTGGTCATTATTAGTCCTTACTTTCGTTCGAGTGCAATTGAGGGCAGCTTAAGGGGACGGCACACAGGTACTCCATAGTTTTCTAGAACGTGTTCTTCCACCTACGGCGTGAGTGGCGCGATGGGTCCCCCAAGCAGTTTCCGGTAGGTGTGCACCAGGAACAGCGCGGCTACTGGCAATGCGACGAGAATGCCGACACCGCATAGCAGCGCACCGACGGTCACGATGACGCCGATGATCAGCCAGGCCAGCAGTACCTGGACGAAATTGGCCTTGACCGCCTCGAAACTGGTCTTGATGGCCTCAATCGGTGGGAGGTTGCGGTCGACGATGAGCACCGTCGCGAAGAGCGTGAACAGTCCGATCACGATGGAGAGGATGAAGCAGAAGCTGAGCACTGTCGAAACTAGCCCGATGAGCACGCTGGCGACGAGGACGCTGCCGACGTTGCGCGGCTTGAAGAACGACCCGACGGTCACCGGCTGCCCGTTCACGATGTCGAGCAGTCCCGCGTAGTAGGCCGACGAAATCGCGCCCACCACAACGAATGTCACCAACCCGCCCAGGAAGATCAAGGCGTAGCTGGCGAACCCGAAGCCTGATGAGTACGAGTAGCTGAAGCCCGAGCCGTAGTCATCGTAGGAACTCACTCCGCTGGGTGCGACGGCAAAGGCAAGCCCGTAGAAGATGCCGGACACCACACCGACGATGATCGCGTAGACCAACGTCGGGACGATGAGTGCGACGGCGTTCTTGCTGAACTTGTTCCACGCCCAGGAGAATGCCTCGCCGATGTTGACCTGTGCGCCACCGTAACCGGGGCCGCCCACCGGGGGGTAGCCGCCGGGCGACGGGTAACCGCTCGGCGGTCCGTAGGCCCCTTGCGGCGGAGGCGGGGGTGCCCCGTAACCGCCCTGTGGTGGTGGCGGATAGCCACCCTGTGGCGGCGCGCCGTAACCCCCTTGGGGCGGTGGCGGATAGCCGCCCTGCGGAGGTGGCGGGTAGCCGCTTGGCGGCGGTGGCGGGTAGCCACCCTGCGGAGGTGGCGGGTAGCCGCCCTGCGGAGGTGGCGGGTAGCCGCTTGGCGGCGGAGGTTGGTAGCCCTCGCCCTCGGGTGGCTGTGGCGGAGTGGTCATGGTCGTGTCACCTTTCGGATGAATTCGATCCGGGTTCGCTGAGCGGAAACCCTTTGATAGCTAGACATATAACGCGGTGAATGGGGCCACCGGTAGGTTGCGGACGACGAACCACACGGACACCAGCACCAGTGCCACGGCGGCGGCCCACCGATGATGCTGCCAGCTGCTGACTCTGCGATCGACGATCCGGCCGTAGGTCCACGCGCCAAAAGCCCAGAGCAGGAACAACACCGAGACAAGTCCGAGTGCATTGAAGCGCGCCGCGCCGAGGACGTCGCCGTGCAGGAGACAGTAGATCATGCGCAAACTGCCGCAACCCGGACAGTCGATGCCCAACAACGCCTTCGTCGGACATACCGGGAGCGGCCCGCCCGCCGACATCGGATTCCCAAGCCACACGGCACCGCACACCAGCCCGGCCGCCACCGCCACACCGAGCGGGGCGCCGAGCGGCGCGAGTGCCAATGATCGGCGCGAATCCAGCATCGACTCGCTTGTTACGAGTACGAGAAGGCGCTGGCGCCAACGACCAACGTGAAGATCAGATAGATGACGCCGACCACGACGCCGGCGATGGCGCCCCACATGGCGAACTTCTTGGCATCGTCAGCGGCCTGCTGCGCCTCGGCGTAGCGACCCTGGCCCCAAAGCCCAGATACCTGGGTGGCCTTGACGATCGACACGATGCCAAGGGGAAGGCAGCACAGCACCGTGACCAGGATTCCCCAGACCAGATTGTTGTCTGGCTGTCCCGTGGGGCCACCGGGGCCACCGGGGCCCTGGGGTGGTGGGTAGTTCCCGGGAGGAGGCGGAGGGTAATTGCCAGGAGGGGGCGGCGGATACTCGGTCATGAACGCCTTCCGATGATCAATTTGCTGGGTCTGAGCGCTGCTACCCTACCTGAGAATCTGCTCTGAAAGACGACCAAAAAGCGAAGTTGCATACCCGATTTCGCAGCCGGTAAACCTGGAATCCTTGCCTTGGCTAACGGATTTCGAAGGTCTTGGCAGTGCCTGTCACGCGCCTCCAGCACTCCTACCGGCGCGTATTTCCGTCCGATAGGAAGCCAAGCAGGTCGTGGCGGGTCAGGACGCCCACGGGTTTGCCCTCCTCGACCACCATCACGGCATCGCCGTCGCGCAGCGCTTTGGCCGCCATGCTGACCAATTCTCCGGCCCCGATGAGCGGCAGCGGGGGGCTCATGTGCTGTGAAACGGCGTCGGCGAGCTTTGCTCGACCCTCGAATACGGCGGACAGAAGCTCACGTTCCGACACGCTCCCCGCGACCTCGCCTGCCATCACCGGAGGCTCGGCGCCGACCACGGGCATCTGCGAGACGCCGTACTCGCGCAGGATCCCGATCGCGTCGCGCACCGTCTCCGACGGATGGGTGTGAACGAGGTCGGGCAGCGCACCGGACTTGCGGCGCAACACGTCTGAGACCGTGGACTGCTCGATCGAACCGTCGAGCCTGCCGCGAAGGAAGCCGTAGGACGACATCCACGCGTCGTTGAAGACCTTTGAGAGATAACCTCTTCCACCGTCCGGAAGCAGAACCACGACGACCGCGTCCGGCCCGGCTCGCTCGGCGACGTTGATCGCGGCCACCACGGCCATCCCGCAAGATCCGCCGACCAGGAGAGCCTCCTCGCGGGCGAGTCTGCGTGTCATGTCGAAGGAATCGGCGTCGGAAACCGCGATGATCTCGTCGGTGACGGTCGGGTCGTAGGCCGACGGCCAGAAGTCCTCCCCGACCCCCTCGACGAGATAAGGCCTTCCGGTGCCGCCGGAGTACACCGACCCCTCCGGGTCGGCGCCGATGATCTTCACCGCGCCCCCGGACACCTCCTTGAGATAGCGGCCCGCCCCGGTGATCGTCCCGCCGGTGCCCACCCCGGCGACGAAGTGCGTGACCTTTCCCTCGGTGTCGGCCCAGATCTCCGGACCCGTCGTTTCGTAGTGGCTCGCAGGGCCGTTCGGGTTGGAGTACTGATCGGGCTTCCACGCCCCGTCGATCTCACGTACCAGTCGGTCGGACACGCTGTAGTAGCTGTCCGGGTGGTCGGGCGGCACCGAGGTCGGCGACACGACGACGTCGGCGCCGTACGCACGCAACACATTCCGCTTGTCCTCGCTGACCTTGTCAGGGCAGACGAAGATACACTTGTAGCCACGCTGCTGCGCCACCAGGGCCAAGCCCACGCCGGTATTGCCGGAAGTCGGTTCGACGATGGTGCCGCCGGGCTTCAGTTCACCGCTGGCTTCGGCGGCATCGATCATCTTGACGGCGATGCGGTCCTTGGAGCTGCCACCGGGATTGAGGTATTCGATCTTGGCCGCCACCAGGGCGGCGCCTTCGGGCACGACGGAGTTCAACCGAACGAGAGGCGTATTGCCTATGAGCTCACTGACATGACCGGCGATTCGCATGCGTCCATCGTGTCAGGCGGCCGTTCGGGTTACCAGGTGGCCTCTCGGATGTAGTCGCCGATCTGCTTCAGCGATCGCGTCGCCTCCTTCACGGCCGGCGCCGCCAACTGGAAGACGTGCATCTGACCGGGCCAGACGTGCACTTCGACCGGAACGCCCGCAGCGGCCAACATGTGCGCGGCCTTTCGCGCATCGTTGAGCAGAACCTCGGACCCGGAGACGTGAATCAGGGTGCGCGGCAGTCCGGTCTCGATGTGGTCGAGCGGTTCGTACACCTGCTCCGGTTCGCCATCGACGACGTGGCGCTTGGCCGCGCCCTCGATCAACTCGACGAGAGCTTCGAAGGCCCTCGGCGGGAACATCGCGTCGGAGTGGGTGTTGGGGTGCTGGGCACGCCCGTCGTTGTCGATCTCGAACAGCGGCGACATGGTGACCACGGCGGCGGGCAACTCACCGTCGAAGTGCAACCGCTCGGCCAGCGCCAGTGACAGGTAACCACCCGCCGAATCACCCGCGAGCACGATCTGCTCGGGCTCGTATCCCTTGAGCCGCAACCACTTGTAGGCGTCGTAACAGTCGTCGATGGCCTGGCCGATCGAATGTTTGGGGATCATCCGGTAGTTGACGACCAGCGCTGGACTGTCGGCGAACCGCGACAACGCGGTCACCAATCGGCCGTGCGAATTCGCCCCGCAACTGAGGAAGGCCCCACCGTGCAGGTAGAGGATGACGCTGCGCTTGCCGTCGGCGGGCAGCACGCCAGCCGCTCTGACGAGCTGAGCGGTGCAGTTTGGCAGGGCAATGGTGGCGCGAACAGTGCCCGGCGCCGGACGCATCACCCGGGCGACGAAGTCGACCAAGCCGAACGGCCATGGCATCCGCGGGACATAGCTGCCGACGGCAAGAGTTGGCCTGATCGTCAGCATCGCACCCAGAGCAAACAACCGACCGGCGACACTCGGGCCGTCCTCCACCACCTCGACGGGGGCCCCGTCGCTAACAGGGAAGCGGCGCGCTTTATGCGTCCTAGCAGCACTGATGCTAGATCCAGACGACCCGGAAACCCTGCTTGGTGCGGTCATCTTCACCACTCCCTACGCCGTTGTAGTGCCCGGTGCGGTTAACCAATTAGCTACCCCAGGCAACTTAGCTTGACACCTTATGCAATGTTCAACAATCGAAGAATTCAAACTCGTACCGGACTTGATACCGCAATGTGACCGGCTGGGACCTGCCGCCACGCGGACAGCGGTCCAATCGCCCCTAAACTGGGCCTGTGGTCATTCGTGCACCGCGTAGATCGACCGTTGCCCTGGCAGCGGCGGCCGCGCTCGCATCGACGGGTTCCGCCTATGTCGGGGCCAGGAACCTGCTGCATGGCCAGGCCGATCAGGCCCGCCAGGTCATCCCCAAGTCATGGGACGTCCCGCCACGTGCCGACGGCATCTACGCCCCAGGCGGCGGGCCGGTCGAGAAGTGGCAGCGCGGAGTGCCGTTCGACCTCCACCTGATGATCTTCGGCGACTCGACCGCCACCGGGTACGGCTGCGTGTCCGCCGACGAAGTGCCTGGCGTGCTGATCGCCCGCGGCCTCGCCGAGCAGTCCGGCAAGCGCATCCGGTTGAACACCAAGGCGATCGTCGGTGCCACGTCGAAGGGCCTGTCGGGACAGATCGACGCCATGTTCGTCGCGGGTCCCCCTCCCGACGCCGCCGTCGTCATGATCGGCGCCAATGACGTCACGGCGCTCAACGGCATCGGCCCCTCCGCGCGCCGCGTGGGGTCGGCGGTTCGCCGACTGCGCGGCAGCGGCGCCGTCGTCGTCGTCGGCACGTGCCCGGACTTCGGCGTCATCACCGCGATTCCACAGCCACTACGCCTGGTCGCCCGCACGATCGGGCTCCGACTGGCCCGCGCACAGGCCGGCGCGGTGCGTGCGGCGGGCGGCGTGCCCGTGCCGTTCTCGGCGCTGCTGTCGCCGGAGTTTCAGAAGGCGCCGGACGAATTCTTCTCCGACGACATGTTCCATCCGTCCGCGGCCGGCTACGCCCTCGCCGCCCAGCAGCTGTTGCCCGCGCTGTGCAAGGAAGTTGGCGTGTCGACGACCGACTCCGACGTCGAGCCCGCACTCGAATCGCGGACCGGCGATGACTCGGCATTTGCCCGCGTTGGTGGGATTACCCGGTTGTGGCGGCGCACGACCGGCGTACCCGCGCCGATCGTCGCTTCGGTCACGGGCTA
>NZ_JAVRQA010000141.1:0-37358 GCF_032161845.1 Mycobacterium sp.
CGACGAACATCCCGTTCCTGCAGGCGGTCGTCGACGATCCCGACTTCCGCGCGGGTCGGGTCACCACGTCGTTCATCGACGAACGCCCGCAATTGCTGACCGCTCACGTGTCGGCCGACCGCGGTACGAAGATGCTCAACTACCTCGCCGAGGTCACGGTCAACTCGCCGTACCGCGATCGGGCCCGGATCTACCCCCAGGACAAGCTGCCCGATCTCGACCTCGACTCGATCCCGCCTCCCGGCAGCAAGCAGCGCCTGATCGAGTTGGGTCCGGAGGGGTTCGCGGCGTGGCTGCGGGACTCTCCCGCGGTGGGCGTCACCGACACCACCTTCCGTGACGCGCATCAGTCGTTGCTCGCCACCAGGGTGCGGACCTCCGGCCTGGTGGCCGTCGCGCCCTACATCGCACGCATGACGCCAGAACTCCTGTCGCTGGAGTGCTGGGGTGGCGCGACTTACGATGTGGCCCTTAGGTTTCTGAAGGAAGACCCGTGGGAACGACTGGCGGCGCTGCGTGAGGAAGTGCCCAACATCTGCCTGCAGATGCTGCTGCGGGGCCGCAACACCGTCGGGTACACCCCGTACCCGGAAGTCGTCACCGAAGCATTCGTCGAGGAGGCCACGGCCACCGGCATCGACATCTATCGGATCTTCGACGCGCTGAACAACGTCGAGTCGATGCGCCCGGCCATCGACGCCGTTCGGGCGACCGGCACGGCGGTCGCCGAGGTCGCGATGAGCTACACCGGCGACCTGTCGGATCCGGCCGAAACGCTCTACACGTTGGACTACTACCTCAAGCTGGCCGAGCAGATCGTCCAGGCGGGCGCCCACGTGCTGGCCATCAAGGACATGGCGGGCCTGTTGCGGGCACCGGCCGCGACCACCCTGGTCTCGGCGTTGCGCAGCAGGTTCGATCTGCCGGTGCACGTGCACACCCACGACACCCCCGGTGGCCAGTTGGCGACCTACACCGCGGCGTGGCAGGCCGGCGCCAGCGCGGTCGACGGGGCAGCCGCTCCGCTGGCGGGAACCACCAGTCAACCGTCGCTGTCCTCGATCGTCGCGGCGGCGATGCACACGCGCTACGACACCGGCTTGTCGCTACGGGCCGTGTGCGATCTAGAGCCGTACTGGGAGGCGTTGCGAAAGGTGTACGCGCCCTTCGAATCCGGGCTGCCGGGCCCAACGGGACGGGTGTACAGCCATGAGATTCCCGGCGGCCAGCTGTCCAATCTGCGTCAACAGGCGATCGCGCTGGGCCTCGGCAATCGCTTCGAAGACGTCGAGAACGCCTATGCCGGTGCGGACCGGGAGCTCGGTCACCTGGTCAAGGTCACGCCGTCGTCGAAGGTCGTCGGTGACCTCGCGCTGGCCCTCGTCGGGGCCGGGATCACGGCCGAGGAGTTCGCCGCCGATCCTGCGCGGTTCGACATTCCCGACTCGGTCATCGGGTTCCTGCGCGGTGAACTCGGAGATCCGCCGGGCGGATGGCCGGAACCGCTGCGCACGAAGGCGCTGGCGGGACGTCCACCGGCAAATCCGACCACGGAGCTCAGCGCGCAGGACGAAGTGCTGCTCGCGGAGGCGGGCACCTCACGACAGCGGACCCTGAACCGGCTGCTTTTCCCCGGGCCGACAAAGGAATTCGACGCCCACCGCGAGGTCTACGGGGATACCTCGCGGCTGTCGGCCAACCAGTTCTGGTACGGGCTGCGCCACGGCGACGAACACCGCATCCAGATCGACCGCGGCGTTGAGCTCATCATCGGACTCGAGGCCATCTCCGAAGCCGATGAGCGGGGCCTGCGGACCGTGATGTGCATCCTGAACGGGCAGTTGCGTCCGGTGGTGGTGCGCGACGAGAGCATCGCCGACACCGTGCCTGCGGCGGAGAAGGCGGACCGCGCCAACGGCGATCACGTCGCCGCGCCGTTCGCCGGGGTGGTGACCGTGAACGTCGCCGCAGGCGATGTGGTGACTGCGGGTCAGACCATCGCCACCATCGAGGCCATGAAGATGGAGGCAGCGATCACCGCACCCAAGGCGGGCACCGTCGACCGCGTCGCCGTCGCGGCTACCGGACAGGTCGAAGGTGGCGATCTCCTGGTGGTGATCTCCTCGGTGGGCAAGAGCGAAGCGACGGGGGGATCGAACTGACCCGGATCGTCGGTGGTCAGTTCGGCGGCCGGCGAATCGCGGTGCCACAGGGTCGCTCCGGGCGGGGCACCCGGCCCACGACGGACCGGGTTCGGGAGTCGTTGTTCAACGTGCTGACCGCGCGCCTCGACTTGGCGGGTGTCGTGGTTCTCGACTTGTATGCCGGGTCGGGTGCCCTTGGGCTGGAGGCACTTTCGCGCGGTGCGTCGTCCGCGCTATTCGTGGAGGCCGACCGGCGGGCGGCCGCCGTCATCGCCGACAACGTCGCGGCGCTGGGGGTTACCGGTGCGGCGGTGCGGTGCGGCAGTGTCGCGTCGGTGCTCGCTGCGGGCACCGACCGTCGCGCGGATCTGGTGTTCGCCGACCCGCCGTACGAGGTGCCGTCGGCTGACGTCGACGAGGTGCTCTCGGCCCTCACCGATCATGGCTGGGTGGCTGCCGGCGCCGTCGCGGTGATCGAGCGCCCTTCGTCGGCGCCCGCGTTGACGTGGCCCACCGGATGGACGGTGGGCCGGGATCGCCGCTACGGCGACACCCGCCTCGAATTCGGCGAGATCGCGTAGCGTCGTCGGACATGAGTGGCGCCGTATGCCCAGGCTCGTTCGATCCCGTGACCCTCGGCCACATCGACGTGTTCGAGCGGGCGGCGGCTCAGTTCGACGAAGTGGTCGTCGCCGTGCTGGTGAATCCGAACAAGTCGGGCATGTTCACCGCCGACGAGCGCATCGAGTTGATTCGCGAGTCGACCACGCACCTGCCGAATCTTCGGGTCGAGAGTGGCAGCGGGCTGGTCGTCGACTTCGTGAAGTCGCGCGGGCTGACCGCC
Source organism: Mycobacterium sp. (assembly GCF_032161845.1). GTDB lineage: Bacteria > Actinomycetota > Actinomycetes > Mycobacteriales > Mycobacteriaceae > Mycobacterium. Next base: position 2,989 of record NZ_JAVRQA010000141.1, read on the forward strand.
ATCGTCAAGGGTCTGCGCACGGGCACCGACTTCGAGTACGAGCTGCAGATGGCGCAGATGAACAAGCACGTCGCGGGCGTCGACACGTTCTTCGTCGCGACGACACCGCAGTACTCCTTCGTGTCGTCGTCGCTCGCCAAGGAGGTCGCGCTCTTCGGGGGCGACGTCTCGGAGTTGCTGCCTGCGCCCGTCAACGCGCGGCTGCAGTCGAAGCTCGCCGACCGCGCCCCGGGGTGACCGACGCGAAAACGGCGACTCACCGGCGTGGCGTGCCAAGTCACACGGGTAACACCAGGCACACTGGTAACGACCAACTAGGCCGGGAGGGTGTTGCCGTGTACCGAGTATTTGAGGCGCTCGACGAACTCGGAGCGATCGTCGAGGAAGCCCGCGGTGTGCCGATGACGGCTGGCTGCATGGTGCCCCGTGGCGACGTGCTCGAATTGCTGGACGACATCAAGGATGCGATCCCCGGCGAGCTCGACGACGCCCAGGACGTGCTCGACGCCCGTGACGGGATGTTGCGCGAGGCCAAGGAGCACTCCGATTCGATGGTCTCGACGGCGACCGCCGAAGCGGACTCCCTGCTCAACCACTCCCGCGGCGAAGCCGACCGGATCCTCGCCGACGCCAAGGGCCAGGCCGACCGCATGGTCGGCGAGGCGCGTCAGCACAGCGAGCGGATGGTCGGCGAGGCCCGCGAAGAGGCGAACCGCATCATGACGACGGCCAAACGGGAGTACGAGGCCAGCACCGGTCGCGCGAAGGCCGAGGCCGACCGCCTCATCGAAAACGGCAACCTCTCCTACGAGAAGGCCGTGCAGGAGGGCATCAAGGAGCAGCAGCGGTTGGTGTCGCAGACCGAGATCGTGCAGACCGCGACGTTGGAGGCCACCCGGCTGATCGACACCGCCCACGCCGAGGCCGATCGCCTGCGGGGCGAGTGCGACATCTACGTGGACAGCAAGCTGGCCGAATTCGAGGAATACCTCAACGGCACGCTGCGCTCGGTCGGACGCGGCCGCCACCAGTTGCGGACCGCCGCGGGCACGCACGACTACGCGCAGCGGTAGGACCTGCCAACCGCGGCCGTAGAATCAGCGAATGGCCGAAAAGTCGAAGCATGGCGTGCGTCACGGCCCCCCGTCACCCTTCGCGCTGGACATCTCGCGACTAGGTATGCGCCCCGGCTCGATGATCACGTTCGCGGAAACGATGCCGGCACCGTCGCGGATCGGCATCGAGTTGATCGCCATCCCCGAAGGCGCTCCCGTCGAACTCGATCTGCGCTTGGAATCGGTGTCCGAGGGTGTACTCGTCAGCGGCACCGTATCGGCACCGACGGCCGGTGAGTGTTCGCGCTGCCTGACTCCCGTCGCTGGGGACGTCGAGATTTACCTCACCGAGTTGTTCGCGTATCCGCACACAGTCACCGAGGCCACCACCGACGACGACGACGAGGTCGGGCGCGTCGTCGACGACAGGGTCGACCTCGAGCAGCCGATCATCGATGCCGTCGGCATGGAACTGCCCTTCTCGCCGGTGTGCCGCGACGATTGCCCAGGACTCTGTCCGGAGTGCGGTGCCCCGCTGGCCGAGTTCGCCAATGATGCCGAACCGCACGGCCATGACGTCATCGACCCGAGGTGGGCCAAGCTGGCGGCCATCAAGAACGCCGGCGACGGGCCGCCGGAGCCGGCGGCGGGCGGTCGCGAGTGACGGTCGATCGGGCGCCGCTGCTCGAGGCGCTCGGCGTCGACCTGCCGGACGAGCTGTTGACCTTGGCCCTGACGCACCGCAGTTACGCCTACGAAGCCGGCGGTCTGCCCACCAACGAGCGGCTCGAGTTCCTTGGTGACGCGGTCCTTGGTCTGGTGATCACGGCGGAGATCTTCACCAAGTACCCGGACCGCAGCGAGGGTGAACTCGCCAAACTGAAGTCGGCCGTGGTGAACACGCAGGCCTTGGCCGGGATCGCCAGGAACCTCACCGACGACGGGCTGGGTGCGTACCTTCTGCTCGGCCGCGGCGAGGTGGGCAGCGGTGGCGCCCACAAGGCCAACCTTCTCGCGGACGCGGTGGAGTCGCTCCTTGGCGCGACGTACGTCCAACACGGACACGAGGTCGCCCGCGAGGTCATCGTCCGGATGTTCTCCGACGTGCTCGAAACGGCGGCGAACCTGGGCGCGGGTCTGGATTGGAAGACCAGCCTCCAGGAGCTGGCGGCAGCTCGCAGGCTTGGCGTCCCCGCCTACGTCGTCTCCTCGACTGGCCCCGAGCACGACAAGCACTTCACGGCACGGGCAGTCGTCGGCAATGAGGATTACGGCCACGGCGAGGGCCATACCAAGAAGGAGGCGGAGCAACAGGCCGCCGCCGCTGCATACAAGGCGCTCGAAGGGCTCGAGACCCTCGGAGCCCCCGAGACCGAGCTAGCGCGGGATGCCTGAACTACCAGAGGTCGAGGTCGTCAGGCGCGGGCTCGCCGCACACGTCGTCGGGAAGACCATCACCGCCGTCCGGGTGAACCATCCGCGCGCGGTGCGACGGCACGAGGAGGGTCCCGCCGATCTGACGGCGCGACTGCTCGACAACGTCATCACGGGAACGGGCAGGCGTGGGAAGTACCTGTGGCTGACGCTCGGCAGCGGCGACGCCCTCGTGGTGCACCTCGGGATGAGCGGCCAGATGCTGCTTGGGCCCGTCACGAAGACCGAGCACCTACGGGTCGCCACGCTGCTCGACGACGGAACCGCGATGAGCTTCGTCGACCAGCGCACGTTCGGCGGCTGGATGCTCGCCGACCTGGTCACCGTCGACGGCACCGAGGTGCCATTGCCCGTCGCGCACGTGGCGCGCGATCCGCTTGACCCGCTGTTCGACCGCGCGGCAGTGGTGAAGGTGTTGCGGCGCAAGCACTCCGAGATCAAGCGTCAACTGCTTGACCAGACGGTGGTCTCCGGCATCGGCAACATCTACGCCGACGAGTCGCTGTGGCGCGCGAAGGTCAACGGTGCCCGCATCGCGGAATCGTTGACCAAGCCGACGCTGGCCGCGCTCCTTGGCCACGCCGCCGACGTGATGGGCGACGCCCTTGGTCAGGGCGGCACGTCGTTCGACTCGCTGTACGTGAACGTCAACGGCGAGTCGGGGTACTTCGACAGGTCACTCGATGCCTACGGCCGGGAGGGTGAGCCGTGCCGTCGCTGCGGCGCGGTCATGCAGCGGGACAAGTTCATGAACCGGTCGTCGTTCTACTGTCCACGGTGCCAGCCAAGACCGCGCCAGCCAAGACCGCGACGTTGACCATCGAATCGCGGGCGGGAAGAGGAGAGAAGGAAGTTGATTCGTGACTGAACTCTGGGTCGAGCGCACCGGGGTGCGCCGCTACACCGGTCGCAGCAGCCGAGAGGCCGAGGTGCTCGTCGGCTCCGAGGACGTCGACGGCGTGTTCACCCCCGGCGAGCTTCTCAAGATCGCACTCGCGGCCTGCAGTGGCATGAGCAGCGACCACGCCCTGCGGACGCGACTCGGCGACGACTACCAGGCCACCGTCCACGTGTCCGGTCCCGCTGATCGTGAGCAGGAGCGCTACCCACTGATCGAGGAGAACCTCGAGGTCGACTTGTCGGCGCTGTCGGAGGAGGAGATCAGGAAGCTCATCGTCATCGTCGAGCGGTCGATCGACAAGGTGTGCACCGTCGGCCGCACCCTCAAGACCGGCACCGAGGTGACGTTCGAGGTCACCAAGAAGTGAACCTGCCGTCGGGCCAGGACGTCCGCCTGACCGCCTGGGTACATGGCCGCGTGCAGGGTGTCGGGTTTCGCTGGTGGACGCGGGCCAGGGCGCTTGAGCTCGGGTTGACGGGATTCGCGGCGAACAAGGATGACGGTCGCGTGCACGTCGTCGCGTGCGGATCCCGCACGGCATGTCAGCGGTTGGTCGACCTGCTGCAGGGCGGTGCCACGCCGGGTCACGTCGACACGGTCGTCTACGACCTCTCGGAGTCGGACAATCCGTTCGAGGGGTTCGCCGAGAGATAGCAACCCCGCAGGTAAGCTCGCACGTCATGCATCTAAAGAGTCTGACGCTGAAGGGCTTCAAGTCCTTCGCTTCGCCGACGACTCTGCGCTTCGAACCGGGCATCACCTGTGTCGTCGGTCCCAACGGATCGGGGAAGTCGAACGTCGTCGACGCCCTGACGTGGGTCATGGGCGAGCAGGGCGCCAAGACGTTGCGGGGCGGCAAGATGGAGGACGTCATCTTCGCGGGCACCTCGTCGCGGGCGCCGCTGGGCCGCGCCGAAGTGACGTTGACCATCGACAACTCCGACAACGCGCTCCCGATCGAGTACTCCGAGGTGTCCATCACCCGGCGGATGTTCCGTGACGGTGCAGGCGAATACGAGATCAACGGCAACAGCTGCCGACTGATGGACGTCCAGGAACTGCTGTCGGACTCGGGCATCGGCCGCGAGATGCACGTCATCGTCGGTCAGGGCAAGCTCTCCGAGATCCTCGAGTCCCGGCCCGAGGACCGACGGGCGTTCATCGAGGAAGCCGCGGGCGTGCTCAAGCACCGCAAGCGCAAGGAGAAGGCGGTCCGCAAGCTCGACTCCATGTCGGCGAACCTCAATCGGCTGAACGACCTGACGAGCGAGTTGCGGCGTCAGCTGAAGCCGCTCGGGCGCCAGGCCGAGATGGCCCGGAGGGCGCAGACCATTCAGGCCGATCTCCGCGATGCCAAGCTCCGGCTGGCTGCCGACGATCTGGTCATCCGCCGCACCGAGCTCAACGACACCAGCCAGGCCGAGACGACGTTGCGGCGCGAACACCACGAGGTCAGCACCCGGCTGGAGATGGCGACCATCGAGCTGACGACCCACGAAACCGCGGTGTCGGGCCTCAGCGGTCGCGCCGAGGCGGCACAGCAGACGTGGTTCCGGTTGTCGGCCCTCGCCGAACGCGTCAGCGCCACGGTGCGGATCGCCACCGAGCGAGCGCAACTGCTCGACTCCGACGTCGAAGCGTCCCAGGGAACCGATCCGGAGGAACTCGAGGCGCAGGCCGACGAAGTGGCCGCGAACGAACAGCTGCTACTCGCCGACCTGGCGGAATGCCGGGACCGGCAAGAGCATGCGCGCGCGGAGTTGAGTGAACGTGAGCGCATCGCCGGCGAGGCCGAACGTGCACACCTGGCGGCAGCTCGCGCCGAGGCAGACCGCCGGGAGGGGCTGGCCCGGCTCTCCGGTCAGGTCGACACCATGCGTACGCGTGTCGAGTCGATCGACGAAGGCGTGGCACGGCTCACGGTCAGCCTCGAAGAGTCCGCGATGCGGGTTGAGCAGTCCAGAGTCGACTTCGAGAACGTCCAGAACCGCGTCAGCCAACTCGACGCCGGTGAAGTCGGGCTCGACGATCAGCATGACCGCACGGTCACTGCGCTACGCCTCGCCGATGAGCGGGTCGCCGAGCTACAGGCCGCCGAACGCGCCGCCGAACGTCAGGTGGCATCACTGCGGGCGCGCATCGACGCGTTGGCGGTCGGGCTCGACCGCAGGGACGGCGCCGCGTGGCTGCAGAAGAACCACGGCGGCACTGGACTATTCGGCTCGGTGGCGAAGATGCTGCGGGTCCGCGCCGGATACGAGGCGGCGGTGGCAGCCGTACTCGGATCCGCCGCCGATGCGTTGGCGGCCGAGAGCTTCGGCGCGGCTCGCTCGGCCGTCGCGGCGCTGAAGCAGGCCGACGGCGGCCGCGCCTCGATCGTCCTCGGTGACTGGCCCGAAGCGGCAGAGCCACGGCGAAATTCGGGGGGATCCCTGCCCGTCGGTGCGCTGTGGGCCGTCGATCTCGTCGAGCCGTCGCCAAGGCTACGCGGTGCCATTGCGACGATGCTGGCCGACGTCGTGGTGGTCGCCGATCTGGCCGCGGCGCTGGACCTGGTTGCGGCGCGCACCGAGCTCCGGGCGGTGACCACCGACGGGGATCTGGTCGGCGCGGGTTGGCTTACCGGAGGTTCGGATCGCAAACCGAGCACGTTGGAAATCACCTCCGAAATCGACAAGGCGCGTACGGAATTGGCGTCGTCCGAGCGGCAGGTCTCGGAACTGACGGCGGCTTTGTCGGGAGCGCTGGCCGAGCAGGCCTCGCGCCAGGACGCCGCCGAGGACGCGCTCGCGGCGCTCAACGAATCGGACGCCGCCATCTCGGCGATCTACGAACAACTCGGCAGGCTCGGACACGAAGCCCGTGCGGCACAAGACGAATGGCAGCGACTCAACGGTCAGCGCAACGAGCTCGAAGCGGGCCGGGTGAAGACCGTTGAGGAGATGTCGGGGCTCGAGGAACGGCTGCGCAATGCGCAGGAGGTTCCCACGTTCGACGCCGAGCCGGTGGATCGCCAGGCGTCGGTGGCGGCCGCCGAAGAAGCCAGGGCTGCCGAGTTCGAGGCGCGGTTGGCGGTGCGCACCGCCGAGGAGCGGGCGAATGCGGTTCGAGGACGGGCAGATTCGCTGCGCCGAGCGGCAGCCGCCGAGCGTGAGGCCCGGCTGCGCGCGCAGCGGGCGCGGGTGGCGCGTGAGCATGCCGCGACGGTGGCGGCAGCGGTCGCGGAGTCGGGCCGGTTGGTCGCCGCGCGGTTGGCCACCGCGGTCGCGGTCGCGGGTCGCACCAGGGACGGACTTGCCGCCGAACGCAGCCATCGCGCCGAGGCGCTTGGCGCGGTGCGGCTCGAGGTCAATGAACTGAACGCCAGAATCACAGCGCTCACCGACTCCCTGCATCGCGACGAGGTCGCGAAGGCCCAAGCGGCTCTTCGCATCGAACAACTCGAACAACATGCGCTAGAGCAGTTCGGCATGGCGACCGACGACCTCATCTCCGAGTACGGCCCGCACGTGTCACTTCCGCCGTCGGAGCTGGAGATGGCCGAGTACGAGCAGGCCAAGGAGCGTGGCGAGCAGGTGACCGCGCCTGCTCCGATGCCCTTCGACCGCGCCACCCAGGAGCGTCGAGCCAAGAAGGCGGACCGCGAACTCGCCGAGCTCGGACGAGTGAATCCCCTTGCCCTGGAAGAGTTTGCGGCTCTCGAGGAGCGTTACACCTTCCTCTCCACCCAGCTCGAGGACGTCAAGGCGGCCCGCAAGGACCTGCTCGACGTGATCGCCGACGTGGACGAACGCATCCTTCTGGTCTTCGCCGAGGCGTACGCCGACGTGGAGCGCGAGTTCACCCAGGTGTTCGCCACGCTGTTTCCCGGCGGTGAGGGACGGCTGCTGCTTACCAACCCCGACGACATGTTGACCACCGGCATCGAGGTCGAGGCCAGGCCGCCAGGCAAGAAGATCAAGCGACTATCCCTGCTGTCCGGTGGCGAGAAGTCGCTGACCGCCGTCGCGATGCTCGTCGCGATCTTCCGTGCGCGGCCGTCACCCTTCTACGTCATGGACGAGGTTGAGGCCGCGCTCGACGACGTCAACCTGCGGCGTCTGATCACGCTGTTCTCTCAACTCCGCGAGCGCTCCCAGCTCATCGTGATCACGCACCAGAAGCCGACCATGGAGGTCGCCGACGCGTTGTACGGCGTCACCATGCGCGACGACGGCATCACGACCGTGATCTCGCAGCGGATGCGGGGTCAGGAACTGGTCACCTCTACTCCCTAGGCTGACCACCTGACCCGTGCCCCACCGGGATGAGGGTTACCCCGACCCACCCTGAGACAATGATCCCGTGACGCAAGGTCAGTTGGTAGGTCTCTGGATAGCCCTAGCGGTCGTGGCCGTACTCGTCGTAGTCGCACTGGCCGTCGGGCTGGTGCGTTACCGGCGGCGACGGATCAGCTTGTCGTCTCCAGAGAAGGGCGCGACCCTCGACGCACCGGTCGACAAGTCCGGCGGATACACCGCATCGTCGACGATCGCGTTCTCGAAGTCGAGCGACACCATCGAACCGCCTGCGGTCAGCCCCGGCGCGCCGCTGGACACGTCGGGCCTGCCCGCCGTGGGGGATGACGCCACCATCCCGCGCGATGCGCCAAGGCGCTCCATCTCCGACGTCCAACTACCAGAACCGCAGGCGCCAGAGGTCGCCGAGGTCCACCCGCTACCCGAGCCGTCGGCACCAGAGATCGAGTCGATCGCCCCCGCGGACGGCAGGCTGGAGCGCCTTCGCGGACGACTCTCGAAGTCGCAGAACGCGCTCGGCCGCAGCATGCTCGGCCTGCTCGGCGGCGGAGACCTCGACGAGGACTCCTGGGAAGCCATCGAGGACACCCTGCTCGTCGCCGATCTCGGCCCCGTCGTCACCGCGTCCGTGGTCAGTGCACTGCGAGCCAGGATGGCCGCGACCAGCGTCCGGTCCGAGGCCGACGCAAGGGCCGTCCTGCGCGACGTCCTCATCAACGAACTTCGCCCCGAGCTGGACCGCTCCATCAAGGCGCTGCCGCATGACGACAAGCCCTCGGTGTTACTCGTCGTGGGAGTCAACGGAACGGGCAAGACGACCACCGTCGGAAAGCTTGCCCGCGTGCTCGTCGCCGACGGGCGCCGCGTCGTCCTCGGTGCCGCCGACACGTTCCGGGCGGCCGCGGCCGACCAGTTGCAGAGCTGGGCGGCCCGAGTCGGGGCCGAGGTGGTGCGTGGCCCCGAGGGCGCCGATCCGGCGTCGGTGGCCTTCGACGCCGTCGATCAGGGCATCAGAAGCGGAGCCGACGTGGTGGTCATCGACACGGCGGGCCGGCTGCACACCAAGACGGGTCTGATGGACGAGTTGGGCAAGGTCAAGCGGGTCGTGACGAAGCGTGCCGTGGTCGACGAGGTTCTGCTGGTACTGGACGCGACGATCGGCCAGAACAGCTTGCCCCAGGCGAGGGTCTTCGCCGAAGTCGTCGACATCACCGGAGTCGTCCTGACCAAGCTTGACGGTACGGCCAAGGGCGGCATCGTCTTTCGCGTGCAGCAGGAACTTGGGGTGCCGGTGAAGCTGGTCGGTCTCGGCGAGGGGCCCGACGATCTGGCCCCCTTCGAGCCCGCCGCGTTCGTCGACGCCCTGCTCGGCTAACGCCCTGACGAGGCGATTAACACCGCCGAAACGAAATCGGCCGATCCGTTCACATGGGTGAAACACGGGCGGCTCATTGGCGAAACAACCAGTGCGCATTGTCTTGGCCTAGGTCATCGGTGACTAACCGTGGCATGGGCGAAGGAGGAAACTGGGAGTGGACGGATTTCCGATAATGGGTGTGCCGGACACCGGCGACACGGCATGGATGCTGGCTAGCTCCGCACTCGTGCTGTTGATGACCCCTGGACTGGCCTTCTTCTACGGCGGCATGGTTCGCGCCAAGGGCGTGCTGAACATGCTCATGATGAGCATCAGCGCCATGGGCATCGTGACGGTGCTGTGGGTGCTGTACGGCTACTCGATGGCGTTCGGCAACGACGTCGGCAACTTCATGGGCAACCCCATGCAGTACTTCGGTCTCAAGGGTCTCATCGGAGGCAACGCGGTCGCCGCGGTCGCCGCGGATCCGGCCACTGGTACGGCCGCCGTCGACGCCACGAACATCGCGTTGTTCGGCACGATTCCGCAGACGGTCTTCGTCGCATTCCAGCTCATGTTCGCGATCATCACCGTGGCCCTGGTCTCCGGTGCGGTTGCCGATCGTCTGAAGTTCGGCAGCTGGCTGGTGTTCGCTGGACTGTGGGCGACCTTCGTCTACTTCCCCGTGGCGCACTGGGTGTTCGCCTTCGACGGGTACACCGGCGAGACGGGCGGCTGGATCGCCAACAAGCTCAAGGCAATCGACTTCGCGGGTGGTACTGCGGTCCACATCAACTCCGGTGTCGCAGGTCTCGCGCTGTGTCTCGTCCTCGGCAAGCGCCGCGGTTGGCCGGGGGCTCCGATGCGGCCGCACAACTTGCCGTTCGTGATGCTCGGTGCCGGTCTGCTGTGGTTCGGCTGGTACGGGTTCAACGCCGGTTCCGCTACCAACTCGGGTGGCATCGCGGGTAGCACCTTCGTCACCACGACGATCGCCACCGCGGCGGCCATGCTCGCCTGGCTGCTGACGGAGAAGATCCGCGACGGACATCCCACCACGCTTGGCGCCGCGTCGGGCATCGTGGCGGGCCTCGTCGTGATCACGCCGTCCTGTTCGTCGGTGAATGTGCTTGGTGCACTGGCGATTGGCGCGATCGGTGGTTGCCTCTGCGCCCTGGCGGTCGGACTGAAGTTCAAGTTCGGCTTCGACGACTCGCTCGACGTGGTCGGCGTGCACTTGGTCGGTGGCCTTACGGGCACCCTGCTGATCGGACTCTTCGCCGCTCCGGAAGCGCCTGCGGCGGTTGCGGGTCTGTTCTACGGCGGCGGCTTCGACCAGCTGTGGCGTCAGGCCGTTGGTGCGTTCGCAGTCCTGATCTACTCGTTCGTCGTGACGACGATCCTGGCCTACCTCCTCAAGTTCACCATCGGGCTGCGGCTCGACGAAGAGGACGAAGCCAATGGCATTGACGAAGCCCAGCATGCGGAAACGGCTTATGAACTCGCGTGATCGGGAACAATTGACAGTGACTTGGAAGGAAACTGACTAAATGAAGCTGATCACTGCGATCGTCAAGCCGTTCACCCTCGAGGACGTCAAGACGGGTCTCGAGCAGGCGGGCATCCTCGGGATGACCGTCAGCGAGGTGCAGGGCTATGGCAGGCAGAAGGGCCACACCGAGGTTTACCGTGGTGCGGAGTACTACGTCGACTTCGTGCCGAAGGTGCGGGTCGAGGTCCTGGTTGACGACTACGCCTTCGACAAGGTGGTGGACGTCATCGTCCAGGCCGCCCGCACCGGCAAGATCGGTGACGGCAAGGTATGGGTCAGCCCCGTGGACACCGTCGTCCGAGTGCGGACCGGTGAGCGTGGGACTGACGCCATTTGATGAAGAAGTGATCTAAGCGTCGTCTCCCGGACACGCATCGAGTAAACGACCAACAGCAATGCCCGGGGAGGACCGAGATGACGAAGCAGACACCAGATCCCGCCGCAGGGGCCTCTCGCTGGGAGGCCCCTGCGGCGGGTTCGTCGCGTCCGGCGAAGGACCTGGCGATCGCCGCCGATCAACTGCTGACCGGTGGCGCCAGATTGGACTCCGCCGCCCTGCGCGACGCGTTGCTCGATCTGCACGAATTCTGGCTCACCACGAAGGCTGCCGAGATCGGCATCACCGCGACCAGCGGCTTCGCCATCGTCGCGACGGGTGGCCTCGGGCGTGGCGAACTGCTGCCGTACTCCGATCTGGACCTGACCCTGATCCACGACGACATGCCCCGCGACGTGGTGTCACAGGTGGCCGAGTTGCTCTGGTATCCGTTGTGGGACGCCAACATTCACATCGATCACAGCGTCCGCACGGTGCCGGAGGCACTCAAGGTCGCCGGCGAGGACATCTCGGCGGGCCTGGCCATGCTCGACGCCAGGCACATCGCAGGGGACTCCGACCTGTCGACGCTGTTGGTCGGCGGTGCACGCCGCCAGTGGCGCACCGGGATCGCGCCTCGGTTCGCCGAACTCGTCGAGCACACCCAGGCTCGCTGGGATCGCAGCGGTCAGATCGCCCACCGCGCCGAACCCGACCTGAAGAACGGGCGGGGCGGCCTACGCGACGTGCAACTGCTCAATGCGCTGGCCATCGCGCAGCTGGCCGATGCGTATCCCAGCCGTTCGCTCGCCTCGCCCACCGGGTCGCTCGGCGACGCGCACCTCGCGCTGCTCAACGTGCGGACCGAATTGCACCGCGTGTCGCGCCGCGGCAGGGAGATGCTGTTGGCCCAGTTCGCCGACGAGATCGGCGCCGCACTGCACATCGGTGACCGGTTCGATTTGGCCCGGATGCTCAGCGATGCCGCCCGCACCATCAGCTACTACGTCGATGCCGGGCTCCGCACCGCGTCGAATGCGTTGCCGCGCCGCGGTTTATCGGCGCTGCGCCGGCCCATCCGCCGACCCGTCGACGAAGGTGTCATCGAGTATGGCGGGGAGGTCATGCTGGCGCGCGACGCCCGCCCCGAACGCGATCCCGGGTTGATCCTGCGGGTCGCGGCCGCATCGGCGACGACCGGATTACCGATGTCGGCGACGACGTTGAGCCGACTGGCCGCGACGGCACCGGAACTCCGCACCCCGTGGCCGCGGCAGGCGCTCAAGGACCTGTTGGTGATGTTGGCCGCTGGACCCGCCACCGTCGCGACCATCGAGGCGTTGGATCGAACTGGACTGTGGGGCAGGCTCTTTCCCGAATGGGGTGCGGTGCGGGACCTGCCGCCACGCGACGTCGTCCACATCTGGACGGTCGATCGGCACCTCGTCGAAACCATCTCGCGTGCAAGTGCGTTCACCACTCGGGTATCGCGGCCGGATCTGCTGGTCCTCGGTGCCCTTGCCCACGACATCGGCAAGGGCCGCGGCGGCGACCACAGTGTGATCGGTGCCGATCTGGCGACCCAGATCGGCACCAGGCTGGGGCTGTGGCCGTCCGACGTCGCGCTGCTGTCCAAGATCGTGCGATATCACCTGCTGCTTCCGGACACCGCCACCCGCCGCGACCTGCAGGACCCCAAGATCATCGCGTCGGTCGTCGAGGCGCTCGACGGCGACCTGGTGCTGCTCGAGTTGCTGCACGCGCTCGCCGAGGCGGACTCCCTTGCCACCGGCCCCGGCGTGTGGGGCGACTGGAAGGCCTCGCTCATCGGCGACCTGGTCCGCCGCTGCAGGCTGGTGATGGCAGGCGAGCCGCTGCCGAAGCCCGATCCCATCGAGCCACGGCACCTCGTCCTCGCGTCCGACCGTGGTGTGCACGTCGAGCTGGTGGCCGGCGACAGCCCCCACATCTACAGCGTGGCGATGATCGCACCCGACCGTCGGGGTCTGCTGTCGAAGGCGGCGGGCGTGTTGGCGCTGCACTCGTTGCGCGTCCATTCGGCGTCGGTCAATAGCCACGACGGCGTCGCGATCAACACGTTCGTAGTGTCGCCGCACTTCGGCACTCCGCCGGCCGCCGAGCTGCTTCGCGAACAGTTCGTGCTGGCGTTGGGGGGCGACCTCGACGTCATCGGCTCGCTCGAACGCCGCGACCGCGACGCCGCCGCCACGAACACGACGAGGGCGGGGGAGATCCCCGACGCCGTGCCGATCAACGCGCCGGCGCCACCGCGGATTCGCTGGTTCGACGGCACGTCCCCCGGCGAGTTCGTCCTCCAGATCCGCAGCACGGACCGGGCGGGGCTGCTGGCCCGTCTGACCGCCGTGATCGAGCGCGACGGCATCGACATCGCCTGGGCGAAGGTCACAACGTTGGGTTCGTCGGTGGTGGATGCCTTCGGGATCGTGGTGGCCGCGCTGGCGAATGAGGACACGACTGAGGAACATTCGGAGGCGCGCAAGGAATTCGAGCGCGACCTCTACGCCGTACTTCCCACTCCAAGCGCGCCGAAGGCAGTGCCGGAAGCCAGCTGACGGGTCGGCTGAACTTCTTCACCACGGCAACGAGGCTACGATCCTGGTGAGATGAAGCCCTACCGTGTTGCATTGCTGATCCTGTTCTTTGCCTTGATGCTCGGCGCGTGTGGCAGCGCCGAGGCCCCGCCCAAGGCCTCGAGCTCGACGACGGACGAGCCCGCCATCACCGGCGAGCCTGCAGGCTTCAATGCCGGCGACATTTCTTTTGCCTACAACGTGATCTCGCATCACGGGCAGTCCGTCGAGCTGGCCGCCCTCGTCCCCGACCGCTCATCCAATTCGGACCTCATCGCGCTCGCGTCCACCGTCAGTTCCGCGCAAGGGCCGGAGCGTGAATTGATGAGAGTGCTTTTAGTGCAGTGGAACGAGAATCCCAACGACGACTCACAGCAGGGGAATGCCGTCGCGGGCATGGTCGACGACGCGACCGTGGCACGGTTGCAGTCGTCGCGCGGCCAGGAGTTCGACACCCTGTGGCTGCAATCCATGATCGGACATGGCCAGGGGGCGGTGGCGATCGCCGAGGGCGAGATTGCCAGCGGTACCAACGTCGACGCCATCGCGACGGCGAGGCGGATGGTCGACTCTCAGCAGGCTCAGATCGGTCAGATGCAGCAGATGCTCGGCGCAGGCTAGACGATTACTCGCAGCGGTCGCGGCGCAGTTGATCGGCGAGATTGTTCAGGGCTTCGAGTGCCACACCGACGGCCTCCTCGGCCTCCATGGTCCGGGACACGTGTTCCCCGCTCGCGCCGTTCGTGGCGGCCAGCCCGGGAATGATGAAGTGCCGGAAGCGACGTCGCGTTTCGTCGTCGGAGCGGTGAATCTCCTCGGCGGCGAGATAGGTCTGCTCGACCAGAAAGTCGACCATCTCGCCGATGCCGATGTCTGTGCGCACCTGGCCACTGCGCTGACCCTCGTCGAGCACCGGGCCCATCGCATCCACGGCGACCTGGTGTACGCGCGCGTCGTGTACGGACGCCGAGTGCTGAGCAATGAGGGCGGCGATCGACGGATCGGACGGCAGTTCGCGGGCCGTGTACACCAGCGCCGCCTCCAGTTTGGCGAAGACACCGGTCTTGGTGGCCATCAATGCCTCCACGGCCGTCGTGTGTCGGCGCGCCCGCAACAACGCGACCTGCAACAGCATCTCCGAAACGCTGCCGAGTTGCCGAAACGCGGTGGCGCGGGAGACCCCGGCGATCTTGGCGACCACTTCCATCTGCACGGCGTTGATTCCGCGGGCGGAGATCTCGGTGTCGGCCGCCCTGATCAATCGGTCCTTGACGGTGCCGTCCTCACCGGCGGTGGCGTCGACAACAGTCACAACGCTGAGATTACGTGATCGCGCCGGCGATCTTGAGTTCTATGAGGCGGTCGTCGTCCACTCCGAGTTCACGCATCACGTCGTCGGTGTGTTCGGCAAACTGCGGGGCGCGCCCGAGCTCCGCCCGGTCGTCATCGAACTTCACCGGGTTGGCCACCAGCCGTTGCGGGTTTCCTTCGGCATCAACGATGTTGGCGATCCTGCCGTTCGCGACCAGACCTTCGTCATGCGCCAGCTCCCAGGCATCCTGCACGGGTGCCCACTGTCCACTGCCCCGGCCGAGCACCTCCTTGCACTCGGCGAAGCTTAGCTTCCCGATGGCGTCGTGAACGATGCCGTACGCGAGGTCGGCGTGCTCGGACATGGCTGCGAGCGAGGCGAATCTCGGGTCATCGGCGAACTGATCCAGGCCCATCAGCCCGCAGAACTCCGGCCAGTACCGGGTGGGCTGCAGCATCGACAATTGAACGAACCTGCCGTCGGAGGTGCGGTAGGCCCCGGTCAGCGGATTGCCAGGGGCTTGGGTGCGGCGCTCCACCTTGGGCAACGGCCCACCCATGAGCATCGCCATGTTGATGCTGAACTGTGTGGTCCAAGCTCCCACCGCGAGCAGTGACACGTCGAGCACCGAGGGCTCCCCGGTCACATGGCGGCCGTAGAGTGCTGCCGCCACGCCGCCCGCGATGGTCATGCCCCCGATGTTGTCGCCGTAAGCACCCGCGGGCATGAACGCCGATTGCTCGGCGTCTGGCGGATTGAGTCCATCGGCGCTGCCGCCACGAGCCCAGAATGCCGTCGCGTCGTATGCGCCCGCGTCGCGGTCGGCGCCGTTCATGCCGAAACCGCTGCCCGCGACGTAGATGATGTCCGGGTTGGCGTTGCGCACGTCGTCCACGTCGATGCGCAGCTTCGTTCGTGCCGACGGAAGGTAATTGGTCAGGAACACGTCGCTGCGGCGGACCAGTTCGTCAAACTCCGGGCGGACCTTGGCGTTGTCGAGTGCCATTCCGACACTTCGCTTTCCGCGATTGGGTGCTTCCATGATCGGGGCGAAGGACGACCCCGGCTTGGAGGCGGCCGCGCCAAGGACCTTGACGAGTCCGCGTTGTGCGTCACCGGTCACCGGGTGCTCGATCTTGATGACTTCGGCTCCCCAGTCGGCGAGCACGGCTCCCGCGGAAGGCACATAGGTGAATTGGGCTACCTCGAGCACCCGAACTCCGTCGAGCGGCTTGCGCATCAGAGGTCCCAGACCAGTGGCAGGCTTTCCAAACCCAGCTGACTACCGCTCTCGAGCAGCAGGGCATCCGGTGCCAGGCGGTAATTCGGTATCCGCGCGTGCCATTCCTCCATGGCGATCCTGAGCTCCTGGCGGGCGAGGTGGGAGCCGAGGCATCGGTGGGGACCGGCACCGAAACCGATGTGGTTGTTCGGCTTACGGGCGATGTCGACGGTGGTCGCGTCAGGGAATGCGGCGTCGTCGCGGGTCGCGGCGGCCAACGGGATGTTCACCATGTCGCCTGCCTTCATCGGGCACCCCTGAATCTCGACGTCCTGCATGACCTTGCGCGCCGGAATCACGATCGCGTAGGCGCGGACGAACTCCTCGACCGCCGTCGGGACGATGCTCGGGTCATCGACGATGCGCTGACGGTCGTCATCGTTGCGGGCGAGGTGGAGGAAGGTCCAACCGAGAGTGACCGAGACCGTGTCGAGGCCTGCCATGAACATCAATAGGCAGAACGACAGTAGGTCCTGGTCGGTGACCGGCGCCCCGTCGATCTCGTAGGTCAGGGCCTTGCTGATGATGTCGTCGCGCGGTTCGACGCGACGCTCGGCGATGATGGTCGAGAACCTGCCCATGACTGCGAACATCGATGCCATCTGCGACTGAAGCTTCTCTTCGTCGCTGCCGCCGGCGTGCAGGATGCCGTGCTCCCATTCGAGGAACTGGTCGAGCTCTTCGACTGGAAGGCCGATCATCTCGAGAAAGATCGAGGTCGGGAAGCGGTTCGCGAAGTCGGCCATGAAGTCACAGGAACCCTGCGTCTCTCCCGTCTCGTCGCTCACCGACGAGCGGGCGACGATACCCTCGATGATGTCGATCGCGCGCTGGCGCACGGTGGATTCCAACCGCTCGACCGCGCCGGGGGAGAACAACGGACCCAGTTGGCGCCGCCACTGCTTGTGCTCGTCGCCGTCGAGCATCTCGGGGATCCATTTGATCGCCGGTTCCGGATCGAGCGCCGTGACCACGCTGTTCGAGAAGACCTCGGGGTTCTGCATGATCTCGAGAATTCCCTGGTAGTTGCAGACGGTCCAGAACCCGGGGCCGAATTCATTCTTGTACCAAGGGAATTGGGCGCGGAGTTCGTCGTAGCGGCCGAACCAGGTGCCTTCCGGTTCGGTTGTGGTGTAGTCGAAGGTCACCACTGGCACCTTCGCCGCCTGCTCACTCGTCGTCATCAAACCTCCGGCCGTATGCGATCCCACGGCGCAGACGACTCATGTCTGCGACTTCGCAACATCAGAGTATCAGGGTGATGGGCACGACGCGAGACCCAGATCACAATCCTGATGGATCAATACATGATGTCGCGAACCTTGGTCTTCTCGTAGCCCTTGAGCAGCGCCGCGCTGGCGATCTCCATGTGCCGCCGCCAATGTGCTTCGGCCTCAGCCCCTTTGCCCTCGGACACCAGGTCGACGAGTCGGCCGTAGGACCTCACGAGCTTGGCGTATTGCGCCTTCGGCACGACGTTCTGCTCGCGGAGGATCGCGGCGGTGGTGTGGCGCTCGGAGATCTCGTGCAGCATCCCCGCGATCATCGCCAGTGTCGCGTTGCCCGACAGTTCCACCATGCGGCGGTGCAGTTCGGCTGACGCCTGTGCGAGCCTGCCCGCGTCCCGGGCCTGGGGCAGATCTTCGACCAGTTGGCGCAATTCGTCGTGCGCGCCCTTGGTGCCTTCCTCGGCGAGTAGCCGGGCCGCATACGGTTCGATGCCGATGCGTGCGGTCATCACGTCGCCCAGCGTCGTCCCCGAGAGCGCCAGCAGCAGCGCTGCAGGTCGAGCCACTATCTCGGGTCCTGGCACGCGTACCCTCGCGCCGGTCCGCGATCCGCGTCGAACCTCCACGAGTCGGTCGGATTCCAGTACGCGGACGGCTTCTCGAAGGGTCGGCCTGCTTACCTGAAAGTGGGTCATCAGGTCGGCTTCGTAGGGCAGGAAGTCGCCATCGGTGAGTTGCCCGTCGACGATCATCTTGCGCAGTGTCTGCGCCACCAGTTCCGCGGTCTTGGGCGAGCGGACGGCTCCCGAAAGTGCCTGGGGCGCAACCATCGGTGCGAGAGATTCCTGGCGGGGCACCGCGACCTCCTGGCTGATTGAGATGTAATACTCAGTAAACCATGTGCGATGGTATTTCGGCGCAGATCCTCGAGGCTTCAGCGCTGGCGGGACATCAGTCCGATGGCGGCCGTGTCGTACCGTGCCCGCCGCTTGCCACCGACCAGAAAGCTCGGGGGCGAGGTGAACGCCAGATCGGGCAATCGCTTGCGCGCGGAGAGCATTTCACGCGCCTGCCCGGTGGTGCCGCATATCGCGATGGACCAGAGCATCTCATCGGTGACGTGGTCGGCGATGGTCTCGGGTCGACTGCTGCGGAAGGCCGCGCGGATCGCCGCCACCTCGTCCTGCCACCCGTGCAGTTCGACCAGTGAATCGTAGGTTCGGACGGTGAGATAGAAAGCGATCTGCAGCTTGGCATCTCGAATGGCACGTTCCGGATCGTCGTCGTCGATGGCCGTGATGAGCCACCCCCAGCGCCGCAGGTCGGCGATGTCGCGGCCACTGGATTGGGCGCCGCGACCCAACTCGGGTTCGATCAACTCGGTCCACCAGCGATCCGTGAACAGGCCGTGTCCGAGGACGCCGTCTGCCACGCGACCTGCCGTCCTCACCATGATCTTGTTGAAGGCGCCGATGAGGATGGGCACGTCGAGCCTGCCGAGCACTGGTGCGCGGATGTCGGCGTCGATGTTGTAGAACTCACCGCTGAAACGGATGGATTCGCCGTTCTCGGCCAGCAGATAGGCCCTGATCACCTCGATCAGTTCGGCCATTCGTGGTGCGGGATGAGTGGCGTCGACGCCGAACCAGTCGCTGTTCATCCGGGGCGTGCCGGCGCCGAGGCCCAGGAAGATTCGGCCCGACGAGGCGCGGGACAGATGTCGCACCGCCGCCGCGTGGACGAACGGAGACCGGGCGAACGCGTATGCGATGCCCGGCCCCACCATCGCCGTCGACGTGCCGTGGGCCATCTCGGTCGCGGTGACATAGGCGCTGAGATCGGCGAATTCGCCTGCGCAGAAAGCGCTTGCGCCTTTGGCCTCGGCCTGCGCCGCGAGTGCAGGCCCCGGCCACGGCAGTCCCCAGTCCATCGATCCTCACATTCCACCGCGCGACGTCGTTTACTTAGTAAGACATGTGACTGTACGCGGGGGTGTAACGATTCGGAAGTGGCCTGACGTGGCCGCGGCGTACCGAGGGAATCAGAGCGTCGTGCTGACGGGGTCCTGTGTCGCGCAGATCGAGCCCTGCGTCGTGTACACCGATCCGCAACCGGTGCCGCTGGCGACATACGTGGTTCCTGGCTTGTATGGGAGGAATACCTCCGCCATCGATGGCACCGCGCTGAACCCGCACGTGCCCGCGCCCGCGTTGGTCTCTGCCTTCAGGCAGACGCTGAGGTAATTGGGGTTGATGGACCCGGTGCACGGGTAGGGCTTGAGAGTCGCGGTGACCATCGGCACGCCCGACACCTGAACCACCCGTGGCGCCGACAGCGTGTAGACACAGGAGGGATCGGCTGCTCCATCCGAGGGCGTAGCGGCGGCGGTCGTCGCGAGTGCGACACCGCCGAGCGCGGTCGCGAAGCTGGCGGCCAGTACGGCGAAGCTGCGGATCATTCCCGGATAGTACAAGTGTGTACGCGGTGTCAGAAGCGGAACCGAGGTAGCCGTCGTCCTGATCGCGCGGCCCAGCGTTCAGGCGTTGACTCCGCCAAACACCTCCGGCGAACAGTCAGTCACGGTAAAGATCGAGACTGAATCGCGGGGCGAGCGACCATATGTGGGTACGGAGCAATCCGCAGCAAGGGCCTCTGAAATGGCGTAGCGGAGCCCTTCCCTCGCCTCCAGGATATCGCCCGATGTCTAATCCGATAAATGGATAGATGATTCACTATATTGCGACTACCACGGATCATCCTCGGGCATTCTGCTCGGCGTCGATGGCGGTTGCCATGATCCAAATAATCGGAGCGCGTCGGATGCCGCCGTGGTCAGCGATTCACTGCTGCGAAGGGGTTCTTTGCCCGGGTCGTCCGGCGAGGCAGGTAGTGACGGGCGGGCAGGCGTGCGGTCGGACGGACGATCGTGGGCGCGGCTGGAACCGCTCGCGCGTCCCCTTCGGATAGGACGTGATCAGCAGATGCACGGTCCCGAGGCGATGCATTCCGACGTCGGTACCGCGGGTGTCGCGCGTGACCGACGGGATCACAGCGGCGCGTCGGATCAGTGCAATGGGCGCAACGAGGGCGTTTCGGGGGGTCCGCAGCACGCCTCTGGGGAGGGCCGACGGCGACCCGTTCGCGGGCACCGCGACGGCGGTCGATCGTCAGGGAAACGTGGCGCCGTTCATTTTCTCGGGCGTGTCTTTGGCATTTATTTCGACATCGGCTAAAGGCATTGTCTACCAATTACGGGAGCCTCGTAGAGTTCACCGAATGATCGCTCGATTGCGCTCCAATGACGATCTCGAAATGGCTTGCAATGCATTTTTGCGGCAAATATGAATACTTGCTGACATTGGTTTCACTAGCCAATGCCAGCGAGTGGCTGGCAAACGTCAGCAACGACATCCGCGACCGTGGCGCAGCCCTCCTGGGCCGTTGATGAGACGGAAGGCACGCGATGCCGCATGCGGCATCTCGGTACGTACCCGGACCGGACTTGGTCGTGACGTGGGGCCGAGTGATCAGTGAAATCGCAGGTTAAACTCGCACTGGCCGCCCGGGCTGGCGCTCCACGGAGTCGCATTTGAGCCCAAGCATGAGACGTTTCAGCCTGACAGTCACACCGCCGCGCAGCAAATGCCAGATGTCTTACTACGTTGGCTTGGACGTGCGCCCGCGAGATTCCCTCGAATGTTGCCCGTGCCGAAAATCGTGGTGTACGGTTCGTCGGCAGTGCTTGTGTCACTGGTCACGAGTTCGTCCAAGAGTGATCAGAGAAACGCAGCGGAGGGATTCAGTAGTCCATGCCAATCCGGTTGACGTGGGAAGGGGTCGGCAGTGGTTAGTCTGCAATCGGCAAGCAAGCCCCTTCGCGGCGTCGGCGAGTTCTTCGCGATGTCCCTGGACACCTTCGTTCAGATGTTCAGGCCGCCGTGGGCCTGGCGCGAGTTCGTCATCCAGACCTGGTTCGTGGCGCGGGTGGCGCTGCTGCCCACGATCCTGCTGTCCATTCCCTTCACCGTGCTGACCACGTTCACCATCAACGTGCTTCTGGTGGAGATCGGCGCCGCAGACTTCTCTGGGGCAGGTGCTGCGCTTGGCACGGTCACCCAGACCGGCCCGATCGTGACAGTGCTCGTGATCGCTGGCGCTGGCGCTACGGCGATGTGTGCCGATCTCGGCTCGCGGACCATCCGCGAGGAGCTCGACGCGATGCGGGTGCTCGGCATCAACCCCGTCCAAGCGCTCGTCGTTCCGCGAGTGCTCGCCGCCACGCTGGTGTCACTGATGCTCGCATCGCTGGTGTGTCTCGTCGGCATCATCGGAGGATTCTGCTTCTCGGTGTTCTTCCAGGGTGTTACGCCAGGTGCCTTCGCTGCGGGCCTGACGCTTCTGGTCGGAGCCCCTCAGGTGATCACGGCGCTGATCAAGGCCGCTCTCTTCGGTCTCGCAGCCAGCCTGATCGCCTGCTACAAGGGCATTTCGGTGGGTGGCGGACCCCAGGGTGTCGGCAACGCCGTCAACGAAACGGTCGTCTTCACGTTCATGGCGTTGTTCGTGATCAATTTGATCGCCACCGCAGTCGCGGTCAAGGCAGGAGCGACGTGAGCCACGCGAGTTCGCAGTTCCCGCGGCTGCGCCGGACCTTCGGCAGCGCGGTCGACGGCTGGAATCAGGTTGGCAGACAGGCGCAGTTCTACGGCGAGACGATCAAGGGCATCGGGGACGCCTTCATTCGCTACAAGGGCGAAGTGGTTCGACTCGTCGCGCAGATGAGCCTCGGAGTGGGAGCTCTCGCAGTCATCGGCGGCACCATCGTCATCGTCGGATTTCTGACGTTGTCGGCAGGCTCTCTGATCGCTGTGCAGGCGTACAACCAGCTCGAGCAAATCGGTGTCGACGCTCTTGCCGGCTTCACGTCGGCCTTCCTCAACGTCCGACTGGTCGGCCCACTGGTGGCAGGCATTGGACTCGCCGCGACCATCGGGGCAGGCGCCACCGCCCAGTTGGGCGCCATGCGGATCAGCGAGGAGATCGACGCACTCGAGGTGATGGGCATTCGGTCGGTGGCGTACCTCGCGTCGACGCGAGTCGTGGCCGGAGTGATCGTGGTGATCCCGCTGTACTGCGTGGCAGTGCTGATGGCCTTCATCGCCACCCGCACCGGCACCACTCTCGTCTACGGGCAGTCGACTGGTGTCTACGACCATTACTTCAATACGTTCCTCAACCCGATGGACGTCATTTACTCGTTCCTGCAAGCGATTTCGATGGCGGTTGTCGTGATGCTGGTGCACACCTACTACGGCTTCAACGCCACCGGGGGGCCCGCAGGGGTCGGCGAGGCCGTTGGACGCGCCGTGCGCACCTCTTTGATCGCGGCAGTCTTCGTGACCCTGTTCGTTTCACTGGCCCTCTACGGCCAGTCCGGCGGACTCAACCTGTCGGGGTAGCGCAGTGGAAACGAGAAGAGACAAGGGACTGGCCCCGGGCTGGTGGACGCTGATCTTGCTCGCGGTGATCGTTATGGTCATCGGCGGCACGGGGGTCCTGTTCGCAGGCACGTTCAGTTCCTACACGCGGGTGACGTTGACCTCGGACCGGGCCGGTCTGGTGATGGAACCCGGCGCCAAGGTGAAGCTGCGTGGCGTTCAAGTGGGTCGCGTGGGGGACGTCAAGGGCGGCCTGAATCAAGTCAGTCTGCAGCTCGACATGGATCCGGATCAGCTGTCACAGATCCCTGCCAACGTCGGGGCCGAGATCCGGGCCACCACGGCGTTCGGCGCGAAGTACGTCAACCTTATCTATCCCGACGATCCCAGCCCGAAACGCCTTGCGGCGGGCGAGGTGCTGCGGTCGTCCAATGTCAGTACCGAGGTCAACACCGTATTTCAGAACCTGCGCGGCGTGTTGCAGGAGATCGACCCCGCCAAGCTGAACTCGGTCCTGTCCGCGTTGGCGGAGGGACTTCGTGGCCAGGGTGAGCGAATCGGCCAGGCCACCTCGGACGCCAACGAGGTTCTGCTGGCCCTCAATCCGCGGTCCGAGACCGTGCGACGAGACTTCCAGTCGCTCAAGGGATTCAGTGATACCTATGGTGCGGCTGCACAGGACATCGTGAAGGTCCTCGATGCGGTGAGCACGACGAGCACGGCCATCACCGACAACGAGAAGAACCTCGACTCGCTGCTCGTTAGTGTCACCGGCCTGTCCACTAGCGGCATCGAACTGCTTGGCCCCAGCAAGGACAACCTGATCAGGGCCGCCAACGTCCTGGTCCCGACCACGGACCTCTTGATGAAGTACAACCCGGAGCTCACTTGCCTGCTGGTGGGCGGGAAGACCACCGTCGACACGGGCTTCCTCGACGTGACCGGTGGCTCCAACGGCAAGTCGGTGATCCTCGACGTCGCACTGCTGCTGGGCGACGACGCCTACAAGTACCCGGACAATCTGCCGATCGTCGGCGCCAAGGGCGGCCCCGGTGGCCGGCCGGGATGCGGATCGCTGCCGGACGTCACCAAGAACTGGCCCGTGCGCTACCTGGTCACCAACACCGGTTGGGGCACTGGCAACGACATGAGGGTCAACCCGGGGATCGGCTTCCCCGGCTACGCGGACTACCTCCCGGTCACCCGCGGAACGCCAAAGCCACCGAGCATCCGGAACGGCAACGGGCCTGCACCCGGTCCGATCCCGTATCCCGGCGCCCCGCCCTACGGCGCTCAGCAGTACGCACCCGACGGCACACCGCTGTATCCCGGTCTGCCACCAGCGCCCCCGCCCGGGTTGCCGCGCGATCCGGTGGGCCCCCCGGGAAGTGAACCGTTCACGCCGCCGTTCCCGGCGCAGACCCAACCGACTCCGTTGCCACGGCCGTCTGCGGAAGCGCCACCGCCTCCTCCGTTGACGGGGCCGCTGCCCGGACCGCTTCCGGCGGAGGCGCCAGCCCCCTGACCATCGAGACACGCACGCATACCAGCCACGAGGAGCCGCAACCGTGAAGGACAATTTGGGAGGTGCGCTGTGGCGCATCGCCATCTTTCTGACGGTGTGCCTACTCGGCGCGTTTGCGATGTTCGCGATCTTCGCTCAACTGCGTTTCCAATCAGAGCAGACCTACGATGCCGAGTTCACCAACGTCTCGGGTCTTCAGGTGGACGACTTCGTCCGCATCGCCGGCGTCGAGGTCGGCAAGGTCAAGAGCATTCATCTCAAACCCGACACGACCGCGGTCGTGTCGTTCACCACCGATGACACGGTGGTGCTGACCGAGGGCAGCCGGGCGGTCATTCGCTACGCCGACCTGATCGGAGGTCGCTACCTCGGACTCGAGGAGGGTGCGGGAGCCACCAGGAAACTTGCCGTGGGCGCCACCATTCCGGTGACGCGGACCGCGCCCGCACTCGACCTCGACGCCTTGATCGGTGGCTTTCGGCCGCTGTTCCGCGCGCTCGACCCCGACCAGGTGAATGCCCTGTCCGGACAGCTGATCCAGGCACTGCAGGGGCAGGGCACGACGATCAACTCGTTCCTGGCGCAGACCGGAGCGTTGACGAGCACCTTGGCCGACCGCGATCAGCTGATCGGGCAAGTGATCACCAACCTCAACACCGTGCTCGGGTCACTTGGCGACCAGAACGAGCAGTTCGACAAGGCGGTGACGTCGCTGTCTCAGCTGGTGGGCGGCCTCGCGGCTCGCAAGCAAGACATCAGCAACACGGTGGCGTACGCCAACGCGGCAGCGGGTGGGGTCGCCGACCTATTGGCGCAGGCTCGTCCACCGTTGAAGAAGGTGGTCAGCGAAACCGATCGCACCGCGGCGACCGTACTTGCCGACAAGGACTACTTCGACAACCTGATCAATACCCTGCCGGACGCATACCAGGTGTTGAACCGGCAGGGCCTCTACGGCGACTTCTTCAGCTTCTACCTCTGCGATCTGGTGCTGAAGCTCAACGGCAAGGGAGGCCAACCGGTGTACGTCAAACTCGCCGGCCAGGACTCGGGCAGGTGCACCCCGCGATGATCTCATTCCAGGAGCGCAACCCATTCGTCATCGGCGCGGTCGGGATAGCCATCACCGCGCTGGTCTCCGTCACAGTGCTCAACTACGACCGGCTGCCGATCTTCAACGACGCGAAGGACTACTCGGCGTACTTCAGCGAGGCCAGTGGGTTGGCGCCGGGCGCACCGGTCCAGGTGTCGGGATTCGAAGTGGGCAAGGTGTCCAGTGTCGAACTCGACGGCACCCACGTGCTGGTCGACTTCAACGTGCAGAAGGACGTCCGCATCGGCGACCGCACCGAGGCGTCGGTCAAGACGAAGAGTCTGCTTGGCTCGAAATACCTCGAAGTCGTGCCTCGCGGCGACGGATTGCAGTCCGGTGCCATTCCGGTGGACCGCACCACGCCGGCCTACCAGCTCGCCGACGCTCTCGGTGATCTGACCGCGACCATCAGCGGCCTGAACACCAACCAGGTCTCCGAGTCGCTTCAGGTGCTTGCCGACACGTTTGCCGACACCCCTCCGGAGTTGAGAGTT
The DNA here is from genome assembly GCF_032161845.1 of Mycobacterium sp. Classification (GTDB taxonomy): domain Bacteria; phylum Actinomycetota; class Actinomycetes; order Mycobacteriales; family Mycobacteriaceae; genus Mycobacterium. The sequence goes on from NZ_JAVRQA010000141.1 coordinate 28,887, forward strand.
GCGGTCGAGGGCGTCGCGCGGTTTTCCGAGACACTCGACAAGCGCGATGCCGAGTTGCGGGGACTGCTGGCCAACGCCAACAAGGTGACCTCGGTGCTGCGCGAGCGCAGCGACCAGGTGGTGAGTCTCGTCAGGGACACCAACGCACTCCTCGCCCAACTACAGACCCAAAGTGCGGCGCTTGACCAGATCTCGGGCAACATCGCGGCGGTCACGCAGCAGATCAAGGGCTTCATCGCCGAGAACCGCGACCCGCTCAAGCCCGCGCTCGAGAAGCTGAACGGGGTTCTCGCGGTACTCGACAACCGCAAGGACCGGATCCAGCTGGCGATCAAGGGACTCAACAAATATGCACTCGCACTGGGTGAGTCGGTGGGGTCCGGCCCGTTCTTCAAGGCCTATCTCGTCAACCTGTTCCCCGGCCAGTTCGTCCAACCGTTCATCGACGCGGCATTCTCGGACCTCGGCCTCGATCCCAACGTGCTGGCGCCTTCCGAACGCAGCGACCCACAGGTCGGCCAGCCGGGTACGCCACCGCTGCCGATTCCGTACCCACGGACCGGGCAGGGTGGCGAACCGAACCTCACCCTTCCGGACGCCATCACCGGCAAGCCAGGTGATCCGCGCTACCCGTACCGCGAGCCGCTACCTGCGCCACCCCCTGGCGGCCCGCCACCGGGCCCGCCTGCCGAGTCGCCGCCCAACCAGCAGGACGCGTCGACTCCGGTCGGACCGGTCGAGTTGCCTGCGCCAGGTCAAAATCCGCCCGTGACACAGACATTGGGTCCGCCGCCACCACTTCCGCCTGGGCCTGTGGTCGTCGGCCCCGGCGCGCCCGGACCGGCAGGAGTTACGCCAGTGCCACTCGTTCCGTCTCCTGAAGGGACGCCGTGATGACCACCGCGCGCTACTCACGGATCTCCCTTGCCGCCGTCCTCGCGGTGGTACTGGTGGCAGGCATCGTCGTGCTGAACACCGCGACCGGCACCGCCCGGCAGGCCAAGATCGTGGGCTACTTCGCCAATAGCAACGGGCTGTTTCCCGGTGATCAGGTGTGGATCCTCGGGGTGCCGGTGGGAAAGATCGACACGATCGAACCTCAACCCGAGCGCGCCAAGGTCACCTTCCACGTCGACGAGAAGTACAAGATTCCAGTCGACGCCAAGGCCGTCATCCTGTCGCCGTCGTTGGTGTCAGCACGCGCCATTCAGCTGACGCCCGTCTACACCGGCGGTGCGGAGATGAAGACCGGCGCGGTGATTCCCGAGGAACGGACAGCGGTCCCGGTCGAGTTCGACGACCTCCGTGAGCAACTCAAGCGCCTCGCCGAGACTCTGCAACCAACCCAACCCGGCGGTGTCAGCACTCTGGGCGCGTTCGTCAACACCGCGGCGGACAACCTGCGCGGCCAGGGTGCCAACATCCGCGACACCGTGATCAAGCTGTCGCAGGCGTTCTCTGCACTTGGGGACCACAGTCAGGATCTGTTCAGCACGATCAAGAACCTGTCGATACTGGTGTCTGCGCTGCAAAGCAGCCAGGACCTGTTGCGACAACTCAACGGCAATCTCGCCTCCGTCACGGGGCTGTTGTCCAACGGCCCCAACGAGGTTGGCAGCGCCGTGACGTCCATCAACGACGTGGTCGGCGACGTCCAGACCTTCGTCGCCGACAACAAGGAGACGCTGGGGACCACTGGGGACAAGCTGGCGGCGGTCACGACGACGCTCTATCAGAGCCTCGACGACATCAAGCAGACCCTGCACGTGGCCCCCAATGCGTTCCAGAACTTCCTGAACATCTACCAGCCGGCGCAGGGCACGTTGACGGGCGCCCTTGCGCTCAACAACTTCGCCAATCCGATTCAGTTTCTTTGTGGCGCAGTACAAGCCGCATCACGACTCGGCGCCGAGCAATCCGCGAAGCTGTGCGTGCAGTACCTCGCGCCGATCATCAAGAACCGTCAGGTGAACTTCCCGCCGCTTGGCGAGAACCTGTTCGTCGGTGCCCAGGCGCGGCCGAACGAGATCACCTACAGCGAGGACTGGTTGCGTCCTGACTACATTCCGCCTCCCGCCGGCTCGCCGCCCGGACCGGGTGGGCAGATGCCGCCTGCCGGAGTCCCTTTCACCAAGTTTGGCGAGCCGGCCGCCAATCCGCCTGCCGACCCGCCCTACGTCCCCGGCACACCGCCGCCACCGCCCGGTCCGGTCGACCAGCTGGCACCAGCGCCCGTGTCGACCAATCCCGCTGCCGGGCTGCCGGGCCTGATGGTCCAGTCCGGGGAAGGGTCGTGATGGTCACGCGAGTTCTGCGCTTCGGGCGCACGACGATCGCCTGCGGGCTGACGGCACTGCTCATCACCGGCGTGTCGGGCTGTGCGGACTGGCAGGGCGCGAACTCGTTACCGCTTCCGGGGACCGAGGGAAAGGGCCCTGGCGCGTACACGATTCAGGCGCAGCTGCCCGACGTCGACAACATCGAGCGCAACAGCAGGGTGCGCGTCGGCGACGTGACGGTCGGCAACGTGACGAAGATCGAACGGCAGGGGTGGCACGCGCTGTTGACCATGTCGATCAACGCCGACGTCGTGCTGCCCGCCAACACGACCGTCGCGGTCGGGCAGACCAGCTTGCTTGGGTCGCTGCACGTGGAGCTGAACCCGCCGAAGGACGTTCCGGCAGAGGGCAAGCTGAGAGACGGATCGCTCATCCCGTTGAATTCGGCATCCTTCTATCCGAGTACCGAGCAGACCCTGGCCTCGGTTTCGCTGGTGCTCAACGGTGGTGGGATCGGCAACCTGCAGGACGTCACCCAGGCCCTCAGTACCGCGTTCCGCGGCCGCGAAGGTGACCTGCGCAGCCTGATCACGCAATTGGACACGTTCATCGGGTACCTCAACGACCAGACCGGCGACATCATCTCCGCCAGCGAAAGCCTCGACCATCTGGTCGGACAGATCGCCGAGCAGAAACCCGTGGTGGACAAGGCCCTCAAGACGCTGCCCGATGCCCTGGCCGTCCTCAACGACCAGCGCGACAACCTGGTCGAAGCGCTTGATCAGCTAGGCAAGTTCAGTGCACTGGCAGCCGATTCGGTGAATCAGTCCAAGGATGCGCTGGTGAAGAACCTCCAGAACCTTGGCCCCGTTCTTCAGTCACTGGCTGACGCAGGCCCGGCGTTGACCCGGTCGCTGGACTTCTACCTCACCTTTCCGTTTCCGAAGCCCACCCTGACCAAGTGGCTTCGGGGTGACTACGCCAACCTCACTGCGGTCATCGACCTGACCTTGAGTCGACTCGATGCGTCGTTCCTGACGGGCACCTTCTTGGAAGGCGAGCTGACCGAGCTGGAAATGCAGTGGGGCCGCACCATCGGTCAAATGCCAAGCCCGTACACAGCGCGCAATCCACTGGTCGTGCCCTACCACTTCAACCAGGGGCCGTGACATGCATCTGACCAGACGGATCTGGATACAGCTGATGATCTTCTCGGTTGTTTCGCTGACCGCAATCCTGGTGATGGCGTTCGGCTACATCAAGCTGCCTCGGCTCATCGGCATCGGGACCTATGACGTCACCGTCGAGTTGCCCGAGGCGGGTGGGCTCTACGAGCGCGCCAACGTCACCTACCGTGGGACCGAGGTCGGGCAGGTCAAGAGCGTGGACCTGAACAACGGTGAAGTCGACGCGGTGCTCAAGTTGAAGTCGGGCATCGACATCCCGTCGGACCTCACTGCCGAGGTCCACAGCCAGAGTGCCGTCGGCGAGCAGTTCGTCGCGTTGACTCCGCGCAATGGGACCTCGGCGCCGCTGAAACAAGGCGACGTCATCACCAGGGACCGTAGTTCGATCCCGCCGGACATCAACGATCTACTCGGGTCAGTGAACACCGGACTCGAGGCGATCCCCGGTGACAATCTCAAGACGACGATCGACGAGTCCTACCTTGCGCTAGGCGGCCTCGGACCAGAACTCTCCCGCTTCGTCAAGGGGTCGACGCAGCTGGCGATCGACGCGAAGAAGAATCTGAACGAGTTGACCAACGTCGTCGACAACGTTGGCCCGATCCTAGATACCCAGACCGATACGTCGGATTCGGTCCAGGCGTGGGCATCTCATCTCGCGGAGGTGACACGGCAACTCAAGGACAATGACGGTGCCGTGCGCGGCGTGCTGCAGAACGCCGCGCCCGCGGCCGACGAGGTCAGTGGCCTCCTGGATCGGCTCAAGCCAACACTGCCCATCATCCTGGCCAACCTGGTGGCCGTCGGGGACGTCGCCGTCACCTACCAGAACGACCTCGAACAGCTGCTCGTACTACTTCCCACCGGCACCGAGGCCATCCAGGCGACCGGTGTGGCGAACCGAAACACCAAGCAGGACTACAAGGGCGCGTTCCTGAGCTTCAATCTGAACTTGAATCTGCCGTCTGTGTGCAGCACGGGGTTCCTGCCGATCCAGCAACAGCGTTCGGCGAGCCTGGAGGACTACCCCGACATCCCGGAAGGCAACATCTACTGCCGGGTGCCGCAGGACTCGACGTTGAACGTCCGCGGAGCGCGGAACACGCCCTGCGAAACCAAGCCCGGCAAGCGGGCACCCACTGTGGCGATATGTGAGAGCGACGAGCAGTACGTGCCCCTCAACGACGGCTTCAACTGGAAGGGCGACCCCAACGCCACGCTGTCCGGTCAGCCCGTTCCGCAGCCGCCGCCGGGCACCCCCGGTTCGACGGGCCTTCCGCCCACTGCGCCCCCACCGCCGGCGCCCCCGCCCATCGCGGCCGCCGAATACGACCCGACGACCGGTACCTACATCGGGCCCGACGGCAAGGTCTACACCCAGGCCAATCTGGCCAGAGACGCATCGAAGGAGCAGACTTGGCAATCCATGCTGACCCCGCCGGGGAGCTGAGCACGTCGGACACCGACACCTCGGACATTCCCGAAGAAGAGGCCTCCGTGGAGGACGAGGTCCTCGACTACGAGGAATCCGACGACGAGGAATCCGACGACGAGGATGCCGACGACATGGTCGGCGACGAAGCCGGAAGGTGGTCACCGCACCTGAAGTGGGGCCTCGTAGCCGGATTGGTCGCAGTGCTGGCCGTCGGCGGACTGTCCGGCTGGCTCGGCGTGCGCGCCCACCATGCGCAACAGGTGAAGCAGCAGGATGAGCTGTACCTGCAGGTCGCCAAGCAGGGGGCGGTCAACCTGACGACCATCGACTATCAGGATGCCGACACCGACGTCCAACGCATTCTCGACTCTGCCACCGGCACGTTCTACGACGACTTCGCCCAGCGGTCGGCGCCGTTCATCGACGTCGTCAAGAAGACTCAGTCGAAGACGGAGGGCACGGTTACCGAGGCAGGACTGGAGTCGGTCACCGGCGACCAGGCGCAGGCGATCGTCGCGGTCAACGTGATCACGTCGAACAATGCTGCGGGCCAACAGCAGCCGCGAGTCTGGCGGATGCGATTGACCATGGAGAAGATGGGACCGGACGTCAAGGTGTCCAACGTGGGGTTCATCCAGTGACCGACGACCAGAAGGTGCCGAAGCGCACTACACGATCCGTCGACTGGCGTCGTGTGCTGATCTACGGAGTACTGCCGGGTCTGGCGTTGATACTGGCCCTGACCGCAGGGTTCTTCAAGTGGCAGTACTCGTCGGTTCGCGATTCCGAGGCCGCAGCCACGGAATCCCTTCAGGCGGCCAAGGATTCGACCGTAGCGCTGCTGTCCTATCAGCCCGCCTCGGTCGATCGGGAGCTGGCCGCCGCACGCGATCGGACGACCGGGGACTTCCGCGACGCCTACACACAGCTGACGAACGAGGTCGTGATACCTGGCGCGAAACAGAAGCAGATCGCCACGGCCGCCACCATTCCTGCCGCAGTGTCCGTTTCGGCCGACGCCAATCACGCTGTCGCACTGGTCTTCGTCAGTCAGACCGTGACGATCGGGAAGGACAAGCCGAGCGCGAGCATGTCCAGCGTCAGGGTGACCCTCGACAAGATCGGCGACCGCTGGCTCGTCTCGGGCTTCGATCCGGTCTGACGGCAGCTTCAGCGTCGACGTGTCAGGAGTTGGACGGGGTCGCGGTCCACTCGGCGATCAGCTTGTCGACGGTCGTGAGCCGGCCCAGCACGGCGATGGTGTTGTTGAGCACCTGCTCGGCGTAGTCGGCAGGGGTTCCGCCGACTGCGTCACGAGGTACGACGAGATTGAAGCCGGCCTGCGTTGTATGCCCCGCGGTGTGGGTGATGGCGAGGTTGAGGGACACCCCGACGAGGACGACGGTCTCCACGCCGAAGCCCTTGAGCACCGGCAGCAGTTCGGAGTCGAGTGTGGGGAACAGGCCGTGATGACGGGGGAGTACGACGTCACTCGGTGCCAACAGTTCGGCGACGACGAAGGTTTCGGGAGCGCCAGGCGCCCAGTGCTCGGTGGCCGGCCCCAGCGCCCGCCACAACCGAGCCGTCCCGGTCGGCTTGCCGCCGAGACTGCCCTCGTAAGTCGCATGCACTACTCGCGCGCCAAAATGCCTCGCGGCGTTCAGGAGTCGGCTCACGTTGTTGACCAGCTCGGAGCTGTCGGACGCCAGCGCAGGCAGGACGGACTCGGGGCCGAGCACGCCGTTCTGGCATTCCACGCAGACGACGGCCGTAGTGTCGGGATTCCACGCTGTTGGGGCCATACCATCACCATAGATCAGTTCCTGCCACCGTAAAAGGCCTATGCTCGAACGCAATTCGCCGTCATCGACACACGACCTCCAAGGTGGCACCATGCAGATCCGCGACCACGTCGAGTGCGGCAAGCCGGCGGTGATCCTCGCTTCAGCCGGCACCGTGATCGGCTTCGACGAGCTCGAGCAGCGGGCCAATCGATTGGCGCACTACTGGCGGTCCATCGGTCTGCGCGAGGGCGACACCGTGGCGGCGATTCTGGAGAACAACGAGCACGTTCACGCGGTGATGTGGGCGGCCCGACGCAGCGGGCTGTACTACGCGATGATCAACACCCACCTCACGGCTGCAGAGGCGGCGTACATCGTGTCCAACAGCGGCGCCAGGGCGGTGATCGGTTCGCGCGCAACGCGTGTGGTGTGCGAGGGGCTGGCCGAGCACCTCCCGAGCGGCCTCCCCGAATCGTTGCTGCTTGCCGACGACGATCTCGACGGGTGGGAACGCTACCCGGAGTGCGTTGCCGGCCAGCCCTCAACCCCAATACCCGACGAGATCGAAGGCGACCTGCTGCAATACTCGTCGGGAACCACCGGGCGGCCCAAGGGCATCCGGCGGGAGCTCCCGCACCTGCCACCGGCCGAGGCCCCGAACATGCTGACGCCGTTGCTGAAGGCCGTTGGGATCGACGGTGATTCGGTGTATTTGAGTCCGGCGCCGTTGTATCACACCGCGCCGTCGTTCTGGTCGATGTCCGTGCAGTCGCTGGGTGGCACCACGGTCGTCATGGAAGGGTTCGACCCCGAGGGCGCTCTCGCGTGCATCCAGCGCTACGGCGTTACCCACGGTCAGTTCGTCCCCGCGATGTTCGTGCGGATGCTGAAGATGCCGGAGGCGGTGCGCAACTCATACGACGTGACCAGCCTGAGGCGGGTGGTGCACGCGGCCGCGCCGTGCCCGGTGGAGATCAAGAAGCAGATGATTCAGTGGTGGGGTCCGATCGTCGACGAGTACTACGCCTCGTCCGAGGCGGTCGGCGCGTCGTTCATCCGTGCCGAGGATTGGCTTGGCCATCCGGGCTCGGTCGGACGGCCGCTGGTGGGAATACCGCACATTCTCGACGAACACGGCACGGAACTGCCGCCCGGCGAGTCCGGCGAGATCTACTACGAAGGCGGACATGCCTTTCAATACCTCAAGGAGGAGGCGAAGACGGCGGCAGCCCGCGACCCGCACGGCTGGGTGACGGTGGGCGACATCGGGTACCTCGACAGCGACGGCTACCTGTACCTCACCGACCGCAGGCATCACATGATCATCTCGGGCGGGGTGAACATCTACCCCCAGGAAGCCGAAGATCTCCTGATCACCCATCCCCGGGTGCTTGACGCGGCGGTCTTCGGCGTCCCGGACGACGAGATGGGACAGTCGGTCAAGGGAGTGGTGCAGACCGTCGACCCGGCTGATGCCACCGACGAGTTCGGCGCGGAACTACTTGACTGGCTACGGAACCGGTTGGCGCACTACAAGTGCCCGCGGTCCCTATCGTTCGAGGCGCAACTGCCTCGCACCGATGCCGGCAAGCTGTACAAGAAGGCGCTCGTCACCAAGTACTCGGGTTAGCCCAGCTTCAGCGGCACGCGCTCCAGCGCGAAGGTCTGGGCGGGGAAGATGATGTGCGGTTCGTAGCCGGCCTCCACCGAGAATTCGGGGATGCGCTTCAGCCACTCATCGAGGATGAGCGTGAGCTCCATACGGGCCAGGTGCGAGCCGAGGCAGC
>NZ_JAVRQA010000142.1:0-18365 GCF_032161845.1 Mycobacterium sp.
AGGAAGAAGACGTAGGTGCCCAATTCGATTCGAGTTGGCCGGGATTCGATGCGGGTGAGGTCGATGTCGCGGATCGCGAACTCGGTCATCGCAGCGACCAGCGCGCCAGGCACGTTGTCCAGTCGCAAGACGACGGACGTGCGGTCGGCGCCGGTGCGGGCCGGCGGCGGTGCCGGTGGGCCGACGAGGACGAATCGGGTCCTGGCGTTCGGCTCGTCGACGACACCGTCGGCCAGCGCGGCGAGCCCAAGGTGCTGGGCGGCGAGAGCCGTGGTGACGCCTGCATCGGCCCGGCCGGCCGCGACGTCGTGAGCGGCGGCCGCATTGGAGCTGGCTGGCACCGGGCGCGCGCCAGGCAGGTGTTCGGCAAGCCACCGCTTCACCTGTGCCAGTGCGACCGGAAAGGCGGCGACGGTCTCGACGCTCGCGGCGGGAGTGCCGGGGCGGACGGCGATGCTGAACGCGACGTCGAGGGTGTGCTCGGCGAAGATCTGCAGCGGGGCACCGGTGGAGAGGCTGTCCATCGTCGGGACCACCGAGCCCTCGATCGAGTTCTCGATTGGCGCGCACGCGTAGTCGGCGGTGCCGGCGCGAACGGCATCAAGCGCACCATCGGCGGTATCGCAGGGCACCGGCTCGACCTGCGCGGCTCCTGCCGCCGCGCCGGGTATCACGCGGGCGCCCGCCATCTGCAACAACGCCGCTTCGGTGAAGGTCCCCTCCGGACCCAGATAGGCGACGCGTGGCACGGCTCAACACTATCGGCTCGACGCTCCGCGGCCGTTGAGGCGCTTCGGGGAACCTTGCGCGATTTGGTGAGGCTAGCCTAAGTTAGGCATACCTCATTCGACGGAAGGCGGACGTAATGAATGGCGACGCGACGGTAGGAACGGCGCTATTGGCACCCACGACGGCCGAGCGGATCCGCAGCGCCTGCGCCCGCGGCGGTGGCGCCATCCTGGCGGTGGAGGGCGTCGAGCCTGCCGCTACGCCGGTGCACCATCTGCTCGATGACGGATCGGTCGCGATCACGGTGCCCGTCGACGGACTGCTGGCCGGCATGGTTCTCGCCTCGGGTGCGGCAGGCATCCAGGCGGTCCTCGAGATGACCGACTACGCGCCCCTTCCACTGCGCGAGCCGGTGCGCTCGCTGGTGTGGATCAGTGGCCGACTCTTCAACGTCGCGGCGTCCGGCGTCGCGGACCTCCTCGACCTGGTCGCCGCGCAGAACCCGAATCCTGCTCTGCTGCAAGTGAATACCGGCAGGACGCAGGCCGCCGGCGGCGATACGCCGTACATCCTGGTGCGGCTCGAGATCGAGTCCGTCGTGGTCGCCGATTCGACTGGCGCCGAGTCCGTCGGGGTCGGCACCCTGCTCGACGCGCAGCCGGACCCCTTCTGCGCGCTGGAGTCCGGCTGGCTGCAGCACCTCGAGTCGGCCCACCGCGAAGTGGTCGACCGACTGGCCAACCGACTCCCGACGCCGCTGCGGCGCGGGCACGTCCGCCCACTCGGCCTCGACCGCTACGGCGTCCAGCTCCGCGTCGAGGCGGAGGACGGCGACCACGACGTGCGGCTGCCGTTCGCCAAGCCGGTCGATGACGTCACCGGGTTGAACCAAGCCATCCGCATGCTGATGGGCTGCCCGTTCCTCAACGGGTTGCGCTCGCGCCGCATCTGATGGGTGACGGAACGGGGGAAGGAAGCGGCTACCGTATCTCCGGTGACGGGGCCGAGCGACGACTTGCTGCCCGACCCCCGCAAACGGGCGATCAGGCTCGAGATCGCCGTCGTCCTCGCCGTCACGTTCGGCCTCTCGGCGTACACGGCCCTCGTCAGCCTGATCGAAGCCGTCCTCCTCGGCCTCTCCGGTCAGAAGGTGGCGCTCAACCGCAAGCTCTCCCCCATCGACCTGATCAACCTGGCGCTCAATCTGGCGTCGGTCTTTCAGCTCGTCGCATGGGGCCTGCTAGGGCTATACCTGTTGTGGCGCAGCGGTTTCGGGCCCAGCCGCATCGGGCTCGGACGATTCCGCTGGCGCTCGGATCTGCTCGGCGGCCTCGGGCTCGCGGCACTCATCGGCATTCCCGGTCTCGGCCTCTACGTCGCGGGGCGGGCACTGGGCATCGGAGTGTCCGTCGTGCCGTCCGAACTCGGCGACACGTGGTGGCGCATCCCCGTCCTGCTGGCGGTGGCCTTCGCCAACGGGTGGGCCGAGGAGATCGTCGTCGTCGCGTTCCTCATGACGCGGCTGCGCCAACTCGGTATCTCGCCCGTCGTCGTGCTGGCGCTGTCCAGCCTGCTGCGGGGTGCCTACCACCTGTATCAGGGCTTCGGCGCCGGCGTCGGAAACCTGGTGATGGGTCTCGTCTTCGGCTATGTGTGGCAACGGACGGGACGTCTGTGGCCGTTGATCGTGGCGCACGGTCTCATCGACGCCGTGGCCTTCGTGGGGTACGCGCTGCTTGCCGGACACCTTGGCTGGCTTGGTCGATGACGGCCGAGCAGGCCGTTTCCGGCACGTACATTCATGCATGTGACCGACAACCGGCCGCCCCACCAGGGGCCCGATCCGCGGCGCTCCCGCCCGCCGCAGGAGGCGTCACAGGTCATCCGGCGCGACCCCAACTACCGGCCATCACCGCCTCCCGTGCGGCCGCCCGATGCCACCCAGCCAATCGCTCCGCCGGCACGCCGGCCACCGCCACCGCCGCCGAGGTACCGACCGCCGCCACCGCCCGTCAATCGAGTTCCGCCGCCTCGCCAGCCACCACCGCGGGCGCCGGCCACCAAGGTCCGCGCGCCGAGACGTAGGCGGCGCTGGGGACGCGTCGTGGTCAGCCTCCTGTTACTCGTCGTGCTGGCACTCGTCGGCACCGGAGTGTGGATCGACACGTCGCTGCACCGCATCCCGGCGCTCGCCGCACTGCCCGACCGCCCGCCCGCTGGCGGCGGCACGACGTGGCTGCTCGTCGGGTCCGACAGCCGTCAGGACCTGACCGAGGAGCAGCAGGCCGAGCTCGCCACCGGCGGCGACCTCGGCGACGGCCGGACCGACACGATCCTGCTGGTGCACGTGCCCGGACTCGGATCGGACGTCCCGACCACCATGGTGTCCATCCCTCGGGACTCCTATCTCCCGATACCCGAGCACGGGGAGGACAAGGTCAATGCCGCGTTCGCCCTGGGTGGCGCACCCCTGCTGGCCCAAACGGTCGAACAGGCGACGGGGCTGCGACTCGACCACTACGCCGAGATCGGCTTCGACGGATTCGCCGTGATGGTCGACGCCGTCGGCGGCGTCACGATGTGCCCGCCGGAGCCGATCAGCGATCCGTTGGCGGGCATCGACCTGCCCGCCGGTTGCCAGGAGTTGGACGGTCGCAGCGCGCTGGGCTACGTCCGCTCCAGGGCCACCCCGCGCGCCGACCTCGACCGGATGACCAACCAGCGGCAGTTCATGGCCACGTTGATGCATCGCGCCGCGAGTCCCGCCGTCCTACTGAACCCGCTGCGGTGGTACCCGATGGCGCATGCGGCATCGGGCGCGGTAACCGTCGATCAGGGCGCGCACGTGTGGGACCTGGCTCGACTTGCCTGGGCACTGCACGGAACCGTCACGACCACGACGGTGCCGATCGGCGAGTTCACCGGCAGCGACTCGGGCTCGGTGGTGGTGTGGGACCACGACGCAGCCACGCGCCTATTTCACGCGTTGGCGACCGACACCGCGGTGCCCCAGGACGTCCTGGATGCGGGCAACAGTTAGGCGAACCTTGCTTTGCCAGGCTTCGCAGCAAACACCGAACGAGTGCCGTAATCGCGGTCACACGGCTTAGGGGAACCTGTCCTTAATTAGTCAGACCTTTGCTGACAGAGTGGTCTGACCTGCACTATCCTTCGTCCCATGACCGACGCAACGACTTCCGACACCAAATTCCACCACCTGCTCCAGGAGCAAATCCGCGTCGAATTCACCGCGTCGCAGCAATACACCGCGATCGCCGTTCACTTCGACTCCGCCGACCTCCCCCAGTTGGCCAAGCACTTCTACGCGCAGGCACTCGACGAGCGCAATCACGCGATGATGCTGGTGCAATATCTGATCGATCGTGACGTCGAGGTTGAGATCACCGGCACCGACGCGGTGCGCAACGCCTTCACCACGCCAACCGAGGCGCTGCGCCTGGCGCTCGAGCAGGAGCGCACCGTCACCGAGCAGATCACCCGCCTCGCCGCCGTCGCGCGCGACGAGGGCGACTACCTCGGCGAGCAGTTCATGCAGTGGTTCCTCAAGGAGCAGGTCGAGGAGGTCGCGCTGATGACCACCCTGGTGCGGGTCAGCGAGCGCGCCGGTGCCGACCTGTTCCACCTCGAGGACTTCGTCGCCCGCGAGATCGGTGCGGCCGGAGCCGACGCGACCGCTCCCAAGGTGGCGGGCGGCAAGCTCTAGTCGCGGTCGGGTTGATCGAGGCCAGCCTCGGTCAACCCGTTCCGCAGCCAGTCCTTGGTGCGGCCCGGATGGTTGGTGGCGACCCATGCCACGCCGACGTCGCGGCAGTAACGCACGTCCTCGTAGTGGTCCACGGTCCAGCAGTACAGGGCCCGACCGTGGGCAGCCGCGCGGTCGACCAGTTCGGGGTGCTCGCGCAGCGTGGCGATCGACGGCCCGACTGCGGTGGCACCGACGGTCGTCGCGGCACTGCCGCCAAGGTAGCGGGACGTCTCGCCGAGCAGCACCGTCGGCAGCATGGGTGCTGCTCGGCGGATCCGCCATACCGCGGCGGCCGAGAACGAGATGACGACCGCGCGGGACAGCGCGGCCGATGCCGGTGCGGCGATGCCGTACCTGTGCAGCAGGGCGAGCACCTTGCTCTCCACCAGCGCGCCGTAGCGCACCGGATGCTTGGTCTCGATGAAGATCTTGACGGGCCGGTTCCAGTCGAGCACCAGCGAGACCAGATCGTCGAGGGTGAGCAGACCCGTGTCGCCGTGGCCGCCGTTCGCTCGCCGACTCGAATGCCAAGCGCCGTAATCGAATTCACGCAACTCGGCGAGCGTCATATCGCTGACGAGGCCGGTGCCCGTCGACGTCCGGTCGATCCGCCGGTCGTGCACGCACACCAGCTGGCCGTCGCGGGTTAGCCGCACATCGCACTCGACACCGTCGGCGCCCTCGCGCAGCGCGAGTTCGTAGGCGGCGATCGTGTGTTCGGGGCGGGCTGCCGATGCGCCCCGGTGCGCCACCACGAATGGGTGACCGCCGAGTGCTCCGTCGGCCGAAGTCATGGACCTATGCTGCCGGTTCGTCCCGGTCCGACTCAACCCGAGGCGCGGATTCTGACTCGGCGTCCTGCGGCGACGGCTTCTCGTCGGCGTTGACCAAGACCCATCGTTTGACCGGACGATCGACGGCTTGATGTTCGAAACCGCGATACATCCTCAGCGTCAGCAGCAGCGCCGCCAACGCCGCCAGGTAGGCGATGATGATGGCCACCGTGTTGTTGGCGATGCCCTGGGCGTCGCGCGTGAAGCTCGTCGAGAACGAGAACACCGACACGCAGAAGCTCACCAACCATGCGCACCACCACACGACGATGGGGGCACGCAACCACGCCAGGCGTCCTTCGGCCCTGGCCAGTTCGATGACGAAGACCGGCGCCCAGAAGAGGTTGACGAACGGCAGCAGACAACCAAGCCACAGCTGCCACACCGGCCGCGGATCCGGCATCTCGTGACGCTCATAGGTGACCGCACGTCGGGCGATCAGCCAGTTGGTCAGCACCACGGTGGTCGCGATCACGGCGAAGAACGCCACCACGCTGGCCGCCACCCCCGCCCACGTCGCGATCCCGGCGACGATCGGGTTGAGCAAGGTCGAGCGGTTGTAGAGCAGCAGCGCGTAGTTGGCGATGTGAATCACGACCGCGAAGGCCAGCGCGATCATGGTGACCAGCAGCGTGACCCGCACCATGCGCGTCGACGCCCTCGGCGGTTCGACGTGCGTCGGCGGGGCCTGATCGAAGTGGTCCTGCAGCCCCCAGCGCGGAATGACCGAGTACCTGGGCGTCGGCCCCAGTGGGCGCGGGATCCGCCGGGGCGGCGGCGCCGCCCCGGGCCGTACCGCGATCCAGCGGTAGCCCGACGGCAGGCGTTGCGGCGGGCCCGCAGCGCCCGGCTGGGCGACGTTGGATGGCCGGGCCGCCCACTGAGGTTCTGGCTCTGCCGACGGTGCGAGCAGCGAGCCCTGACAGCGGGGGCACCAAGCGCGCTGACGGTCGCGGACGTTCCATCGCGTGCCGCACCGTGAACAGACCTGGATCACGTCGTCAGCCTACGGTCCGTCAGACGGTGCCCGCAGAGCCGTCGTCGGTGACGACGGCGCGTCCTGCCCCTGCCCACGCCAGCATGCCCCCCGCCACGTTGATCGGCTCGTAGCCGTTGCGGGCGAGGTACTGCGCCACCCGCTGCGATCGGCCGCCCGCGTGACACACGACGAACAGCGCCGCATCGGTGTCGATCTCCGCCATGCGGGCGGGCACGTCGCCCATCGGGATGTGCAGCGCGCCCTCGGCGTGGCCGCGCTGCCACTCGTCGTCCTCGCGGACGTCGAGCAGCACGGCGGACTGGTCGAACGTCACGGGAACATCGGCGATCTGGGCCTCTTGGACCTGGTCGTCACTCACTGCGTTGCCACCTCATCGGTCATCGGTCCTCCCGTCGACGCGCGGTCGACGGAAGCTGGTTTCAATGCTGGCACGACGGCCCCAGCAATCGGACGCCTATCCACAGTTTGCACAGGTTCATCCACAGGCGCGTAGCAGCGGAAAACCCTCTGAACCGGCGAATCTGTTCGTTCCCTGGATTTGTCTGGGGATAACGCTGTGTCCTCGACGGCAAGTGATCAACAGGTTTTGCGGCGGCGAGCAAAAACGACGCCTAGCTAACCATGTGGTCGGCCGCGGGCCCTCCCGGCGCTGGCTCGGCTGGCCGGGTGGCGCCGATTTTCTAGTGAATCGTTCCAAGCGCTATGATCGCGATCACAACTTATGGTTGTGATCGATCTCACTGGGGGATTAACGTTGATCGCGCAGGTCAGGAGCTGTTGATGGCATCGCATCCGCTGGGGCACGGAACAGTACCGCCGTCTGAATGGCACACCTCCGCTCACGTCTATACCCATAGTCACTTGATGGCCTGCCTGCGTGCGGGGCTGATCGCACTCGCACTGCTCGGCATCCTTGCCCTCATCGTCCTGACCTAAATCCGTCCTGACCTAAATCCGTCGAGCCGTCGGCGCCAACGACGAAGGCCGGCTCAGCACTGATGCGCCGAACCGGCCTCCGCCGAAGAACTGTCCTGATCAGGCGGGTGGATACACGCCCATGTCCTTGGCCTTCTCGGTCTGCCAGAAGATGTCGGAGATCTCGTCGATCGTCTTCAGCAACTTCTCGGCGACGGCGACATCGGTCGACTTCTTCACGTCACCGGCCCCGTGTACTCCGTCCCAGAACAGCTGGTGCAGGTTCGGGAACTGTGCGAAGTGGTCCTTGGTGAAGAAGTCGGCCCACAACACCATCAGGTGATGCTTGACCTCTTCGGCGCGCTGCTCCTTGATGATGATGGCGCGAGTCTTGAAGTGGTCGTCGTCCGAGTCGTGAAACTTCTTGAGCGTCTTGAGGCAAGAGAGCGCCTCGATCTTGGCCTGAGCCGGATCGTAGACACCGCAGTACAGGTCGCAGTGAGCGTGGGCGGGAGTTGCGTTGGGCAAGAGTCGAGGAAGCATGTTGCCAACTTACCCTTTAGGCATGAGCGTCAACCAGGTACCGCGGGGCTGGCCGCTCCGCGTATTCCGAGTCGACGGAGAGTCGATGCGCCCCACTCTTAGCCCTGGCGAATGGCTACTGGGTTTTCGCGACGGCGGCGAGCCGCGTCGTGACCAGATCCGGGTGTTCCGCGATCCGACGAAGTCGACCCGATGGCTCGTCAAGCGGGTCGGCGACGTGCAGCCCTCGTCCCACGGCACGATCTTCGAGGCGCGTTCGGACAATCCGCGTGCGCGTTACGCGTCGGACTCGCACGACTTCGGACCGGTCAGGGCGGCGGGTTCCTACCGCGTGGTGTGGACGATCTCGGGTTTGCGTCAACACTGACGCACCTGCGTGACGGTTGTATTACTGGCACTCGTGTCCTCTTGTGTGCCAAGCCCTGCCTGCCGCATTCTGTCGGGATCGACCCGTAGCCGTGTCGGGCGGCAAAAGCACCCCGATCGGAGGCGAGGATGGACACCGGATCCCACGGAGCCATTGAAGTCGCACCCTTCCACTCTGGTGGATCGCTCAAGGGTTTCGTGGTCTCGGGCCGCTGGCCCGATTCGACCAAGGAGTGGGCACAGCTATTGATGGTCGCGGTACGGGTGGCTTCGCTGCCCGGATTGCTGTCGACGACGACGATCTTCGGCGTCCGTGAGGAATTGCCCGACGAGCCAGCACCCGGCACGGTCGGCCTGGTCATGGCCGAAGGAACCGTCGTCGGCGAATCGGCGATTCCGCCGGGCTACTTCGCGCTTCGGCAGCCGCCCGCTTTGTTGATGCTGCACCCGCCATCGGAGACGATGCCGTCACTTCCCGAATGCGCGGGCGCAGCCTCGGGATGCGTGCTGCTTCCCGGGCTGCCGCACTTGGGCCTCGACCACCGTGCGGCGTGGGTGGAGGCCGAGTCCGACGGCACGATCACCTCGATGGTCAGTCGGGTGGGGGTCGACCCGATCACTCATCCAGACACGGCCGTCCTGGCGATGCTGCTCGCGGCTTAGCGGTCTTTCTCGCGGTTGCGCACGTCGGTCATGGCGCCGCCGTGCGCGATTCGTCGCCGAATCCCGCCGAACCCACCACTGGCTACTGTCAGTCGAACGGCCGACAGCGCACATCCTGCGCGCGCAGTCCACGGATTGACGTGGCGAAAGCGGGCTTCGGCAGCTACCGACCCGCGGGATGGTCCCGTTTTCGAGCAAATGCCCGATGTCGTCGCCCTTGACCGGTCGGCAGATTGCCCGCGGCCACCCGAGGGCTCCGCTACGCACACAGCGCCAGCGCTCATGATCACGGCAAAACTACCCGAGCGTCAGTATTTGCTTGGCTGCGCTGCAGCTTGGCGACTTCCGAGCTGGCGATAACCGCTGCTAGACGTCATGTTGGTGGGTAGTAACGTGGCGAGTTGAAGACTTTTCGGTGGTTTGCACTTGGCTGTTAGCGGAACTCTCGCTACGATGATCAGCAAATACGCCGCAAAGGATGACCCCCCCGTCACGCCGAGTAGAGGACACACCGATGAGCATGACTTTTTCCGCCAGGCTGAACCGCCTGTTCGACACCGTTTACCCCCCGGGACGCGGCCCCCACACCTCGGCCGAAGTCATCGCGGCACTCAAGGCGGAGGGCGTCACCATGTCGGCGCCGTACCTGTCGCAGTTGCGTTCAGGCAACCGGACCAATCCTTCGGTCGTCACCATGGCCGCCCTTGCCAACTTCTTCCGCATCAAGCCGGCGTACTTCACCGACGATGAGTACTACGAGAAGCTGGACAAGGAACTGACCTGGCTGGCCAGCATGCGCGACGAGGGCATCCGCCGTATTGCGGCGCGCACCGTCGGACTGTCGCCGGAAGCGCAGCAGGACCTGGTGCAGAAGGCCGACGAGCTCCGTCGCCAAGAACACCTGGACGATTAGCTCCTTCGGCCAAGAGCCGACTGCAGCGCCGCGTCCCGCGAATCGACATCTCGATTCGGTCAGGACGCGGCAACGCTGACATTGTTTTCGAGCGTCCGATACTGATCGGCGATCGCGAGGATCCACTCACGGTCGGAATACGACGGCGGCTGGCGTAGCCAATGGGGCCCAGGGAATTTGCCGTGGGCCGCATCCCGGTTAATACCGCGACCGGCATTGATCCACTCGGCGATGCGCAGCGACTGTTCCTCCGGTGGCACGCTGGGCGGGTCCTGGGGGACCGTTCGGTGGGATTCCGCGGCGTCATCGCCGCCGAGAGCGCGGGTTGCCTCCAGATACAACGCATCGGAGATCAGTGACATCTGCTCGGCGACGCGAAACAGCAGCGGTCCGCGCGGGCGTACGCCGATCCCGACGTTGGGGTGCCGTCGACTGAGTTCCCCGAGCAGCGGCTGGATGACCCGCAGTTCACGCCGCGCGCCGAACCAGTCCTCCACGCTGGGCAACAGCGATCCGCTGGCCACCACCAGCATTGCGCAACCCAGCAGAGTCGCCGCGGTACCGACACCGATGAACCCTGTATTGCCGACCGCTCTGAGCAGGAAGAACGCGCTTGCCAGCACGATCAGCACGACGCCGGTGGTGAAGACGAACAGCGCGCGGCCGCGGCGGGTCCGATTCGAGTGCCGCACCCCGGCCCACACGACCAGCGTCAACGCGAGCATGACATAAAGCAGCGGCAGCAGCCATGACACGTTCGTCCCTGGCACGCCGAGGTTGCGTCGCAAGTACTCCTCGGGCGTCATCTCCGGCTGCTGGGGTGAGATGAAGAACGCGACCAACGTCCAGGCCGCGATGAGCGCGGCCACGCCGTACTGAATCACCGCGATGCGCCGGATCGTCGCGGGTTTGCGCTCGGAGGCCGCCGACGTGATCATCACGCAGCTGCCCGCAGCGCACGAGATGAGCGCGACCTGGCTCATGACCGTCGAGACGTTGGGCCACCGCACCAGCGTGTCGATCAACAACGTCAGCGGCTGCCAGTTGAGCGCGGCCACCAGCCCGAGGCTGCCGAGCGCAAGGATCATCGCCGCGCTGACGAGAGACTGCTTGTTGACGAGTGCCCAGCCGATTCGAAGGCCAGTTGCCAGTCCGAGGAGACCGGCGATCACCCAGATGATCAACCAAACGCCTCTCCGAGCCGCACCTGCACGATGGACGCGCGATCGGACGGCAATCGACCCAGTCGATAGATCAGCAGGGCGGCGAAGTCCTCGGCCTCCTGCTCGAGGTCCTCACCACTTGGACCCATGCAGCCGGTCCGCTGGTTGAGCATGTAGCCGATGAGATCGGAGCTGGCGAATTCGGTCCTGTCCCTTGCCGCCTCCACCACGGAGATGCCTTCGTGGCCGAGGACCAGGTGACCGAGTTCGTGGGCGAGGGTTCGGTCACCCGCGGGCAGACCCTGCTGGATCAGGAAGACGTCGCGGTCGACGTACTGTCGCCACTGGCCGCACACTCCTGACGGAAGATCCGCCATCTTGAGCTCGATGGGTCTACCGCGGTCCTCCGCTACGGATTGCACGAGACGTGCGAGCGATACTTCGCCGCGCCGTGGTGCGAGATCGAGGACCTCACTGACGGCGCGCGTGACACGACGGCTGGCTGGCATTCAAACCCCCTCTAGATGACTCCACTATCCCTGTCCTACCCCGCTCAAACCGATGAAATCGCTCAACCCATGAAGCGTGCCGTGCCAGTGGCCCTGACGGCATGGCCCGCTCGGGCCTGCCGATAACCGACCAAGCCACCAACACCGGCGAGCGCGATGATGCCGGTGACACCAGGCACGGCGACCGCAGCCATCTGTCCGACTCCGGCGGTGCGTAGGTAGTCGCCGTAGCCAGCCCGGTACGACGCAGGCACTGCGCCGTTGCTCGCGCCGTAGGCGGGCGGATTCTGCTCTGCGGGTTTCGGCGGTGGATTCTTCTGCTGTGGGCCGCCCGAATTGCGCGGCGCCGACGGGGTTCCCGGTCGCGGCGCGATGCCAGGGCCACCCGCTCCGCCTGCTCCTCCGCCGCCGCCGGCCCCAACGCCGCCCGCACCGAGCGGTGGCACGATGACCGGAAGTGTCAGCGGCGCGAAGGGCAATTCCGCTGCGGCCGTTGCCAATCCGGTAATGACGTCAACCACCGGGTCGACGGGGATGACCGGGAGCGCCGGCGCCACCACCCTCGGTAGGGCGGGGACGGGAAGCTGCATCAGCGGCGGTGGCTTCGGAATGCCGATGCCGATCGGCGGCTTGCCGATGCTGATACCGCCACCACCGCCAGTTTCGGGTGCGGGGCCGCCCGGCGGCTGACCCGGATCCGGCGGGGTCGGCCAGCACCACGGCCAATGCCAGCCCTGATGTTCGTCGGGATCCTCTTTTGGCGGCGGGGCCTCGGCGGTGGTCTTAGTGCTGCCCGCACCCGTCGGCGCTGCCGCCTGAGTCGTGGTCTCGGTAGTCGTCTCGGCGGGTTGGGTGGTGGGCGCGGTAGGTTCGCCGGTCGCGGGAGGATTCGTTTGCGGTGAGGCCAGCCCGACGGACAAAGATTGTTTGCTGGACGGCTGAGCGCTCGGGGTGGCGTCGACGGCGGTAACCGGTCGGCCGCCGCGGCCGTCACCCACTTCGGACGTGGGCTTCGGCGCGGTCACGGTCGGCGTCGCAGCCGGAGTGGCCGCGATGGCCGCTCCCTCCACCAACGTCGGCGCAGCGGTGGCTCCGCCCGTCGGGTTGACCTGCGGGTCGCCGGTTTCCCCGCCCTGGCCGGCCTCGGGGCTGGCAAATGCCATCGCGGCACCAGCACCGCCCACGAACAGCCCGGACGCCACCACCCAAGCTGCCGCGGCGATGCGCATTCGCGTAGCCACGTGCACACACCTCTCACGACGCCGGATGGGCGCCCCAGCAGCACCAACGGTAGGCACCGCCGATCCGTCACAATTCTTGCACAATCGGGGCTGACTGTTTGCTGGAGAACCGGAAGCGGCACCTTTCGCCGGGCCGGAACGGGACGGCGGGGCCACCAGCATTAGTGTTGGCTCCACCAGTGCAGCCACGATCACCAGATCGCGACGAGATGACCGGGAGGCAGCCGGGATGGGCTTGTTCACACGGCGGAAGAGCCGGGCGACTCGGCGTGCCGAAGCCAAGGCCATCAAGGCCAAGGCGAAACTGGAGGCGAAACTCGCCGCGAGGAACGAAGCTCGCCGCATCAAGGCCGACGGCAAGCGCCAATCGAAGGCGATCAAGGCGGGCCTGAAAGCGCAGAAGGACAGCGACAGGGCCGCCATCAAGGTTGCTGAGACGCAGCTCAAGGCCGCGCGCGAAGGGAAGCTGTTCTCGCCTTCGCGCATTCGCCGGACGCTGACGATCTCGCGGTTGTTGGCCCCCATCGTCGTACCGATCGCGTATCGCGTCGCCATTGCCGCCCGCGGCTACGTCGACGAACGCCGCGCCGACCGGTTGGGCGTTCCGCTCAGTCAGATCGGCCAGTTCTCCGGAACGGGCGGAGCGTTGTCCGCCAGGATCGTCGGCGCGGAGCAGACCCTGGCCAAGGTCGCGGCGAAGAAGCCGAAGGACGCCGAGACCAAGCAGTTCGTCGCTGCCGTGACCGAACGGCTTCGTGACCTGTCCGCCGCCGTGACGGCCGCGGAGAACATGCCAACCCCTCGGCGCAAGGCTGCGCACGCCGCGATCGGCGAACAGCTCGATGGAGTCGACGCCGACCTCATGGCGCGTCTTGGAGTGGTCTGATCAAGGCCATGCCAGTCGGCCCGATCGCACCCGCAGCACTGCTGCGCGGGGCGGCGACCGGTGCGCTGACGGCGGCTCTGTCGGTGGCGGCACACGGGTCGGCCGGCGGAGGTCTGCCATCGGGGTCCACCGCAGCCCTGCTTGCACTGCTGTCGCTGACCGCCGGAGCGCTCGTCGCAACGATGCGCGCCGTCGCAGACGTCAAGATGCTGATTGGGGTGCTCGCGGTCGGGCAGCTGCTTGGCCATGTCCTGCTGAGCGCCGCGGGGCATTCCGAGCACGTCACCGCGACAGCACCGGTGGGCCTGATGATCGGCTCGCATGTGGCGGCGACCGCGGTCGGTGCCGTGCTCATCGCCATGGGTGGCCGGCTGTGTGCCGCAGTGTCCCGGGTGCTTCTGGCCGCCGCCCGCTCGACACGTCTGCCCGTCGCCCCGATGTCGGCGATCGCCGTCCGCAGCACGGATCAACCCCTCCAGTCCGCGCGTCTTCTCGCAGCCTCGTTGTCCCATCGCGGTCCGCCGGTCGGCTTCGCCAACTGACCAGACGACCAGACGACCGAGAAGGCACCCACCAAACATGAAACCCGTACCCCGGGCGTACTCGCGCGCCCTCATCACGACCGCCGTCACCGGCGCCGCCATGTCAATCGCCCTCCTGTCGGGCGCGGCACCGGCGTGGGCGCACGTCCACGTCGACGCCGAAGGCGCGACTCCCGGCAGCACCTCGATACTGACCTTCCGGGTACCGGGAGAGTCCGAAAAGGGTGCTGTGACAACCCAGTTCAGCGTCACGCTGCCCAATGTGGCCTCGGCCCGCACCGAAGTCATGCCGGGGTGGACGGCGAAACTGGACCGTGACGCCGCCGCGGGAACCGTCCGAGCGGTGACCTGGACGGCAGCCCCCTCGGTCGGCATCTCCTCCGACCAGTTCGCCCTGTTCAACGTCTCGGTGACGCTGCCCAACCAGCCCTCGGTCACGCTGCCTGCCACCCAGACGTATTCGGACGGCACCGTCGTGCGGTGGGATCAACCGCCCCTGCCGAACGGTGACGAGCCCGAGCACCCCGCACCAATGCTGAACCTGACCGGCGCGCCGGGTGAAGCGACGGAGGACCACCAGCCGTCTGCCGCGGTGCCGACGGCCGTCGCAGTCGCCGAGCCACCCGTCGCGGCGGCGGCTCGACCCGACAACACGGCGCGCTGGCTGGCAGGCGGCGCACTGGTTCTCGCCGCCGTCGGAGCCGTCGCGGCGGTCACGGGACGCCGCCGGGCATGATCCGTAGGTTCGCGGCCACTGCCCTGGTCGGTGCGGTCCTTTCGGTTCTCGCAGTGGCGGGCGCCGGAATCGCGTCTGCCCATGCCATCCGGGTCGCAGCCGATCCCACCCCGGACAGTTCGGTCGGTGCAGGCCCGGCGCGCGCCACTGCGACGTTCAACGAACAGTTGCAGACCGACTTCGCGGCCATGACCGTCGTCGGTCCCGACGGCAACCTGTGGTCGACGGGGCCTGCGGAGATCAAGGGCGCGATCGCCAGCGTCGCGTTGTTGCCGCTGGGTCCGACGGGGACGTACACCGTCAACTACCGCGTCACTTCGGCCGACGGCCACGTGGTGAACGGGGCGTGGTCGTTCGACCTGACCGTGGCGGGAACCGGTGCGCCGGGCCCCAAGGTCGCCCAAGGCGCAGATGAGGCGGATGGCGTGCCGGTGTGGCCGTTCGTGGTGCTGGCCGCGGTGATCGTTGCCGCGGGGGCGCTGATGGCGGTGCGGCGGCGCGGATGAACCGACTCCGCGCGGCGACCCTCGGCGCCCTCTGCGTCGGGGTCGCCGCCGGAGTGGCGTGGGGTCTGGCCTACCCGCAGAACTCGGTGGCGCTCAGCGTGGTTCGGGCAGTCTCCGACATCGCCGCGGTAATCGCGCTCGGTCTGGTCGTCGTTCCCGCGTTCGACGTCGAGCGCTACCGCGGCGAGCTGGCCGGTCGCGCGGCGCGCCCGTTGATCGTGGTGTCGGCGGTGTGGGCGATCGCCGAACTCGTTCGACTGTTCGTCGGTGCCGCCGAGGCGGCGGGTTCGTCGGCTGGACGGGTCGGTGTGCGCACGGCCGTCGTGTTCGCCGTCGACACCGCGCCGGGCCGGGCGGGGCTGGTCTGTTTGGCGGCGGCCGTGGTGGTCTGCGCCGTCGCCGTGACCGCACCGGGAAATGGCGCTCCGACGTCGACCGCGGGTGTGCTCGCCATCGGCGCGGCTGCCATCGGCGTGGCTGGCCGCAGCCTCGTCGGCCACTTGTCGGAGAGCCCGCTGGGCGGCGTGGCGGTGACGGTGCACGCGTTGGCCGCAGCGTTGTGGTGCGGCTCGCTTGCCGCGCTGGTGCTGACGGTGACTCACCGCGGGCAGTGGGCAAGGGTTCTGCCCCGCTTCTCGCAGGTGTCGCTCGGGTGCGTGGTCGTGCTCCTGGTGTTTGGGCTGGCGGGCGCGGTCGTGACCCTGAACTCCCCGACAGACCTCTACGGCACCGGTTACGGCCGCGTGTTGGCGGCGAAGATCGTCGTGACGGTGGTCCTCGTCGTGCTGGCCGCGCGCAATCGGGCGGGCTGGCTACCCGCCGCGCGGTCGCACCGGGCCACCATCAGCGTGTCGCGCCTGCGGTCCCGGGTCGAGTTGGCGATCATGGCGGTCGCCCTGACCTTGGCGGCCGCGCTGGCGGTCACGGGCTAGCGGAAAAGGCGAACTGGCATGATGGGAACGACTGCCGTACCCCTACCGCACGCCGAATCTTGCATCCGAAACTGCAAAGGAGCAGCCAACATGGCCGACGAGCAGGATCGACCGGGCGACCCGCCCCACGATCAGTCGCCGGGCGCGGGTACCGACCCCGCTTCACCGCAGCCGGCCAAGAAGGCTCCCGCGAAGGCCGCGAAGAAGGCACCCGCCAAGAAGGCCCCGGCAAAGAAGGCGCCCGCCAAGAAGGCCGCGCCGCCCGCGAAGAAGGCCCCCGCCAAGAAGGCGGCACCGCCCCCACCCGTGGCCGCCGTTCCGTCGCCGTCGCCGGCCACCAACGGCGATCGCTCACCGACCTCTGCCGCGAAGGAGACTGCCGCACAGGCGAAGTCGACCATCGCGAGCGCACCGACGCCCATTCCG
Source organism: Mycobacterium sp. (assembly GCF_032161845.1). Taxonomy (GTDB): domain Bacteria; phylum Actinomycetota; class Actinomycetes; order Mycobacteriales; family Mycobacteriaceae; genus Mycobacterium. Next base: position 16,670 of record NZ_JAVRQA010000142.1, read on the forward strand.
CTGCCGGGGCCGGAGCCGTCTCGGCTGCCACTGGCTGCCGCCGTCGCAGCAGGCGTGCTGGCCATCCTGGTGGTGTTGCTGGTGCGGCGCGGCTCCGACGAGGACTGACCATTCGGGCGCGACCCGCCGTCGCTAGCATCGGGTGGTGACCATCGAACCGCGCGCCACCGCCGACCTCGTCGACGACATCTACCCGGACGTCCGAAGCTGCGATCTGCAACTGCAGAATTATGGCGCCAAGACGATGTTCGCGGGACCCATCACCACGGTCCGCTGCTTCCAGGACAACGCCCTGCTGAAGTCCATGCTTTCTGAACCGGGAAACGGCGGCGTGCTGGTGATCGACGGGGAGGGCTCGCTGCACACGGCGCTGGTGGGCGACATCATCGCCGGGCTGGCGGTCGTGAACGGCTGGGCGGGACTGATCGTGCACGGCGCGGTGCGGGACGCTGCCGCGTTGCGCACGATGGACATCGGAATCAAGGCGCTCGGCACCAACCCGCGCAAGGGCACCAAAACCGGCGAAGGCCACCGCGACGTTGCGGTGACCTTCGGCGGCGTGACGTTTACTCCCGGCGAGATCGCGTACTGCGACGACGACGGGATCGTGGTCGTCGCGGGTTAGCCCGCCGAGCGGGTTAGACCGCTACGGCTGCACGGTGTTTGGTGAAGTGCAGGGCGTCGTCGTCCACCTTGCCCTGGCGAATCATCCTGACGTCGAGGAAGTAGTTCTGCTTGAGCTTCCATGGTGCCTTCGAGCCGGCCTTGGGCAGGCTGTCGAGGGCCCGCAGCACGTAGCCCGGGGTGAAGTCCATCAGCGGGCGCTCGTCGACGGACTCACCAGGGTGCTCGGGCACGACGGTGTCGAAACCGTTGGCGTCCATGTAGTTCAAGATGCGACACACGTATTCGGAGACCAGGTCGGCCTTCAGCGTCCACGACGCGTTGGTGTACCCGATGGTGAAGGCCATGTTCGGCATGCCCGACAGCATCATGCCCTTGTAGGACATGGACTGGGTAAGGTCGACGTCCTCGCCGTTGCGACGGATGGCCGCACCGCCGAACAGCCGGAGGTTGAGACCCGTTGCCGTGACGATGATGTCGGCATCGAGGACCTCGCCGGAGTTCAGCTTGATGCCCTCGGGGACGAACGTGTCGATGGTGTCGGTCACGACGTCGGCGTTGCCCTTGCGGATGGTCTTGAACAGGTCGCCGTTGGGGGCGAGGCAGAGTCGCTCGTCCCACGGGTTGTAGCGCGGGCCGAAGTGCTTCTCGACGTCGTAGCCCTCGGGGAGCCTGCGCTGGGCCATGGTGAGCAGCGTCTTGCGCATGTACTTCGGGAACTTGCGGGCCAGCTGGTACTGGGCGGTGCTGAAGAGGATGGCCTTCCAGCGGTTGACCACGTGAGCGGCGTTGGCGGGCAACAGTTTGTTGACGCGTACGGCGATCGGGTCGACGTCGGGCAGGGCGCCGATGTAGGACGGTGAGCGCTGCAGCATCGTCACGTGCCCGGCGCCGCTGTTGATCAGGGCGGGAATCAGGGTGATCGCGGTGGCGCCACTGCCGATGACCACGATCTTCTTGCCCGTGTAGTCGAGGTCCTCGGGCCAGTGCTGCGGGTGAACGATGGTGCCCGCGAAGTCCTCGGCGCCCGGGAAGGTCGGCGAGTAACCCTGGTCGTAGTTGTAGTAGCCGG
>NZ_JAVRQA010000143.1:0-13869 GCF_032161845.1 Mycobacterium sp.
CGGGCCTCGATGGGGTGGCACCGCCGATGTTCACCAAGCCGCTCCGCGACATGACGCTGACCGAGGCGATGACCCCGCCCGCAGGGCGACCGAGTCAGATTCGGCCCGGCGCGATCATGGGTGGCGGTTTCGTCCCTGGGCCCCTCACCCGCCGCGCGGCCCGCCACGCGAAGATCCGCCCGATCGTCCATCCCGGGCAAGCCCCACCCGAACCCCGCCACACACCGTCGATGAAGCTGGCCGAGTTCGTCCGGTGCCGCGACCTGACCTGCCGCTTTCCCGGCTGCCACCACCCCGCCACCAACTGCGACGTGGATCATACGATTCCGTGGCCGTACGGGGCGACCGGCGCGTCGAACCTGAAGTGCCTCTGCCGTTTTCACCACTTACTCAAAACATTCTGGGGTGGCGACGGCGGCTGGCGGGACCGACAACTCCCCGACGGCACCATCCATTGGACTGCACCGGATGGCCGCACGTACACCACCACCCCGGCAAGCCGGCTGCTGTTTCCGACCCTGTCCGAACCCACCGCACCCATCGCCGCGACGGGAACACCACCACCCGCGCACACCGCCGGACTCACCATGCCGCGGCGACGCACCACCCGAACCGAAGACCGCGCCCGCCGCATCAACGACGAACGCGAAGCCAACCGCACCGCCACCGAGATGCCAGTCGAACAGACAGCAGTCCAACAGCCGGCGCCAGACACCTCGATCCCGCCGTTCTAGCTACACCCCATGCTCAGTTCACGGTGATGCGACGGCGAACAGCTGCCACCGCCCAGGCACACCCTTGAGTTCATGGGCGCCACGGTCCTCGAACTCGAGCCCCGAACCGATGACGAGATCCTTCAACGTCCCGGAGACCAGTACGTCGTGGGAACCGGCCAGGGCACCCACCCGCGCACCGATGTGTACGGCGATCCCGCCGATGTCGTCGCCGCGTACCTCGCACTCGCCGGTGTGCAACCCGGCGCGGACCTCGATGCCGAGCGCCGCCACCGCCTCGCGAATTGCCATGGCGCAGCGGATTGCTCGCTGCGGACCGTCGAACATCGCTAAAAATCCGTCGCCCGATGTGTTCACCTCACGGCCACGAAACCGCGCCAGCTGCGACCGCACGACGGCGTCATGGGCATCGAGCAGCGCATGCCAGTCCCTGTCGCCCATCTCCGCGGCGCGCCGCGTCGACTCCACGATGTCGGTGAACAGCACCGTGGCGAGAACTCGATCATCGGGTACGTCGGGCTGCTCACCGGTGAGGAACTCAGCGACGTGCTGGAAGGACTCGCGCCATGGTTCAACGAAGTGATAGAGGTTGCGCCCCGGCAGCTCAACGTATTTCGCGCCAGGGATGTGATCGGCGACGTACTTGCCATCAGCGGGTGTGACGAGTGAGTCGTTCGTGTACTGGACGACGAGGGTTGGCACGCGGACGGTCGGAAGCAGCGCCCGTATGTCCAATTCGGACACTACCGGCATCATCAGAGCAAGGGTCCGTGGGCTCGCCGACAGGCGTTCATATCGCGCCCACGTTGCCCGGATTTCCTCATTCCACGGCATATCGGGATTGAGCACGTGTTCGAACTCGCCCGTTCCCCACACGGCGACCATGGCACCGAAGAACTCCTCCGGAGTCATCCCGGTGTTTCCAACCATCGGATCGGCATAGACCTCAAGCCCGACCAGCGCCGTGGTGCGAGACGGATAGCTGGCCGCGAACAGCGCCGCGGGCGCGAACGCAGCGTTCAACGCGACGAGAACCGCTTCGCGACTCCCGAGATCGTCCAACACCGCGGTGATGCTGTCGGCCCATTGCTCCAACGTCGGCAACGTACCCGTCGAGACCGGATCGGACGCGCCCGTGCCCGGCTGATCGAAGAAGATCAACCGACCAAGCGATGTCATCGCCTCAACCCACCCCTGAATCGCCGGTAGCTCGGGCAGAACTTCACAACAGTTGAACCAGTTCGGGACTACCACGATGTCGCGAGGACCTTCATGCGATGCGCGATAGGCCACGCGCAAGTCCCCGTTCATCGCATAGCGCGTCTCCGAGAACACGGCCGAAGTCTAAGTCCCAGGAAGCGCTTCAACGGCCGTTTATGCGGTGCAACCGCGTCGCGCTGAAACGTTATTCACGCAATTCGGTGCCACCACATACTGAAGACGTTCTGGGGTGGCGATGGTGGCTGGCGTGACCGACCTTGCCGCGCCGCACCACCCGAATCCGAGACCGCGCCCCGCGCTAGTCGAGGCGGGCGCTGTCGTCGTCGAGGTCGTCGCGACGAAGGCCCATGGGCGTCGCGGCGGGAATGTCGCCTGCTGCGATCACCGCCCTGGTGATCGGGGTGATGGTGCGGAACAGCAGCTCCAGCTCACCGTCGTCCAGGGCGTCGAAGGCCGGTAGTGCCAGCGCGTCGGTCGAGTCCTCGAGGAACTTCTTGAACTCCCGGCCCGAATCCGTCAGGGCGCCTTCGTCATCGAGGATCCCTCGCGCGGCGAGTCGGTCGACGCACGCACGCCATTCGTCCTCGTCGTACTGGCGGCTGCGCATGATGAAGTCGCGGGGCACCCGATCGGCGATCGAGTGCAGGACGTTGCAGTCCCTGCCCCCGATGCCGTTGGCGACGAGGACCGCGACGTGCGCGTCGCCGCGTTGCTCGCGTAGCAGGGTGGTGGCGTGCCACAGCCGCGCGACGGGTTCGTCCGGCCACGGCAGGGCCCGGTTCGCCGCGAAGAGCGGGCGGCCATCCAGCGGGGCCGTGCTGGCAGCCTTCGCCAACAGGTCGGCAGCGGTGCGGACCTCGTCACCGTCGGTGACGCCGCAGCGCCGCAGGGCCGCGACGGCCGACGTCTCCCGTGCCCGCAGCGCGTCTGCGGCGCTGACGAAGTTCCATGCCGATGGCAGCGCGCGGGCCACCTGCGACGGGGCGAAGTTGTAGAAGATCGCCGTGACGAGGTCGGCGGCCACCGGACCGAGCGGCGCTGACCTGGCCCCGAAGTAACCCATCCAGAAGCCCCGAAAACCCGCCTGCTCGAACGCCTCGCGAGATTCCGGTGCGAAGTAGGTCAGCGCGTGCACGGGTTCGAATCGGTCGAATAGTCGGCGGGCCGTCGTCGGCGTTCTGCTCACCTTCGCAGTCAACCACCCGCGCCTAATCGCCAGACGAACTGACGTCGTTCATCGCTTCGTCGATGATCCCCCGCATGGCGCGCTCGGCGGCTGCTTCGTCGCGCAGCCGAATCGCACGGGCGACCTCGTCGTGCAGGGCGATCGCGACCGGGTTGGGGGTCTCCGGCATCATCCCGTGGTGGGTGCGCCCGGTCAGTACCTCTGCGACGACGCCGTTGAGGGCGCGAAACATCTCGTTGCCGCTCGCGTCCAGCAGTGTCTGGTGAAAAACCTTGTCCGCCAGCAGGTACGACTCCAAATCGCCCGACCGTCCATGCACCACCATGTCCGAGACGGCGGCTGCCATGATGCGGCACTGATGCGGATCGGCGCGACGGGCCGCCAGTGCGGCAGCAGCCGGTTCGAATCCACGGCGCAGCTCCGATAGTGACACCAATTGTGCTGTGCGGTCACCGGATTCCAGGCGCCAGCGAATCACCCTTGGATCGAAGACATTCCATCGCCCCACGGGTTGGATGGTGATGCCCACGCGGCGGCGCGAGGCGACGAGCCCCATCGATTCGAGAACCCGCACGGCCTCGCGCGCCACGCTGCGGGACACGCCGTACTGCGCTCCGACCCCCTCGAGGTTGATGACCCCGCCCGCGGGCAGCGTGCCGGACACGATCTCGGCCCCGATTCCGGTCAGGACGTTGTCGTGCAACGCGCTGACGTTTGAAGGTGCGGCCACGGCATACATCTTGTCATAGAGTTTGCTGGTTCCATTAAAGACAGATCTTTCGACCACAGGGTTGCAATCATCAGATCATTGAGGCAGTCTGTGTGATGCCCGGCACAACCGGGTACAACGGATCGGGAGGTGGGCGATGGCACCGGAGACGAGGCCAATCGTGGTGATGGGTGTCTCGGGCTCGGGCAAGTCCACCGTGGGCGCAGCGCTCGCCCAGCGCCTTCGCGTGCCGTTCGCCGACGCGGACGACTTCCATCCCGCGGCGAACATCGAAAAGATGACCGCTGGTCACGCCTTGGACGATGCCGACAGGCGACCCTGGCTCGACTCAATCGGGCACTGGCTGGCCGCACACCCCGATGGCGGTGTGATGAGCTGCTCGGCACTCAAGCACGCGTACCGCGACCAACTGCGCCAGCACTGTCCCGGCGTCGAGTTCCTGCATCTGGTCGGGACGCCAGAAGTGATCGGGCGACGGCAGGCCAGCAGGCCAGGGCACTTCATGCCCGCCTCGCTGTTGGCATCGCAGTTCGAAACCCTCGAGCCGCTGCTGGCGGACGAGCACGGCGTCGACATCGACGTCGATCAAGACATCGACTCCATCGTCGAAAACTATCTCGCTCGCACCGGACAGGAGTTCTGATGATTTCGGGGATTACCCTTCTCGCCGACGACGCACCGAAGCTTGCCGAGCCGGTCGCGTCCGGCTGGCAGCTCGTCCTGGCCTTCCTCATCGGAATCGCCGTGATCGTCGTGCTGATCACGCTGGTCAAGCTGCACCCGTTCCTCTCGCTGATGTTCGGCGCGCTGACCGTGGGCGTAGTCGCTGGCGAGAACCTCACCACGGTGCTTGCCTCGTTCACCAAGGGATTCGGTGACACGGCGGCCAGCGTCGGCATCCTCATCGCCTTGGGTGCGATGTTCGCCAAACTCCTCGCCGACTCCGGCGGCGCCGATGAGATCGTCGACACGATCGTCGGGCACTCTTCGCCGCGAATGTTGCCGTGGGCGATGGCGTTGGTCGGTGCGATCATCGGCCTGCCGATGTTCTTCGAGATCGGCCTGGTGCTGTTGATGCCGGTGATCTACTTGGTGTCGCGGCGTTCGCAGCTGTCGTTGGTCACCGTCGGAATACCTGCTCTCGCAGGCCTTTCCGCGATGCATGGCTTCGTGCCGCCGCACCCGGGTCCGTTGACCGCCATCGGCCTGCTCAACGCGGACCTGGGAATCACGCTCGCTCTTGGTGTCGCGGTGGCCATCCCCACCATCGTCCTGGCCGGCCCGCTGTTCGGGAAGCTGGCGGGACGCTGGGTAGTCGTCGATGCTCCCGACACCTTCGACGCGGACCGCTTCGCCGAGGGGGAGGAGCAACGCCGACCGTCGTTCTCGATCACCCTGTTCTCGGTGCTGCTGCCGGTCGTGCTGATGCTGGGCAAGGCGCTCGTCGACATCTTCATCGACGACAAGAAGAATCTGATCCGGCAGGTCTTCGACACGCTCGGCACCCCGCTGATCGCCCTGTTGATCGCCGTCATCGTCGGCATGTTCACCCTGGGCCGCGGCGCCAAGATGACCCGCGACGAGATCACCAAGTGCATCGAGTCGGGCCTGCCGCCCGTCGCGGGCATCATCCTGATCGTCGCCGCCGGCGGTGGTTTCAAGCAGGTGTTGGTGGACACCGGCATCGGCACCTTGCTGGCCCGCTGGGCCGAGGGGGCGAGCATCTCGGTGCTAGTGCTGGCCTGGGTGATCGCCGTGCTGATCCGGCTCGCAACGGGCTCGGCGACGGTGGCCACGATCACCGCCTCGTCGCTGATCGTCCCTCTGGTCGCTGGGATGCCCACCGGTCAGGTCTCGCTAGTGGTCCTCGCCGTCGGTGCCGGCTCGCTGTTCTTCTCACACGTGAACGACGCGGGCTTCTGGTTGGTCAACCAGTACTTCCGGCTGACCGTCGGTCAGACGATCAAGACGTGGTCGATCATGGAGACCATCTTGTCGGTCAGCGGTCTGATCGTCGTGCTGCTGCTGGACCTGGTGATCTGACGGGCAGCGGGCGTCAGCCCTTGAGCACCTGAGTTCCGCCGGCCAGCTCGTCGTGCTTGCCCTGCTTGGTCGGGCTACCGCTGATGGTCACCGCGATCACGATGATCGCGATGACGCCGAGCAGCCCGCCGATGAACGGCACGATGGGCAAAAGCGTGAACAGATTGCGGATCGCGGACTGTCGGAGGTCCGGCTTCGGTCCGCCTGCGGGTCCGTGAACGCTGAGCCCGAGCAGCTTCTTGCCGGGGGTCCACCCCTGGGTGACTTCGAACGTCACGAAGTACGCGAACATCAACACGCCCGTGAACAGGCCCGTCACCATCACGTTCGACCACGTGTCGGTGACGAAACCGATGACGAAGCCCACGATTCCGACGAGGATGCCGTCGATCACCCTGGCGAAGAAGCGGGGGAGTAGCGGGCCGGCCTCGACGCTGCGGGAAGGGGAATCGCCGAACTGTGGGTCGAAGCCGCCGGTAGTCATGCCGTCAATCTACCCGCGGCCCGTCCGTCAGCTGGCGCGCTTCGCGAGCTCCTTCTGAGCGCGCTTGCCTTCCTTGCGAGCGCGTTTGGCCTGCTTGCGGCTCGCCGTGGCGAGCTCCGCACCTCGGTCCTGCGCCCGTTCGGCTAGCTCGTTGCCGCGATCGCGGGCGGCCTCGGCCAGCATGGCACTGCGCTTCTGTGCGACCTCGGCAAGTTCCACACTGCGGTCGTGGGTGAGGTCGGCGAGTTGGCTGCCACGCTTGCGCGCCTTCTTGGCCAACTTCGGGCCTCGGTCGCGAGCCACGTCCGCCAGTTCGTTGCCACGCTCGAGCGCGACGTCGGCGAACTCGGCGCCGCGTTCGCGGGCGACGTCGGCGAATTCGCTGCCACGCTCCAGCGCGACGTGAGCGAGTTCGCGGCCGCGCTCCGCCCCGACGTGCAGCCCGGACTGAAGTCCTTCGCCCCACTTGTCGACGAGATCGGCGTCGATCAGGGCGCCACCGGAGGCCGACGTCGACGGCAGTACCCCGGACACCTTCTCGCTGACCTTGCGTGCGGCGCGACGGCCACGCCAGCCGAGTGAGGGCTTGCCCTCGGTGTCAACGGACGCGATGATCAGACCACCGATGAGGCCGACGTCGGCGAACAACGCCTTACGTTCGGCGGCCTTGCGAACCGGGTCGGTCTCGTTCCAGAACGCATGCCCACCAAGACTTCCCGGCACCACGCTGACGGCGAGCGCCGCCGACGAGAGGCGTGGCAGGCGTCCCGAGGCGAGCAGCAGCCCCGCTCCGATCTGTACGCCTGCGGTGACCTTGGCGACGGTTTCGGCGTTGGCCGGTACGTTCGCGCCGACGGGGTCGGGCAGCTTGCTGAGACCCTCCAGCGTGGACCGAGTCGCATCGGCAGCGGGCTTGGGGTTGCGCATCGCCTCGACCCCACGGGTGATGAAGGTGGTGGCCAGCATGGGACGCGCGATTCGTCGGATCAACATGCGGGGGGAATTCCCCGGCGAAGTTGGTTGCAAACCCGTCAGTGAGGGCCGACGGTCAGCTGGATCCGAGCCCGGCCAAGAGGATCTGGGCGACGTGAGTGGTCGTTGTGACGCCATCGTCGTAACCGCCGGCCCCGCCGAGTGAATTCATCATTGCCAGCGTGTATCGCTGACCGGGTCCCGCGAAGCCGACCGAGTTGGTGACCCAGCCGCCCTGCTCCAACGACCAGCCGTCCTTGTTCCCTGGCGCCATCGCGGGACCCGCGCCCCAGACTCCCCACTGCTGGTTGGGGGCGACGTGCTGCAGTTCGTACACGATGGCAGCCGCCTGGGCCGGATCGAGGCGGGTCAGGACGTAATTGATCAGTCGGTCGAGGTCGTTGGCCGTGGTCTTCTGAAATCCCCAGTACGGGTAGATGCTGCTGAATCCCTTCTGCGGTTGCAGATCCGTCATGCCGTATCGCGGGAAGTTGGTGTTGTACGCCAGGTGATCGGGGCCGCCGAAGCGGGTCCACAAGGCATCCGCGGCGTCGTCATCCGACGAGTGCATCATCGCGGCCATCTGGTTCTGATCGGATTCAGACAGCGAGATCGCGCCGGCCCGGGCCCGCGTCAGGAGGTCGACCACCATCGCCAGTTTGATCACCGATGCCGTCCACACCAGATCGCCGGCATGTGAGTTGCGGTAGGTCGCGCCCGTCGTGCGGTCCCTGAGCACGTAGCCCACTGAACCGGGTCGGGTGGCCAGATATGCGTCCGCAGCGACGATGCGCGTCTGAAGATCGTCGGCCGCGGCGGACGGTGCCGCCACCAGTCCCGCCGATCCGATGACGATCACCGCGGCAACGAGCTGAGGCCATTTCATCCGGTTAGCTTCGCATTAGGGTGGAGGTCTCCAAGTATTGAAGGAGGTCGGCGTGGTCCTCGTCGCGGGAATCGACTCGTCCACCCAATCGTGCAAGGTCGTGATCTGTGACGCCGACACCGGTGACACCTTGCGCTCGGGCTCGGCGCCGCACCCGGGCGGAACGGAGATCGATCCGGCCGCCTGGTGGGCCGCTCTCGGTGACGCCGCCGCCGCGGCGGGAGGACTGGACGACGTCGCCGCGGTCTCGGTCGGGGCCCAGCAGCATGGCATGGTCTGCCTCGATGCCGCTGGCAACATCGTGCGAGATGCGCTGCTGTGGAACGACACTCGATCCAGCGACGCGGCCGCCGCGCTGATCGAGGAACTGGGCGGCCCAGGGGAGTGGGCGGCCAGGATCGGGGTGGTCCCGGTGGCGGCGATCACCGCGACGAAACTGCGCTGGCTGGCCGACCACGAGCCCAAACACGCCGACGCGACCGCGGCAGTCTGCCTGCCCCATGACTGGTTGACGTGGCGGCTGTCCGGCTCCACCGACGTGGCCGACATCCGCACCGATCGCAGCGACGCCAGCGGTACCGGCTACTTCGCCGCCGAGGACAGCGAGTATCAGCCGGATCTGCTCGAGCTGGCCATGCGCGGGCGTCGTCCGGCGGTCCCGCCCGTTCTCGGACCGTTCGACGCCGCAGGACGGACCACCACTGGAGCCCTGCTCGGCCCGGGGGCGGGAGACAACGCGGCCGCGGCACTCGGCCTCGGAGTCGGACCGGGGGATTGCGTCGTCTCGCTGGGGACCTCGGGGGTGGTCAGCGCCGTCGGCGATGCCGCCTCGCACGACGCGGCCGGCCTGGTCGCGGGATTCGCCGACGCCACCGGCCGCCAGCTGCCCTTGGTGTGCACACTCAACGGCGCACCCGTGCTGGCCGCCGTCGCCAGGATGCTCGGCGTCGACTTCGACGAGTTCGATCGGCTCGCGCTCTCCGCCCCGGCTGGTGCCGAAGGGTTGACCCTGGTGCCGTACTTCGATGGTGAGCGCTCGCCCAATCTGCCCGCGGCGGCTGGCGCGCTGCAGGGCGTCACGACGCGAAACCTGCAGCCCGCAAACGTCGCCCGCTCCGCGGTGGAGGGTCTGCTCGCCTCGATCCAGTTTTGTCTTGAGCAGATTTCGGGTCAGGGCATCGACGTGGGACGGGTGATCATGGTGGGGGGCGGCGCCCGCTCCGAGGCCGTTCGCCGCATCGCCCCCGCGATTCTGGGCCTTCCCGTCCACGTGCCGACGCCCGCGGAGTACGTCGCGCTCGGCGCGGCCAGACAGGCCTCTTGGACCCTGTCCCAAGCGGAGGCCCCCCCGACGTGGACGTTCGGTGTGACCGCGTCCTACACCGCCGACCCGACCCCCGACGTGCTCGATCGCTACCGGGTAGCTCAGTCGCTGACGTTGGGGCAGGGGCCTGCTTGACGAATCTCGGCGGCAGGTCGCGGCCAATGTGGTTCTGGCAGAACATCGGACGGCGGTCGCAGCCTGTCCAATACGGCGCGCAGCGGCGGCCACGTGGTTCGACCGATCCTGGTCACGGCATACGCGGTGAGCGCCACGGCGGGGTCGAGTAACGGCACGACCTTCACGCCCATGCCGGTCGCTCTGTCGAGGGGAAGAAGTCCCACGCCGTACCCCGCGGCGATCAGGTCCTCGACGAGTTCGAGACTGTCGATCTGGTGCGCGATGCGTGGGGTGAACCCGTTGAGTGCCCCCAGTGTGCGCACGGCGTCTTCGTCAGCGGTGTTGCGCGAGTTCACGATCCACGTGCGGTCGGCGTAGTCCGACACCCGGGCGGGACCGTCGGGTTCGGCGGTCCGCACGCCAAGGCCCCAAGCGGTCGACCACAACGCAATCGTTTCCAGCGCCGCGCCCGGCGAGGCTGGAGCGAGGTTGTAGTCGTAGGTCAAGGCGAGGTCGAGGTCGTCGTCGGTGAGCAATGCGAACGCTTCGATCGGTTCGTACTCGCTGATGACGACCTTGACGGCAGGGTGGCTTTCGGACAACTCGGCGAGGATCGGCAGCAACGACACCCGAATTCCGGTGGCGAATCCTCCGACGCGGAGAGTGCCCGCGGGCTCGGCGTCCGGATCGAGGTCTAGGCGCGCGGTGTCGACGGCGGCGAGGATCGTCACCGCATGGTCGGCCAATCGCCGACCGGCGGGTGTCAGGCGCACGCGGCGGCCCTCGGGTTCGATCAGTGCCACCCCGGTGTCCTTGGCGAGCGCCGCAATCTGTTGGGACACCGTCGAGGTGGTCAGATGATGCGTCTCGGCGACCGCGCGCATCGATCCAAGACGGGACAGCGCAAGCAGCAGCTGAAGTCGGCGAGTGTCCACGACACGTATTGTCCGCAATTGATGAACGGTTCGGGCGTGATCGATCGACCTAGCTGGTACGGGTGTCAAACGCGTGCAGAGCCTGTGCGACCATTCGGGAATGACCGCACGTCCGGCGCACTTCGTCCAAACGGCCGCAGACACGTTCCTCCCCACGCCGAACGCGCGAAGCCGTTGGGGCGCCGATCAACTCAACGGTCCGGCCCTCGTTGGCCTGGCGGCCCGAACGATCGAAGAGCAGTTCGGTCTCGACGAGTTCATGCCTGCGCGCCTCACGGTCGATCTGTTCAAGGCAGCCCGCGGGGTTCCGACGATCGCGACGGCGCGATTGGTGCGCGACGGCAGGCGGGTGCGCAACTCCGAATGCGAGCTCCTTCAGGACGGCGTCGCGGTGGCAAGAGCCACGCTCGTCCAGTACCGGCGTTCATCCGCACCGCGAGGCGAGGAATGGTCGGCAACGCTGGACCTCCCGCTACCCGACGATGTCGACGAGTCGACGTACCTGCGGGTCGGCAGCGACGACGGCGGCTGGAGCCCGAACATCGCCGACCATCGGAACACGTCGCGGAAGAGATTTCTGAATCGCGCCATCGACGTGGTCGAGGGGGCGGTCAATACGCCCTTGGTCAACGCGGTGTACGCGGCGGAGGGCACCAGCCTGGTCGCCAACCTCGGCACCGCGGGCATCGGGTACATCAACGGAGACCTGACGGTGGCGCTTGCTCGGTTGCCGGTGGACGAATGGATCTGTGTGCAGGCCGACTCGCACTGGGTGGCGGACGGTATCAGCACCGGCGCGGCCACGTTGTACGACCGGACCGGTGCCTTCGGGACGGGTGTGATCACCGCGATTAGCAATCCAGGTGCCCAGATCGACTTCGCCGATGAGGGCGGGGTCTCGGAAATGGCGGCGAATACCTGACGACTCAGCTCGCGCCCAATCGTTCATAATTTCTGGACGGTATGTCCCGAAATATCACGTGGACGCGAACGGTGTGGATGCCATTCAATGCAAGGGTGACGACGAACCACGCTCGCACCGGTGTGTTGATGGCGACGGGATCAATGCTGTGCGTCCAGGTCGGCCTGGCGTTGTCCCTCGGCCTCATCGACCAGATCGGTGTCGAGGGTGCGGCGTGGTTGAGGCTGGTGTGGGCCGGAGTCCTGTTGCTGATCATCGTCCGACCGCGCCCGTCGGCCTTTACCAGGACCACGTTCCTGACGTGCGTCGTGCTCGGCGTGGTAACCGCGGCCGTCACGCTGCTGTTCATGGCCGCCGTCGCCCGAATTCCGTTGGGCACGGCCAGTGCATTGGAGTTCCTCGGGCCCCTCGGCGTCGCCGTCCTCCAGGGCAGGGGTCGTAATCGCTTCGTCTGGCCGGGCCTCGCCGCCGTCGGAGTCGTGCTCCTGACCCAGCCGTGGGCCGGTGCCATCGACCCGCTGGGCGTGCTCTATGCGCTGGCTGCCGCCGTCTGTTGGGGGAGTTACATCCTGCTGACTCAACGAGTCGGCGACGGCGTCGAAGGCGTGAACGGCCTAGCCGTGTCGATGGGCGTCGCGGCGGTGTTCTCCACTCTCGTCGTCGGGTCGTCGGTGATCCCGCGCATCACGCCCGAGATCCTGCTGTTCGGAATCGGTCTCGCGATCCTGTTGCCAGTCGTCCCGTTCACCTTGGAGTTGATGGCACTGCGCAGGCTGACGACCGCGTCCTTCGGAACGCTCATGAGCCTTGAGCCCGCGTTCGCGATGTTGATCGGCTTCCTGGTGCTCTCGCAGGTGCCAGGGGCAGTCGGTGTGGTGGGCATCTGCCTCGTCGTGGTCGCGGGCATCGGCGCCGCACGTGCCGGTGCCAGGGCGCCCGTCCTCGTCGACGTCGGCTGATACCCTGCGCCACATGGCATCCGGAATCTTCAACTCGCCCATCTTCGGTATCGTCAACAAGCTATTCGTCGGTCTGATCGACGCACCCATCATCGGACCGGTGGTGCGCCGAGGTGTGATCAACATCCGCTACGTCGGACGGCGCTCGGGCAAGACGATCCAGACACCCGTGGGCTACCGACGTGCGGGCGACAGCATCGTCATCAACGTCATGTCACCCGACAACAAGGTCTGGTGGCGCAACTTTTTGGGGGAGGGTAGCCCCATCACCCTGCTGAGGCTCGACGGTCAAGATCGCGCGGGCCACGGGATCGCCCACCGCGACGACAAGGGCCGCGTTACTGTTACCGTCCAGCTCGCCTAGACATCGATTCGCTTGCGGCGGTATAGCGTTCCGACGGCCAGTAGAACCAGGCTGATCACCAGGATCGCGGTCGCGAGCACGTCGATCTGTGGCGGCACGGCGGCCTTCGTCGCCGCGTTGACGAACAACGGATAGGTGACCGTCGAGCCACTCACGAAGTAGGTGACGATGAAGTCGTCGAGCGACAGCGCGAACGACAGCATCGCAGCCGCGACGATACCGGGGACGATCAGTGGCAGCGTCACCTTGAAGAACGTTCGGGTGGGGCTGGCGCCAAGGTCCATCGACGCATCCTCGAGCGTCCAGTCGAAGCCTCTGACCCTGGCCCGGACCGTCATGGCGACGAAGCTGATCTCGAAGGCCACGTGCGCGATGAGGATCGTTCCGAAGCCGGTCGCCCAACCGAGGTCGAGGAACAAGGTGAGCAGCGATGCGCCCATGACCACCTCGGGCGCCGTCAGCGGCAGGACCAGGAACGTATCAACGGCCTTACTGCCGCGGAAACGCTGACGCACCAAGGCAATTGCAAGGAAGGTACCGAGGACGACCGCGATCACGGTGGACAGCGCGGCCACCTCGATGCTCATCTTCAACGCTTCGGCCAGGGCCGGGTACTTGAACGGGTCCGCCCAATTGTCGAGCGTGAAGCCCTGCCACGTGTAGTTGAACTTGCCCGCGGGCTTGTTGAACGAGAACAGCACGATCACGAAGATCGGCACGAAGATGTACAGCAGCACCAACGCCGCTATCACCCTGAGCACGACGTCGCCGAACTTGCCGGTGCCCATGATCGAACGCCGCTTCCGCACGGGCGGGCGGTCGATCACGTCGACGATGGCGGTGCCCTCCTGCAGTGTCATTTCAACCCCGCCGTCATACCAGGTCCTCCGTGCCGAGGGCCCGCGTGTAGGAGAGCACGCCGGCGAGAATCATCGCCATCAGCAGGAAGCTGAGCGCCGCCGCGCCGGGATAGTCCTTGACGATCAGGAACT
>NZ_JAVRQA010000144.1:0-9860 GCF_032161845.1 Mycobacterium sp.
GTGTCCCAGGCGGCGGCGGGACGCGCATGGCGGCTCGCGACCGGACGATCTGCGGCCACCAGAACCACTTGCCCATGGCGGCGGCGATCGCGGGGGTCATGAAGGACCGCACCACCAGGGTGTCGAATAGAAGCCCCAGCGCGATGGTCGTACCCACCTGGCCCATCACCTTCAGGTCGCTGAACGCGAACGTCGCCATGGTCGCGGCGAAGACCAGGCCCGCGGACGTCACCACCGAACCGGTGCCCGCCATCGAGCGGATGATCCCGGTCTTCAGCCCACCGTGGAGCTCTTCCTTGAACCGGGACACCAGCAACAGGTTGTAGTCGGAACCGACGGCCAACAGCAGGATGACCGACATCGCCAGCACCATCCAGTGCAGCTCGAGCCCGATCAGGTGTTGCCAGAGCAGCACCGACAGCCCGAAGGACGCGCCGAGGGACAGCAACACCGTGCCGACGATCACCGCCGCCGCCACCACGCTTCTGGTGATGATCAACATGATGATGAAGATGAGCGTCACGGCGGAGATGCCGGCGATCAGCAGGTCGTAGTACGACCCGTCCCGCATGTCCTTGTAGGTGGCGGCGGTACCGGCCAGGTAGATGCTCGAGCCCTCCAGCGGCGTGCCCTTGATCGCTTCCTTCGCGGCCTGCTTGATGGCATCGATGTGCGAGATGCCCTCGACGGTCGCCGGGTCGCCCTCGTGGCTGATGATGAACCGCACCGCATGCCCGTCGGGCGAGATGAAGTTCTTCATCCCCCGCTTGAAGTCCTTGTTGTCGAAGATCTCCGGCGGCAGGTAGAACGTGTCGTCGTTCCTGGACTTGTCGAACGCGTCGCCCATCGCGGTGGCGTTGTCCGACATCGCCGACTGCTGGTCCTGGAAGCCCTGCTGGACCTGGTAGGTCGTCAGCATCATCTGCTTGACCGACTTCAGCTGCTCGAGCTGGGGCCGGAGCGACGCCGCGAGCTGCGGTGTGAGCGCGTCCAGTTTCTGGATGTCGGTGACCAGGCCGCCGACTTGATCACTGAGTTCGTCGATCCCGTCCAACGTGTCGAACACCGAGCGTCCCGCCTGGCACACCGGGATGTCGTAGCAGTGCGGCTCCCAGTACAGATAGGACCGGAACGGCCGGAACCAGTCGTCGAAGTCCGCGATGTGGTCACGCAGCTCGTAGATCGTGTTCGTCAGCTCCGTGATCTTGCCGGCCATGTCGTGGATGTTCGCGCTGAGCTCATCCATGAGCGCCAGCATGTGCGTCAGCGTGTCGATCATGGTTTGCATGTCGTCGGCCTGTTTGAGCATGTTGGCGAACGAATCCTGCTGGTACTTCTCGTTCATCTTCGACGAGGTGCCCTGCATGCTGATCTGGAACGGGATCGTGCTGTGTTTGATCGGCTTGCCGTCGGGCCTGGTGATGGTCTGGACCCGGGAGATGCCCGGCGTGTGGAAGATGGCCTTGGCGATCTTGTCGATGACGAGGAAGTCCGCCGACGTGCGCAGGTCGTGATCGCTCTCGATCATCAACAGTTCCGGATTCATCCTGGCGGCGTTGAAGTGTTTGTCGGCCACCTGGTAGCCGACGTTGGCCGGCATGTCCTTGGGCAGGTAGATCCGGTTGTCGTAGCTGGTCTTGTAGCTGGGCAGCGCGAGGAGGCCGATCAGTGCCAGCGCGATGGTGGCGGCGAGGACCGGGCCGGGCCAGCGCACGACCAGGGTGCCGATGCGCCGCCAACCGCGGGACCGGATGACCCGCTTCGGTTCGAAGCGACCGAAGCGGCTGCCGATCACGATGATCGCGGGGCCCAACGTCAGAGCGGCGAGCACGGCGACCAGGGTGCCAACCGCGCAGGGCACACCCATGGTCTGGAAGTACGGGAGCCGCGTGAAGCTCAGGCACAGCATCGCCCCTGCGATGGTCAGGCCCGAGCCAAGAACCACGTGAGCGGTTCCGTGGAACATCGTGTAATACGCGACTTCCCGGTCCTCGTCGTCGCCGCGGGCTTCCTGATAGCGGCCGATGAGGAAGATCGCATAGTCCGTGCCCGCGGCGATCACCATGAGGGTCAGCAGGCTGGTCGCGAACGTGGAGAGCCCGATGACCTCGTAATAGCCGAGGACGGCCACGATCCCGCGGGCCGCGCCCAGTTCCACGAACACCATGAGCAGGATCAAGAGCATCGTGATGATCGACCGGAAGACGAGGACGAGCATCACCGCGATCACTACCAGCGTGATGATCGTGACGATGACGATGCTCTTGTTACCGGCGGCGCTCTGATCGGACACCAGCGGCGCCCCGCCGGTGACATAGGCCTTCACTCCCGGTGGGAGCGGCGTCTGGGCGACGATGGCCTGCACGGACTTCACCGAGTCGTTGGCCAGCGTCTCGCCCATGTTGCCGTGCAGATACACCTGCACGTAGGCGGACCTGCCATCGTTGCTCTGTGCGCCCGCGGCCGTCAGTGGGTCGCCCCAGAAGTCCTGGATGTGCTCGACGTGAGTCGTGTCGGCTTCGAGCTTCTTGATCAGCCCGTCGTAGTACTGGTGGGCGTCGGCACCAAGCGGCTGATCGCCCTCCAGGATGATCATGGCGTTGCTGTCGGAGCTGAACTCGTGGAACGTCCTGCCGATCTTCTCCATCGACATCATCGACGGCGCGTCCTTGGCGTTCATCGACACCGTGTGCGCCGCGCCGACTTCCTCCAACGGCGGCACGATGACATTGGTGACGACCGTCAGCGCGAGCCAGCCGAGCACGATCAGCGGAGCGAAGACACGGACGAAGCGCGCAATTTGGGAGGGCACATGGCGTGTGTCACCCGGCGAGTTCACCCAGCCCCCTTCGATTACACCGATCGCCATCGGCCCGATTGAAGTCACCGAATAACGGAACCTCGCGCCCAATATATGTAGGCCGTCAAAGCTTCTCTGTCAATTGCGCGGCTCGGGATCACAGTGAACCGGCCCATCGGCGTTCGCGTAGCGGACTACGCGTGTTCCCCTAGCGTCGTTGCTCCACGCTGGACACGTGAACGAAACCCGATCGGTGGCAAGCCCGTGACCGGGCTGTTGACTGCGTGCGCGGCTCTTGGCGCGGCACTGGGCGCGCTCGCACTGCACGACCTTCAGACGTGGCTGGAGCGGTGGGACTACGACCGGCACGCCAACGACTGACCCGCCGGCGCTTTCGCGCCTACCGTGGTCGGCGTGGACGAACTCACCGATGACGTGATCGCATTCCTGTCCGAGGGCACCCGCACCGCGATGCTGGGCTACGTGGCGGCCGACGGCAGACCGTTGGTCGCGCCGGTCTGGTTCGTGGTGGACGACGGTCAACTGGTCTTCAACACCGGCAAGGACACCGCCAAGGGTCGCGCGCTGGCGCGGGACCCCAGGATCGTCTTGTGCGTCGATGATCCCCATCCGCCGTATTCGTTCGTCCAGGTTCAGGGTGTCGCCGAGCTCAGCGAGGATCCCGAGGAACTGGTGGCGGTGGCGACCCGCACCGGTGCCCGCTACATGGGCGCCGAAAGGGCCGACGAGTACGGCCGCCGCAACGGTGTGCCGGGTGAGCTCGTCGTCCGGGTCCGACCGACGAAGGTGCTCAAGGCCTTCGGCCTCGCGGGGTGATCTGCCGTTCGCTAGCGTGGGCGGATGCAGGCGACGCCGGAGCCCACCGCGGTCGGGGTGGTGCTGGCAGCGGGAATGGGCACGCGGGTCGGCGCTGACGGCAACAAGGCGTACCTGCCGCTGGCCGGACGGAGCATGGTGTCGTGGTCGGTGGAGGCGGTAGCCGGCTCGACGAACATCTCCCGCACGGTTCTGGTGTTCCGCCGGGGTGAACGCGACCTGGCCGCCCGAACCCTCGCCGCCGAGCTGCCCCATCTGGTGGTCGAACTCGTCGAGGGCGGGGACACCCGCCACGGTTCCGAGGAGAACGTCCTTCGCCATCTGGCGCCCGACATCGAGGCGGGGGCCATCGACGTGGTGCTCATCCATGACGCCGCCCGGCCCCTCGCCGGCCCGGCGCTGATGGACACCGCGCTGTCGACGGCACGCTCTTGCGGCGGCGCGATCCCCGTGTTGTCTGCGACGGATATGGTCAAAACCGATGCAGGTGGCCAACTCTCACCCGCCAACGGCACCTGGGTACGCGTCCAGACACCGCAGGCATTTCGCGCTCGGCCCCTGCTCACCGCCTACCGGTCGGCGGAAGGCGGCAGCTTCGAGGGAACAGACACGGCGTCGTGCGTGCAGAATTACACCGACCTCGAAGTCCGCGCGTTCCCCGGCGCGTCGACCAACCTCAAGGTGACGTTCGCGCCCGACGTGCAACTGGCCGAGCGCCTCCTTCAGGACAGGATCAGCCGGGGCGGCACGCGATGACGGCGTCCAGCAGGTGGGCATCGCGCGGCAACTCGACCTGAAAGGCGTTGGCGTCACCGTCGACCGTGCCGATGTCGAGGCCCGCAAGGAGCGCTGCGTCGAACTCGTCCAGGTCGTCGGATGCCGATGCCGCCGAGACCGAGATCAGTTGCCACAGCGCGGATGCGGTGAAGCCGCGCGGGTACTGGACCGTCCGCAGTGCGGAACGGTCCACGGTGCTGAGCACCGAGCCCAGCTCGTCGACGGCCTTGACCGTGTCGGTCACCGGCAGGATCGGCACCACGACGTCGTGGCCGTCGGCTAGGGCGGCGAGCACCCTTTCGGCCAGCTGGCCGGGCGCCAGCGGATACCGGTGGTCGCAGACGAGCACCGAAACCGCTGTATGCGCCTCGGCGCCAAGGTGTTCCAGCCCCGCCCGAATCACCCGTTGACGCGACTCGGGCTCGGGGGCGACGGCAACCGCGGTCGCCAGCCCAGCCGCACGAAGGCACTCCACCGTGGCCGCCGCGAGCGCAGGCACCGTCGCGACCACGACGCGTTCGTCGGCCACCGCATCCAGAACCGACCGCACCACACGGACCAACGGCGCCTCGCCTGCGACCGGTGTGGTGGCTCCCTCGAAGTCACCCGCGTGCGTCAGCGGCACGATCGCACACGGTTCCATCGTCGAGACAGTAGCGTCCGTCAGCGGAACCGATGCAGGTATGCCGCCCAGTTCCAGTCGGCGAGGAACCGTTCGGCCGCCCCGTGGCCCTTGAGGTACTGCGCTTCGACCTCGTTCTCGGTGATGTCGAAGTCGAGGAACCCCACATCCGTCGAGTCCACCCGGATCGCCCGGGCGTCGACCCACGGCTGATTCAGGTACGCCTGGTCACGGCCCACCAGCATGGTGGTGATGACTTCTTCCAGCAGGTGCGGAGCACCGAGCAGGCGAAGCGCGCCAAGTGCCGGGATCGCCTGGTCGTTGCCGCTGGGCAGGTTGGGCAGGAGCGTGATTCCGAAACTCGGCCAGCGCGGCGCTCGCCCATCCTGCCGGTCCAGCGAGTCGATCGGGAAGTTCGACAGCAACCCGCCGTCGACCAGTGTCGAGGTGAGGCCGGCCGTGCTGGTCAACGTCACCGGCCGAAAGTAGAACGGGATGGACATCGACGCGCGAACGGCGTCGGCGACCAGCTGTTCGTCGGGGTCGAGCCCGTAGACCCTGCGGTAGTCCCATGGCAGCCGCACCAACTGTCCCGTCGTCACGTCGGCGACGGTGACCACCAGGCGATACCGCTGCTCCGGTGGCAACTCGTCGTCGTCGAGGGCGAGATCGGAGAAGGTGACCACTCCGAGGTCGGCCAGCTGCCCGCGGATCCACTCGTGGATGTAGTCGCCCTGGTAGATCCCCGACCCGCGGAGCAGAGCGAGAGACGGGCCGATCAGCGGCACCCGCTCTACCGGTCCAGGATCGAGGAACTTCCGGTAGTCCAGTTGCAGCGCAAGCTCTTTGACCTGCGCACCGGTCAGCGCGCCGGTGTGTGCGGCGGCAGCGACGATGGCCCCGACGATGGATCCCGCCGAGGTGCCGGAGATGCGTTGTGGCACATAGCCGGCATCCAGTAGTGCGACGACGGCTCCCACCAGGCCGACACCCTTGACGCCGCCTCCGGACAGCACCAGGTCGGCGCGTTTGACTGCAGTCACACGGGAAACGGTACGGGTCCGGCTAGACGGGGTCGAAGGCCGAGATCAGCCAGGCGTCGTTGACCTTGGTCAGCTTCACCTTGACGCTGCTCGCGGTGAAGGACCCGTCCGGGTTCTCCTTGCTCGTCGTCGTCTGGTTCAGGAAGAGCAGGACCATCGCGGAGTCGGGTTTCACCTCGGACGCCGCCGCCTGCACGATCGTTGCGGAGGTCTTGACCGACTTCTGCTTGACGGCGGGCGTGACGATGTCCTGAGTGAACTGGCTGTAGTAGTTCAGGAAGTCGCCGGTCAGATGAGTCTTGGCGGTAGCGAAGTCCTTGTCCATCGTGTCCGGGGCGTACGACAGCAGCGCTACGGCGCCGTCGGAAGCCGCCTTGACCGTCTCGGCGGCCACGGTCGCGTTGGACTCGCGGTCGGGTCTGAACTGATTCACGTACAGCCACGTGGCCAGCCCCGCCGAGGCGAGCAGCGCGACCACCAGCGCGAGTGGCACCAGCAGACCCTTGAGTCGGGCCCGCCGCGGTGCCGTGTCGGGTTGAGCCGAGGCTTCATCCCCGCTCTCGTCGGCGTCGCCGTCGATCGGGTCGGCGACATTCGAAGTGGGCTCGAGGTCTTCGGCGCCCGATTCGGCGTCCAGCACTTCGGCGTCGGTCACGTCGTCGTCATTCTTGTCGGTCACGGCACGAACTCGACTTTCGCCAACTTGAGCTGCCCGCCGTCGCGGGCCAAGTTCACCCGCAAGCGCCACGACCGCGGTTCCTGCTGCTTGCTGGCGACGTTGGACACCTGCGTCGTCACGGCCACCAGGACGGTCCCGGTGTCCTTGGCCATCGCCTGAACGGCGGTGGCATTGACCGTCGCCACGGTGACGACCTTCGATTCCTGCGCCACCTTCGTGAATTCATCGGCCTGGCCCTGGAAGTCCTTCTTGAAGTCCCCGGTGGTGTTGTCGATGATGCGCTTGACGTCGTCGGCGGCGGTGTTGAAGTTCAGCGACATCAACGTCACGACGCCCTGGCGGGCCGCTGCCGCAAACTCGGCCGACCGCTGCTGTTCCTCCGCCGCCTGCCGGTGGTGCAGGACCATGTACGCGCTGGCGCCGAGGAATCCGACCGTGCAGAGAATCACCAACACCGCTGCGACCCACTTGAGCCGAACGGGAGGCAGTTTGAGGCGTATCCGACGCCGACGTCCCGGTTGCTCGTCGGGCTCGGAGTCCGCTTCGTCGAAGTCCTCGTCGACGTCATCCGGCTCGGGCTCGGCATCGGCATCGGTCTGGGTAACGGTGTCGGCTTCGGCGACCTCGGGCTCGGCGGGCGCGGACGCCTCCGAGTCGACCGGGGCGGCCGGAGCAGGAGCCTCCGTGGCCGCCGCGGCTGCCGCGGCCTGCCTCCGCAACTTCATTGCCGTGGCGCGGGCGCGAGCGGCAGTTGCGGCGGCCTCCGCTGCGTCGGCCTCCGCCTCGGCCTCTTCGGCGAGCGCTAGTACGTCATCGGTGCCGGCGGCCTCAACGACCTCCGGCTTGGAGTCCTTTGAATCGTCGTGAGCATCGCCGTTGAGCACCGACGAGGGCCGCTTGCGAGCCGGCATGCGGCCTCCCGTCCTGTCCATCGAGCGTCGAAATTCATGAGAATGGCATTTTCAATTTTGAGTATCGCCTTGACGATACCGCATCAGCAGACCAGCTCAGACGGCCCTTATAACTGCGGAAATGCTGTTTCCAAGCTGTGCGGGCGCTCAGCGCAATCGATCCTTGACGACCTTGCCGGTGGCGTTCGTGGGTAGCTCGTCGAGGAACTGTACATACCGCGGGACCTTGAAACCCGCCATTCGCTGCCGACTCCACTCGATCAACTGGTCCCCGTCAAGTGTGTCCGCTCCCGAGCGAAGCACGACGAACGCCTTACCGAGCTGCCCCATCCGGTCGTCGGGCACGCCGATGACCGCGGCCTGGGCGACCGATGGATGTTCCGCCAAGAAGCCCTCGACCTCGGCGGGATAGACGTTGAAGCCGCCGACGATGAACATGTCCTTCTTGCGTCCGACGATGCGCAACCGGCCGGAGTCGGTGAACTCGCCGAGGTCACCGGTGTGCAGCCACCCCTCGGTGTCGATCGCATCGGCGGTCGCCACTGGGTCGTCGAGGTATCCCTGCATGACGCTGTAGCCGCGCACCAGCACTTCTCCGTCGTCGGCCACGCGAACCTCGATGTCCTCGCAGGGAAGGCCCGCGGTGGTGGCGACGTCGGCGAAGGAATCGCCAGGCCGAGACAGCGTCACGTTGCCGGACTCGGTGAGCCCGTAGCCCGTCATCAACGTCTCGAACGGCAGCTCGTCGTGAATCCGTCGCACCAGCTCCACCGGAATGTCCGCCGCGCCCGTCACGCCGGCGCGCAAGGTCGACAGCTTGGCCTTGTCGCCGACGGTGAGCAGCGAGTGGTACAGCGTCGGGGGACCCGGAAGCATCGTGATGCGTTCCCGCTCAATCAGTTCCAGGACCACATCGACGTCGAACACCGCGACCGGCAGCATCGTCGCACCGCGCAGGAAGGACGCGATCAGCCCGGCCTTCAACCCGAAGGTGTGGAAGAACGGGTTGATCATCAGATAGCGGTCACCGGCGCGCAGATCCGCGAGCGTCGCCCACTCCTCGTACATCTTCAGCGTCTGATGGTGATTCATCATGGCGCCCTTGGGCCTGCCCGTGGTGCCGGAGGTGTAGATGACGTCGGAGACGTCAGCTCCGTCCAGCCAGTCCGCCGGCTCGCGCTCGAACCGCGGCCCACCGGCCAGGAAGCCCGATCGGAGATCGATCGTCGGCACTTCGAGTGCCGTGTCGAAGTCCTGCCCGAGGAAGCCCTTCTGAACCACGACCACCTTGGCACCGCTGCGTGCCACGACGTCGGCGGCTTCGGAGGCCTTGAACCGGGTGTTGACCGGGACTAGAACAGCACCCGCGGTCATGATCCCGAACGCCGCGATGATCCATTCCGCGGAGTTGGGTGCCCATACCGCGACCCGGTCCCCCTTGCGGATGCCGAACTCGGCGAACGCACCCGCGGCGTTGCGGATGCGTTCGGCGAGCTCGACGTAGGACAGGCGCAACGAACCGTCGACGACCGCCTCGGCGTCGCCGAATCGGTCCGCTGCACTCAAGACCATCTCGGGGATGGTCTTCCAGGGTGCCGGGTGGGTCAAGCCGTGATCAGCCGGGACAGGTTGCCGCCCATGATCTTTGCCTGATCCTCGACCGAAAGGTGCTCGAGTGCGGTCACGTAGTGCGTCGGCTCGGCCAACCCCTCCGGGTGGGGCCAGTCGGAACCGTAGAGCACCTGGTCAACGCCGATCAGGTTGATCAGGTCGTCGATCCCCTCCTCGTAGAACGGGCTGACGTAGATGCGCTTCTTGATCTCCTCCATCGGGTTGCCCAAGAACGCTTCTGGCGCCTTCTTGTACACCTCGGTCATGGAGTCGAGCAGCGGGAACATCCACTTCGAGCCGGCCTCGACGATTCCCACCTTCAAGGTCGGGAAGCGGAACAGCGCACCGTGAATCACCCAGGAGGCCACCGCATCCTGGATGGGGCGCCACTCGTTGAGGATCGACATCGCGTTGGTCTGGAACGGCAGCATTTCCTGCGCGCCACCGTCCCATTCGGAGGTGTACCGCGAGTAGCCGCTGTCGCTGGAGTGCATGCCGACGAACACGTCGTACTCGACGCACTTCTGCCAGAAGGGGTCGAACTCCGGCAGTGCAAACGATCGCGGGCCGCGGAAGCCCG
>NZ_JAVRQA010000145.1:0-2622 GCF_032161845.1 Mycobacterium sp.
GACCTTGTTGAGATAGTCGGAGAAATCGGTGTAATTACCCTTTGCCGTGCGGCTATTGATCAGCGAGGCAACGACATTGGCGCCGACATTGCGCACCGCGCCCAGCCCGTAGCGGATGTCGACGCCCACCGAGGCGAAGTTGAGTTCGGACTCGTTGACATCGGGCGGCAACACCGTGATGCCCAGCCTGCGGCAGTCCGCGAGATAGACGGCCGCCTTGTCCTTGTCGTCGCCGACGGAGGTGAGCAGACCCGCCATGTACTCGGCGGGATAATTGGCCTTGAGATACGCCGTCCAGTACGACACCAGCCCGTAGCCGGCGGCATGCGACTTGTTGAACGCGTAGTCGGCGAACGGAAGAACCGTGTCCCACAACGCCTTGACGGCCGCCGCGGAGAAGCCGTTCGTCTTCATGCCCTCGGAGAAGCCCTCGTACTCCTTGTCGAGCACCTCACGCTTCTTCTTGCCCATGGCCTTGCGGAGAATGTCGGCTCGAGCGAGCGAGTAGCCGGCGACCTTCTGCGCAATGCGCATGATCTGCTCTTGGTAGACGATCAAACCGTAAGTCTCCGAGAGGATCTCGCGCAGCGGCTCTTCGAGCTCCGGGTGAATCGGCTTGATGGCCTGGCGACCGTTCTTGCGGTCGGCGTAGTCGTTGTGGGCGTTGACGCCCATCGGCCCCGGCCGGTACAGCGCGATGACGGCGACGACGTCCTCGAATCCGGTCGGTTGCATCTTGCGTAGCAGATCGCGCATCGGTCCGCCGTCGAGCTGGAACACACCCAACGTGTCGCCCCGGCCGAGCAGTTCGTACGCCGCCGGGTCGTCGAGGGTCAACGAATCCAAGTCGAGGTCGATGCCCCGGTTCGCCTTGATGTTCTCCAGCGCGTCACCGATGATCGTCAGGTTCCGCAGCCCGAGAAAGTCCATCTTGAGCAGGCCGATCGCCTCGCACGACGGATAGTCCCAGCCGGTGATGACGGCCCCGTCCTGCGGGCGCCGCCACAACGGGATCGACTCGATCAGTGGTTCGGAGCTCATGATCACCGCGCACGCGTGCACGCCGGCGTTGCGGACCAGGCCCTCCAGGCCCCGCGCGGTCTCGTAGATGGTGCGCACGTCGGGATCGGTATCGAGCAGATTGCGGACCTCGGCGGCCTCCTTGTACCGCTCGTGGCTGGGATCGGTGATCCCGGACAGTGGAATGTCCTTGGCCATGATCGGCGGAGGAAGGGCCTTGGTGATGCGGTCG
Source organism: Mycobacterium sp. (assembly GCF_032161845.1). Taxonomy (GTDB): domain Bacteria; phylum Actinomycetota; class Actinomycetes; order Mycobacteriales; family Mycobacteriaceae; genus Mycobacterium. The sequence goes on from NZ_JAVRQA010000145.1 coordinate 1,253, forward strand.
GCGATCGCGAACCCCGGCTGCCCGTAATGCACCCGGGCCGAATCCTTCAGTGCCGCCTTGGTCTTGATGGTGCCGAACGTGATGACCTGGGCGACGCGGTCGCTGCCCCACCTGTTCGCGGCGTACCGCAGCATCTCGCCGCGACGACGGTCGTCGAAGTCGATGTCGATGTCGGGCATCGACGCGCGTTCGGGGTTCAGGAAGCGTTCGAACAACAATCCGTGCTGGATCGGGTCGATGTCGGTGATGCGCAGGGCCCACGCCACCAGCGAACCCGCCGCGGAGCCGCGGCCGGGACCGACCCGGATGTCGACCGAGCGCGCGTAGTTGATCAGGTCGGCGACGATGAGGAAGTACGACGGGTACCCCTTCGCGCAGATGACGCCGATCTCGTACTCGGCGCGCTTGACGTACTCGTCCGCCACTCCGGCCGGGAAGCGTCGACCCAGGCCCGCGTCCACTTCGCGCTTGAGCCAGGACGCCTGATCATGGCCCTCCGGCACCGGGAAGACCGGCATCCGGTCCCTGGGCGCCCACACGTCCGCGTAGGACTGCACGCGCTCGGCGATCAGCAGTGTCGAGTCGCAGGCGCCGGGAACCTCGTCGTCCCACAGCGTCCGCATCTCGGTGGCCGACTTGAGGTAGTAGCCGTCGCCGTCGAACTTGAAGCGCGTCGGGTCGGACAGGGTCTTCGCCGTCTGGACGCACAGAAGCGCCTCGTGGTTGTGCGCCGCTTCGCGAGTCACGTAGTGGCAGTCGTTGGTGGCCAGCGGCGGGATTCCCAGCTTGCGGCCGATGTCGAGCAGCCCCTCGCGGACGCGGCGCTCGATCTCGATGCCGTGGTCCATGAGCTCCAGGAAGTAGTTCTCCGCCCCGAAGATCTCGCGCCACTTGGCGGCCGACTCGAGTGCGAGCTGGTCATGACCCAGGCGGAGTCGGGTCTGCACCTCGCCGGAGGGACACCCGGTGGTCGCGATGATGCCCGCCGCGTTCTCGGCGATGATTTCTGCGTCCATGCGTGACCACTTGCCGAGCTGGCCCTCGAACGACGCCAGCGACGACAGCTTGAAGAGGTTGCGCAGGCCGGTGGCGTTCTCCGCCACCATCGTCATGTGGGTGTAGGAGCCGCTGCCCGAGACGTCGTCACCCTTCTGTCCCGGATCACCCCACAGGATGCGCTTGGTGTCGAAGCGCGAACCGGGCGCGATGTAGGCCTCGACGCCGATGATCGGCTTGATGCCGACGTCCGTCGACGCGTTGTAGAACTCGCTGGCACCGAACATGTTCCCGTGATCGGTCATCCCGATCGCGGGCATCTCCAGCCGCTGAGCCTCGGCGAACATGTGCTTGACCTTCGCCGCACCGTCGAG
>NZ_JAVRQA010000146.1:0-7136 GCF_032161845.1 Mycobacterium sp.
CCGGCCTCGAAGACCGTCGGGCAATTGCTGATGGATGTGGTGTCGGTGGTGATGGTGGTCTCCTCGGGTCGGTTGACTCGAGAATCCGATCCCGCGGGCCCAAGTCCATCGGTCGCACCGCGTAGAAAACGCCGGCAGGGGGTCGTAGATACGACGGGTCCCCTGCGCGATCTACGCGTCTACGCCGATGTTTGCGGGTCATGTGCGCCGCAGGGTGGCTAGCATGAGCGAAATCGACGCGGTGTCGTTGAACTGGAGCGACCTGGGCGTGAGCGAACTGGTACCGACCGGAACGGTGACGTTGCTGCTGGCCGACGTCGAAAGCTCAACTCGGTTGTGGGAGACCCGGCCCGAGGAGATGACCGAAGCGTTCGCCAACCTCGACCGCACCTTGGCGCGCCTGGTGGACGCCCATCACGGGGTGCGCCCGATCGAACAGGGTGAGGGTGACAGCTTCGTCATCGCCTTCGGCCGCGCCAGCGATGCGGTGGCGTGCGCATTGGACGTGCAGAAGGCGCCGCTTGCGCCGATCCGGTTGCGCATCGGCATCCATACCGGCGAGGTGCAACTGCGCGACGAGTCCAACTACATCGGCCCGACCATCAACCGCACCGCCCGATTGCGGGACTTGGCCCATGGCGGGCAGACGGTGCTGTCCAGAATCACCGAGGGATTGGTGACGGATACGTTGCCCGAAGATGCCTGGCTCGCGGATCTAGGCACACACCCGTTGCGCGACTTCCCCCGACCAGAACAGGTGACTCAGCTGTGTCACCCCGACCTGCACAACGAATTCCCGCCGCTCCGGGTGGCCAATCCCGTTCGCGCGCTTGGCTTACCGACGCAACTCACCAGATTCGTCGGCCGAAGCGTTCAGGTCGACGATGTACGGCGCCTGTTGGCCGACAACCGTCTCGTCACCCTCAGTGGAGCGGGAGGAGCGGGCAAGACACGTCTGGCGATCGAAATCGCGCGCCTGGTAAGCGAATTCGATGACGGGATATGCTACGTCGACCTCTCGCCCGTCACCATCCCCGAGGCGGTGCCGGTTACGGTCGCGCGAACCGTCGGACTTCCCGATCAGCCGGGCCGGTCGACGGTGGACACCATCATCCGGTTCATCAGCGACCGGACGTTGTTGATCGTGCTCGACAACTGCGAGCATCTGCTCGACGCTTCCGGTGAGTTGATCATCGAGCTGCTCAACGCCTGTCCGCATCTGACGATCCTGGCAACGAGCCGCGAAACGCTCGGTGTCGCAGGCGAGGTGACTTGGCGGGTGCCGTCGCTGTCGCTCGCCGACGAGGCCGTCGAACTGTTCGCCGACCGCGCGACCCGAGGGCGACCGGGCTTCACTCTCGGCGATGACAATCGCGCAGTCGTGGAAGAGATCTGTCGACGTCTCGACGGGATGCCGTTGGCGATCGAACTGGCCGCCGCGCGAGTTCGATCGCTGTCGCTGGCTCAGATCGCGGACAGCCTCAATGATCGATTTCGACTGCTCACCGGAGGTGCGCGCTCGGCCGTTCGTCGCCAACAGACGTTGCGCGCCTCGGTCGATTGGTCGCATGCTCTGCTGACCGAGCCCGAGCGGACCCTCTTCCGTCGGCTCGCGGTGTTCATGGGCGGCTTCGACCTCGAGGCCGCGCAGGCCGTCGGCGGTGCCTCCGTGAACGAGAGCTATCAGCTCCTCGATCAGCTCAGCCTGTTGGTCGACAAGTCCCTCGTCGTTGCCGAGGATGCGTCCAGCGGGATGCGGTACCGGCTACTGGAGACGATGCGGCAGTACGCCATGGAAAGGCTCGGCGAGTCCGGCGAGACCGACGCCGTCCGGCTGCGGCATCGTGACCACTACACGGCGACGGCAGTCACCTTCGCGGTCGAGGGAACTGGTGCGAATGAACGTTTGGTCGCCTGGGCGGAACCCGACATCGACAATCTGCGGGCCGCTTACACGTGGAGCTGCGAGTTGGAGGACTTCGAGTCCGCGCTCGTCCTCGCGTCTGCGCTCCAGTCCTTCTGGATGATGCGTGGTCGGATGCGGGAGGGACTGGCAGCATTTGGCGGCGTTTTCGCCGACGCGCGCTACCGCGACGACGACGTGGAATCCGCGGTATGGGTGCGGGCAGTGGCGGACAACGGCACGCTTGCGGCGCGGGCCGGGGAGTCGGTGAGCCTGGACCGTGCGCAGGAGGCGCTGGCACGAGCTCGTGAGCTCGGCGATCCCGCCCTCATCGCAGTGACCCTGGCGGCGTGTGGAGCGCTCACCTTCTACACTCCAGAGCGGTGTGAGGTGTTCTGCAGCGAGGCGATCGACCTGCTGCGGCAGTCGGGCGATTGGTCGACGCTGTGCCTCATCCGTTCGTACCAAGGATTCATCCGGTCCGTTGCCGGTAATCCCGCCGGTGGCCTTGCGGCGGCCAGGGAAGGCCGAGACGTCGCCGACGCGCACGGCGACGCGTGGTTGGCGCGGCAATCTGCGGTGTGGGCGGGGATCAACCTGATGATACTGGGCCGCCTCGCCGACGCCGCGACGGAGATTGCCGAACCGGTTGCCGAGGGCAGGGCTGCCCGCGACTTGGGCACCACGGTGCTGGCGCTCATCGTGCAGGGGCAGACATTGGCGTATCAAGGGCACGCCATGGAAGCGCGAGCCGCTGCGGAAAGGGCGCTGAATGCCGCCGCGACGATGGGCGGGTTCCACGAGGACGGCGTTCACATCACGTTCGCGAACGCCGCGCTGGCAGCGGGTGACGCCGTGGCGGCGAAGACCGCTTGCGAGGCCGCCATGCGATATGTCGCACCCCAGCGGGAGCTCTTCGCTCGAAGCCTCGCCCCGATGGCGGAAGCTGCACTGGCATGTGGTGATCTGGTGGCCGCTCGTCGGTGGGCCGACGACACCGTCGCAGTGGTGCCCGGCTGGCATCGCGCGGTGGCCCTTACTGCGCGCGCCCAGGTTGCGCTGGCCCAGGGTGAACTGCAACAGGCCGGGCGCGATGCTCGGGAAGCGCTGGGGATCTTCGCGAAACTCCGGGCTTACCTGCGCCTTCCGGATGCGCTGGACTGTCTGGCCCGCCTTGCCTCGGCCGGCGGCAATCATCTGAACGCGGCCCGCCTGTTCGGCGCGGCTGGTGCCGTTCGGAACGTCACCGGCGAGGTCCGATACGCGTTCTTGCAAGCGAACGTCGACGCTGCCGTCGAACTCTCGCGGAATGCGCTGGGAGAAGCAGACTTCGACTCCGCGTGGGCGGAGGCGTCGACGCTATCCGTCGAGGAGGCGATCGCCTTTGCGCAGCGCGGCTACGGAGGGCGCAACCGGCCCGCGGACGGTTGGGAATCGCTCACGCCCGCCGAGCGCGACGTGGTTGCGCTGGTGACCGATGGCCTTACCAACGCCGAGACCGCCACGCGCCTGTTCGTGTCGCCGCGGACCGTCCAGACCCACCTCACGCACGTCTACACCAAACTCGGCCTGACGTCGCGTGTGCAACTGGTCCAGGAAGCGGCGCGGCACGCCTGAGCTCGAATCCGCCAGATGGTGCGACGATGGTTGCGTGTGGTCACACCGGTATGAATGCCTCGGGGCGTTGGCCGTCCTTGCCGTCCTCGCCAGCGCGCCGCCGATTGCCATCGCAGCGCCCACCACCGATGAACGTGGCTTCGTCGACTCCACCGCGCGGTGCGCCCCGCCGAGCACCGCGGTCGCCTTCGGCTCCACGTCGAGCTCGCGCGTGGCGATCTGCAAGGACGCCGCGTCCGGCCAGTACCAGTACCGGGGTGTCCGGGTCAGTGACGGTGCTCGGCTCATCCTGGCCGCCACGACGACCGACCGCGGCTACGTCGCCGAGAACGACGGGATCACCTATACCGTCACGGCGGCCGCCCTGGTCATCAGCACCGGCAGCCAGCAGATCCGCCGCGAACCGATGGTGGACTTCCACGGGTCGGCGCCTGGCTCCGCGGCGCCGTCGTCCGCCGCTCCGTCGGCGCCAGCCGCACCAACTCAGCCGAGTGCGGCGCCAGAGACCGTCACGCCGTCGACGCCTCTCCCACCACCGCTACCCGCTGAGGTGGGCCACGGCTGATCAATACGGCGGGCAGGAGCGCAGCGACCGGGGAATTAATACGGCGAACCCGTGACTACACAATGGGTTTGGCTGTAGATGGTGGCCATGCACTTGTTGCAGTGCGTGCACAACGACCGCACCGAGTGCTCCGACCCGTCGTCCTTGATGCGATTGATCAGGTCGGGCTCGGCGAGTAGCGCGCGACCCATCGCGACGAAGTCGAAGCCCTCGGCCATCGCGAGGTCCATCGTCTCGCGATTGGTGATCCCGCCCAACAGGATCAGCGGCATCGTGAGCTCGGCGCGGAACTGCTTGGCCTGATCCAACAGGTAGGCCTCGCGGTACGGGTATTCGCGAAGGAACTTCTTGCCGGTCATGCGGATGCCCCACCGCAGCGGGGGCTTGAACGCGTTCGCGAAGTCCTTGATGGGCGCGTCGCCGCGGAAGAGGTACAGGGGGTTCAGCAGCGAGCTGCCCGCGGTGAGTTCGAGGGCGTCGAGGCCACCGTCTTCCTCCAGCCACTTCGCGGTCTGAAGGGATTCCTCGAGGGAGATGCCGCCCCGGACGCCATCGGACATGTTGAGCTTCGCCGTCACCGCGATCCGATCACCGACCTCTTGCCGGACGGCCCTCACGAGTCCGCGGGCCACCTTGGCGCGGTTGGAGAGCGATCCGCCGAACTCGTCGCTGCGTCGGTTGATCAGTGGACTGAGGAACGAGCTCGCCAGATAGTTGTGGCCCAGATGAATCTCGACGGCGTCGAAGCCGGACTCGATCGCCAGCCGGGCGGCGTTTGCGTGAGCGGCCGTGATGTCGTCGATGTCGCCGTGGCTGGCCTTCTTGGCGAACCGCATCGACAGTGGGTTGAAGAACCGCACCGGGGCGTATGCCTTGGCCTTGTTCGTGCGCGAGTTGGCGACGGGGCCGGCATGGCCGATCTGGGCGCTGATCGCCGCACCCTCGGCGTGAATCGCATCCGTCAGGCGACGCAATCCAGGCACGGCTTCCGGCCGCATCCAGAGTTGCCACCCATCTGTTCGGCCACCAGGGGACACCGCGCAGTACGCGACCGTGGTCATCCCGATGCCGCCCGCTGCTGGCAGGCGGTGGTAGTTGATCAGGTCATCGGTGACCAGGGCATCGGGGGTCGACGCTTCGAAGGTCGCCGCCTTGATGATGCGATTGCGTAGCGTCACCGGGCCGAGCTTGGCCGGGGTGAACACATTGGGCTGAGTGTTCATAGGGTGAGCATGCCAGACTGGCTGCCGTGGGTGCGATGACGTTGGACGGCAAGACCACGCGCGACGAAATCTTCGTCGACCTCAGGCTGCGGGTGGCGGCGTTGACCGCCGCAGGACGGAGGAGGCCGGGGCTCGGCACGGTGCTCGTCGGCGATGATCCGGGTTCTCAGGCTTATGTGCGGGGCAAGCATGCCGACTGCGCGAAGGTCGGGATCAACTCGATCCGTCGCGACTTGCCTGCCGACATCAGCGAGGCGGAGCTCAACGAGACCATCGACGAGCTGAACGCCAATCCGGAGTGCACCGGTTACATCGTGCAGCTGCCGCTGCCGAAACAGCTCGACGAGAACGCGGCGCTGGAACGCATCGACCCCGCCAAGGATGCCGACGGTCTGCATCCGACCAATCTGGGCCGGCTGGTGCTCAACGAGGCGGCCCCGCTGCCGTGCACTCCGCGTGGGATCGTCCATCTGCTTCGCCGATTCGACGTGCCGATCGCCGGAGCGCACGTCGTGGTCATCGGGCGCGGCGTGACGGTCGGACGGCCCATGGGCCTGTTGTTGACGCGACGGTCCGAGAACGCCACGGTGACGTTGTGCCACACCGGTACTCGCGACCTCCCTGCGCTGACGCGGCAGGCCGACGTCATCATCGCGGCGGTCGGCGTGCCGCACATGGTGACCCCCGACATGGTGAAGCCAGGCGCCGCAGTGGTCGACGTCGGAGTGAGCCGCGACGAGGCGGGCAAGCTCGTCGGCGACGTCCATCCCGGCGTGTGGGAGGTCGCAGGCCATGTGTCGCCCAACCCGGGTGGCGTCGGCCCGTTGACGCGAGCGTTCCTGCTGACCAACGTGGTCGAGCTCGACGAGGCGAAGCTAGGGTGACGCCAAGGGAATTCGCGCACAAGGTGTTCGCGGGTCAATGGCCGATCCTCACGGTTGGGCTGTTCTTGCTCGCCGCGTTCGGACTGGTGGTGGCGGGCTATTGGCGCCGCGGAGCCCTGGTGTTGGCGATCGGCGTCGGCGTTGCGGCCGCGATGCGGTTGGCGTTGACCGACGACCGGGCCGGGCTGCTGGTGGTGCGGTCGCGGACGATCGACATCGCCACTACCGCAACCGTCAGCGCTGCGCTGGTCTACATCGCGTTGACCATCGATCCGCTGGGCACCAGCTAGCACTCGGCTCATCTTCAAGTAATTGCCCACCGGGCAATCTTGCCCACCGGGCAATATTTCCGTACGGTGACACTGTGTCCATCGAAGCCGCCCCCGGCCTGCGCGAGCGCAAGAAGGCAGACACTCGTAGGGCATTGAGCGACGCGGCAATGGAGTTGGCCTTCGAGGTGGGCCTCGACAACGTCACCCGAGAGGACATCGCCAATCGTGCGGGCGTATCGCTGCGCACTTTCACCAATTACTTTGCAGGCAAGTACGAGGCCATCGCGTACCGGCAGCTCGATCGAATTCGCAGGAGCATCGCGCTGCTTCGGACGCGACCCAGCGAGGAACCCCTGTGGTCCGCGATCACCGAGGCGCTGCTCGAACCGCTCGAGAGCGAAGGCGTTGGCAGGGCGTTACCTTCTCGCAAGCAACTGGTCGACCTCCGAAAGCTGCTGCTGGAACCTGCGATTCGTGCAGCGCTCACCAAGGAACTCTTCGACGAGTGGGTGGTCACCATCGCCGAGCGGACGGGCACCGACCCCGCCGTCGACATGTATCCGCGACTAGTCGCTGCCGTGATGCGGGCCGTCGTCGAGACGGCGATGGATGCCTATGCGACGGCTGATCCGCCGCGGTCGATCACCACCCTCCTTCGTGACGGCCTGGCCG
>NZ_JAVRQA010000147.1:0-29928 GCF_032161845.1 Mycobacterium sp.
ATCATCGCGGGAACGTTCCTCGTTGCCGCCATCGAGCAGAGTTCGCCGGGCTGGCTCGGCAAGGGCGCCTGGATCCTCGTCGGACTGGCGGCCGCACCATCGGCGGCGTTGTGGGCGTGGCTAAGTGGCAGATTCGCACATCCCGATCTACTGGCCGCGGCGCTCCTGCTGCAGGCGGCCGGCATCGCGCTGCCTGCGGTGGCGCCGGGGCCCGTTGCCGCCCTCGGCGGCGCGATACTGTTCGGCGTCACGTTCATCGGGGTCAGCACGATCGCGTTGGCAGCAGGGGCACACCTCAACGTGCCGCGCGCCGTTGCGCTACTGACCGCGGGCTACTCGGCGGGCCAGATTGCCGGCCCACTCATCGTCGCACCACTGATGCAGCGCGGCTTTCACACCGTTCTGATCGTCGGCGCCGGCGTGGTCGCGGTTGCGGCCGTGGTTGCCGGAATTCTGCGGATCGGCTATCCGGTCTCTGGAACCGACTGAGCCACATGCGGATCGGATGCGGGCAGCCAGGACGCCTCGCCGTCCAGCCCTTCGACCGAGACTCCGGTGGTGAGCACGTCGATCACCGCGCGCACGGTGCCGTCGTCCTCGTTGCGGCGCGAGACCAGCGACCACGTCCAGTACGGCGTCGGGCGGACGATCGGCCGCGCCACCAATCCCTGGGGTAGCGGCTCGCCCTGCCCCTTCGGTGAATTGAGCACGGGCCTGCGGAGCCTGCGTACGTGCTCGAAGAACGCGGGTCCGGTGATGCCGCCGTCGTCGATGCCGATCGCTGTGGCACCGGTGTCGCGAGCGAACTGTTCGCCGTAGCGGTTCGACGACGACCACGTCGCGGTGTCGGTGTCGAGCAGCACGACGGTGTCCTTGGCCTCGACTGGCGACGAGTCGCTTCCGATGGCCACCGCGTAAAGGCGATCGGCACCGAGCAACCGTGCGTCCAGTCCCTGCTCGGCCATGTCACTGGTCTGGACCCAGCAGATCGCCAGGTCGAGGTTGCCCTCGGCGACCCGAGCCGCCTGCGCGTGCGACGGCAGCACCCAGGTGTCGATCCGCACTTGGGCGACCCCCGCGGTCCGCTCGGAAAGGTCTGGAGGACACCACTTCACGTATCCGATGCGGACCGGCTCCGACCGGACGAGCCCGCCGGCCTGCCTGCGCAACTCGTCGGCCTGGACGATCAACGCGCGAGCGCCGGGCAGCAGCGCCGCGCCCGACGGCGTCAACGTCACAGACCGTCGATCCCGTTCGAAGAGGCGCACTTTCAGGTCCCGTTCCAGCGCCTTGATCTGCTGCGACAGCGATGGGCCCGCGATGTGGAGACGCTCGGCAGCGCGGCCGAAGTTCAGTTCCTCGGCCACGGCGACGAAGTAGCGCAGCTGTCTCAGCTCCACGACCCGAAGCGTAGTGCAGTGGGAGGATCCGCCTATCAGCAGCGAGCAAATCCGTCGCGGGCTGGTGAATTGGACGGGGTGTGGCGCGCGTTGTAGCAGACGACTTCAACGAGAGAGCGAGAAATCAGATGAACGCACAGCAGAAGGTGGCAGTCATCACCGGCGCATCGCAGGGCATCGGCGCGGGGCTGGTAACGGCCTACCGCAAGCTCGGCTACGCGGTGGTCGCCAATTCTCGGAACATCGCCGAAAGTGATGACCCCATGGTGCTGACCGTGGCTGGCGACATCGGAAGGCCAGGCGTCGGCGCGGCCATCATCGACGCTGCCCTCACCCGGTTCGGGCGGGTCGACACCCTCGTCAACAATGCGGGCATCTTCGTCTCCAAACCCTTCACCGACTACACCGATGAGGACTACGAAGCCGTGATGGGGGTAAATGTGCGCGGCTTCTTCGAGATTTCCCGCGCCGCAGTACGCGCGATGACGTCAAGGGACGGCGGTGGGCACATCGTCACCGTCTCCACCAGCCTGGTCGACCACGCGAACTCCGCCGTGCCCGCCGCGTTGGCGTCGCTCAGCAAGGGTGGCCTCAACGCGGTCACCAAGGCACTGGCGGTCGAGTACGCCAGCCGCGGAATCCGCAGCAACGCGGTGGCACTCGGCATCATCAAGACCCCGATGCACGACCCGTCGACGTACGAGGCGTTGGCAAGCCTGCACCCGATGGGCCAACTCGGTGAGGTCGACGACGTGGTCGACGCCATCCTGTACCTGGAGAAGGCACCCTTCGTCACCGGTGAGATCCTGCACGTCGACGGCGGCCAGAGCGCAGGCCATTGAAATGGCGACTGACATGGCGACCGCAGAGGTGATCGTGGCCGACGTGCTGGACCGCTGGAAGGCGGCCATCGAGGAACATCGACCAGAGGTGGTCGCCGCACTGTTCACCGATGACGCGATCTTCCAAGGCCTGCGGCCGTACGGCATTGGGCGTCGAGGGATCGCCCACTACCAGGTGTCCACGGCGCCCGGCTAGAGCACCTTCGACAGGAACTCTTGCAGCCGAGGGTGTTTCGGGTTGCCGAATACTTCCTCGGGGGTGTCGTCCTCGACGATGTTTCCACCGTCCATGAAGAGCACCCGCGAGGCCACCTCCCGCGCAAAGCCCATCTCGTGGGTGACGACGACCATCGTCATGCCGCCTGCCGCGAGTTCGCGCAGTACCTCCAGCACGTCGCCGACCATCTCGGGGTCGAGCGCGCTGGTGGCCTCGTCGAACAGCATGATCGACGGATTCATTGCCAGCGCACGCGCGATCGCGACGCGTTGCTTCTGCCCACCGGACAGGGTCGCGGGCTTTTCCTGCGCCTTCTCCTTGAGCCCGACCTGGTCGAGAAGTTCGAGGGCCCGCTTCTCGGCGGCGGCCTTGTCCATCTTCTTGGTGAGCAACGGTGCCATCGTCACGTTCTGGATGACCGTCATGTGCGGGAAGAGGTTGAAGTGCTGAAAGACCATGCCGATGTGCTGGCGGACCTTGTCGAGGTCCACCTTCGGATCGGTCAGGTCGTACTCCTCGACGACCACCTTCCCTCCGGTGATGTCCTCCAACTTGTTGAGGCACCGCAGGAAGGTCGACTTGCCCGAACCGGACGGCCCGATGACACAGACCACTTCGCCCTGACTGATGGTGGTGTCGATACCGTCGAGCACCACCAGATCGCCGAAGGACTTCTTCAGACCGTCGATCCGGATCTTGACGGTGCCCGCGGGTACGGCGGCGGCGGCTTCGGGGACCAGCTGGCTCATTTCACCATCCTCCTCTCGAGACGGTCGGACAGTTTTGTCAACGTCATGATGACGATGAAGTAGATGATGCCGATGATCAGCCACATGTAGAACGACTGAAAGTTGCGGGCGATGATGATCCGCCCCGTCTGAGTCAGTTCGGCGATACCGATGACCGACAGGATCGACGTGTCCTTGAGCGTGATGACGAATTGGTTGATGTACGACGGGATCATCGTCCGGATCGCCTGCGGCAGAATCACTCTCCGCATCGTCGGTAGATACCCGACCCCGAGACTCCGTGACGCCTCCATCTGGCCCTTGTCGACCGATTGGATGCCGCCGCGGACGATCTCGGTCATGTAGGCGCCGGCATTCAACGACAGCGTGATGATGCCTGCCGTGAAGGCCGACATCTGGAAGCCGAGCGCGGCCGGAATGCCGAAGTAGATGAAGAAGGCCTGCACCAGAAGTGGCGTGCCGCGGAAGACGTCGACGAAGGTGGTGCCGATGGCGCGCAGCCAGATCGAGCGAGACACCCGCAGCAGCCCGAAGAACACGCCGAGCACCAACGCGATCGCGATGGAGATGACCGTCAGGATGACGGTCATCTTGAGGCCTTCCATCAGGATCGGGAAGGTGCTCTTCACCAGACCGAAGAACGAATTGTCGTCGCCGCTGGCACCTTCACCGAGATAGCCGTCGATCATCTCCTGGTAGCGGCCAGACGCCTTGAGGTTCTTCAGGCCGGCGTTGAACTTGGTCAGGAGTTCGGCGTTGCGGCCCTTGTTCACCGCGAACCCGTAGCTGGACCCCTTCTCCTTCGGAGTGACGGTCTTGAGGCCATTGCCCTGGGTGATGCCGTAGGCCAGCACGGGGTAGTCGTCGAAGACCGCGACGGAGTTCCCGGTCTTCACCTCGTCGTACATCGACGAGGAGTCGGCGAAGGAGACGGTCGCGAAACCGTACTTGTCCTTGATCGAATCGGCGAACGTGGCTCCCTCGGTGCCGTTCTTGACCGCTACCCGCTTGCCCTTCAGGTCCTCGTAGCCCTTGATGTCGGCGTTGTCCTTCAGCACCGCCATCTGGACGCCGGACTCGAAGTAGGGGTCGGAGAAGTCGAAGACCGCCTTGCGCTTGTCGGTGATCGACATGCCCGCAATGACGCCGTCGACCTGGTTCGCCTGCACCGCTTGCAGAGCCGCGTCGAAGCCGAGCGGCTTGATGTCGACCGTGAAGCCCTGGTCCTTGCCGATGTCCCTGATGAGATCCATGTCGATGCCGACGAAATTGCCTTGGGCATCCTGGAATTCGAACGGCGCAAAGGTGGTGTCGGTGGCCACGACGTAATGCTCGCCGTCGGCCGAGGCGGTGGCCGCGCCGAACAGTCCCGTAGCGACTAGACAGACGAGCACCGCCGCGACGAGCACCGCCAACCGGCTCGGCAGTGGCCTCGCACGCCCGTCATCGCCGTTCGATGACCACTTGGCTGGCATCGTTGCCTCCCGTCTCGGCTTACTGCGGAGGGTTCACGCTAACGCGACGACAACCGCCCCGTAGGGCGTCTCGGTGAAACTGGTGCCGCGACGCCCTAATTGGACTTCATCAGCTGCTGAGACACTCGGAGCATCACGCGCCGCGGCGTGTATCGGTAACCGGTGGCCAGCAGCGCGTTCTTCAGACCCGAGATCACCGTCGGGGTCGACCTGTTCAGAGCGGCCATCGCCGTATCGACGACCTGCTTGGAGGTCTGCCTGCCGCTGGTGAGGAACTCTTCGCCGGTCCTGCTGAAGAATTCGGTCTCGGTGGCTCCTGGGCACAGCGCGAGGATGCGAATGCCGCTGCCCCTGCTCTCCTGCCAAAGGGCCTCGGTGAACGACAACACGAACGCCTTGGTCGCGCCGTACACGGCCATTCCCGGGGTCGGCTGAAACGCCGCGGTGGAGGCGACGTTGAGGACCACACCGCGGCCCGCCTTCGTCATCGCCGGTAGACACAGCGCGGTCAGCTCGACCAACGTGACGCAGTTCAACTGGATCTGGGCGGCGTTCGCTTCGACGTTCTGTCCGACGAAGTCACCGTGCAGACCGACGCCGGCGTTGTTGACCAGAATGTCGATGTTGCACCCGAGGGCAGCCACCTTGGACACGAGGTCCGCGGCCGAGCCGGGAAGCGCCAGGTCCGCCGCGACGACGTCGACCCGTAGGCCAGGGTCGATCTCGAGCAGTCGCTGCCGCAATTCGGCAAGCTTGTCCGCCCGCCTGGCGACGAGCACCAGGTTGACTCCGCGCCGGGCCAGTTGGAGCGCGAACTCCTCGCCGATGCCGCCACTGGCGCCGGTGATCAACGCGGTGTCGTCCTTCAGATCCATGTGGATACTCCCCTGGTCAGGTCGAAAGGGACATGCCGATCGCCGCCGCAATCCTATGGTGGTCAGATGACCTCGGGAAGTGTTCCGGATTACCCGCAGATGGCCGCGGTGCGCGGCCGCGTCGAACCCGCTCCGCGGCGCGTCAGGGGCTTTGCCGGCGGCCACCTGCTCTTCGATACGACGGCAGCCCGCTACGTCTGGGAGGTGCCGTACTACCCGCAATACTACATCCCGCTGGCTGACGTGAAGACCGAGCTGTTGACCGACGAAAACCACTCTCAGCGAGTGCAATTCGGTCCGTCAAAGGTCTACTCGATCACGGGAAGCTCCGACGAGAAGCCCGCGGTCCGGATCTTCGACGCCGACGGCGACGGACCGGTCGCGGGATTCGTGCGATTCGAGTGGCCCAGCGTGCAGTGGTTCGAAGAGGACGAGCTGATCGTCGGCCATCCTCGCAACCCGTACTCGCGCGTGGATGCCCTGCGCTCGCATCGCCACGTCAGGGTCGAACTCGAAGGCACCGTGCTGGCGGACACGCACAGTCCGGTCCTCTTGTTCGAAACCGGTTTGCCGACAAGGTATTACATCGACCGGACAGACGTGTCGTTCGAGCATCTGACGGCGAGTGACACCGAAACGCTGTGCCCGTACAAGGGCACCACGTCTGGCTACTGGTCGGTGCACCTTGGCGACGACGTCCATCGGGATCTGGCCTGGACCTACGAATATCCGCTGCCTGCGGTGGCCGCCATCGCCGGGTTGGTCGCCTTCTACAACGAGAAACTCGACATCGTGGTCGACGACGTCCCGCTGGCTCGGCCGAGCACGCACTTCGGCTAGTCGGGGACGGCCCGGGTTACTCCCACCTGATTCACAGGATCGCGCCCTACCCTGTGCGCACCTGCAGGAAGGTGTGCGCTGATGCAACCGAACCCACTCGATCCGGTGGCCGGTGAGCGCCTGTCGCACGCCGACAAGGTGTTCACCTCGGACCTGTCGATCAACGAATTCGCCCTCCTGCACGGCGCCGGATTCGAACCGATCGACCTCGTCATGGGTGTCTCCGTCTATCACGTCGGCTACCAGTTCACCGGAATCAAACAGCAGTCGGAGCTGCCGGTCCTGACCGAGGCGACCTATCGGGCGCGCTGGAATGCCATGGCGCGCATGCAGGCTGAGGCCGACGCGCTGCAGGCCGATGGGGTGGTCGGCGTGCGCCTCGAATGGCGGGCGCAGGGCGAGACCGGCGAGCACCTCGAGTTCATCGCCGTCGGCACCGCGGTGCGCTACACCGCCAAGCCCGGCGCCTACCGCAGGCCCAATGGCCAAGCGTTCAGCAGCCACCTCTCCGGCCAGGACATGACCACTCTGCTCCGGTCGGGCTACACCCCCGTCGCCTTCGTCATGGGCAACTGCGTCTTTCACATCGCCGTGCAGGGCTTCATGCAAACCCTCAAACAGGCCGGTCGCAACGCCGAGATGCCGCAGTGGACGCAGGGCAACTACGAAGCCCGCGAGTTGGCGATGTCCCGCATGCAGGCCGAAGCCGAACGCGACGGCGCGAACGGCGTCGTCGGTGTCGGGTTCGAGATCTCCAACTATGCGTGGGGAATGCACACCGTCGAGTTCTACGCGGCGGGCACCGCGGTGCGACGCACGGGCAGTGGCGAGCCGATCCTGCCATCGTTCGTCCTGCCGATGAGCGGCTGATGAGCGGTCTCGATGCCGGCAGGGTGAGCCGTGTCGTCGCAGGGGCGTTGTCCGGACCGGGCGGAGTTGCGTTGGTGGTCAACGTGTTCGCGGGTCTGCCCGGCGTCATCCAGACGCCCGCCAAGAGGAGCGTGTTCCGGTCCGAACCGGACCGCATCCTGATTGGCGATTGGCGCTACGAGGTGACCCGAGACGGTCGGCTGCATGCCTGTCACGTCATCAACGGTGTCGTCATCGCCGAGGAGACCCTGGCCGCCGGCGCCGTGGGCCCACACCTCGCTCGCGCGCTGGAGCAGATCGTCGTGCGCTACGGGCCTGCCACCGTCGGTGCCATCGACGCCGCCGTCGAGGCACTCGGGGCGAGTTCCGGCGGGTACTAGACGTGCGGGTCGCTTAGAACCCCGGGATGCCGAGGCCGGACAGTCCCGGCATGCCGGGCAAACCCATTTGAGCGCCCTGGCCGAGCCAGTTGCCGTTGGCCAGCGACGCCATCATCGACGGGCAGTACATCGAAATGGCAATGCTGGTGAACAGATTCGCCATTCCCGGGGACACGCCGTTGGTACCGCCCATCTGGGATGCGACGCCCGCGAAGTTGCCGCCTGGCTGGGCGAGCATGGGGCAGATTGACTGCGCCATCGTCACTGCCATGTTCGGATCCGCGACTGAGACACCGGAACTGGTGAGGGTGGACAGGAAGGTGTCGCTCGCCGCGTCGGCACGAGCCGTTGCGGGGGCGGCACTGGCTGCGATCACGATGCCCACGGAGATGGCCATCGCGCTAGTGGCTTTCGCGGATACGTCGATGAAGCCCGAAATGACCGTCATGGGTCTCCTAGTTGGATCACGAAATCGAATCACTGCTGTAACTTCTGGAACACTGCTCTACTTCTGTAACATTTGGAACACGACGCGGCCACGGTTTGCCCGCTATGCGTTTCATGAGTGCGGCTCGAGTGCCCTCGGTGTCACACTGCCCAGCCCCCGCTCACCGTGGCTGGCGTCCACGGCGCGGGCCGTCAATCAGGCTTGGGGCCAGCGAGATTCACGACCTGGCACCGGCACTCCGTTCCAAGTTTGGTCGGCGCAACACGCCCGACGCACCGCCACCGAGCCGCCCCGGGTGGGCACACATTAAGAATCGATGAGAGGATTCGGGGGTGGAAGACGACGCGGGGAGCGCTCAGGCGCTGGCTTTGCTGAGCGAGTTGTATGGGCACGTCGCCGACATCTCACACAAGCTCGAGGCCGCCGAATCACGCACCCGCCGCGCACGTGCTCGCGGCAATACCCGCAAGGACCCGGTCGCCGGCGGTCTGCGGCGCGAACTGTATGAAGCCCACCGCCTGATCGACGGCCTGCACCGCCGGTTCCCGCAGACGGCGCCGCAGCGACGAGTCCTCAGCGCTACGCCGCGCTAGCTGGCGCGAGACCAGCCCGGCGTTCGACCCGGCGGTCGGCCACCGATCCAGCGGCACGCGACCAGGCGATCACCACGGCCGCCCCGACGATGGCCAGCCCACCGCACGCCTGACCGAGCGAGATCGATTCATCGAGTAGAAGCGCCGCAAGCAGGACGGTCGACACGGCTTCCAGCGTCATCACGACCGCGGTCTGACTGGCCCCGATGCGCGACAGTGCCGCGAAGGTCAGGCTGAACGCCACCGCCGTCACGGCGCCGTAGGCAATGAGCTGGAGGACGTGACCGCTCGGATACTGCAGGCTCGACGTGATGGCGCCGCGCGCTGCCGACGAACCCGCCGCACCTGCCGCCACCCAGCATGCGGCACACATCGCGTCGGTCTTCCTGGTGAACTCCTTGCCGACCACCAGGTAGAGCCCGTATGCCGTGGCCGCCGCCAGCGCCAGCACCACGCCGGTGGTCGAAATGGCGACCTCCCCGCCGAAGGCGACCACCGTCACGGCGCCGACCGTGGACAACGCGAGTGCCAAGAGTGTCGGTCCCGTCGACCGTATTCGCCTGCAGGACAGCTCGATCAGAGTGACGACGGCCGGATAGGCATAGAACAGCATGATGCAGGCACTGGCGGTCCCGTGCCCCATCGACAGATAGAACAGCGTCGACTCCGTCATGTACCCGATCGCTCCCAACAGCACGATCGGAAGCCAGTCGCCGCGCAGCGGCCGAATGGGCACCCCGCGGAGGCCGAGGACCACGGCCAGCAGGACCGCCGCGACGGCGAACCGGCTGCCCAACGCCGTGGCCGAGTCGACGTCGGAGCCTGCCAACGCGCGTCCGATCACGGTGGCGACGCCGTAGGCGACCGCTCCTGCCGCCGCCAGACCCACGCCGACCAGGCCGGCCCGCGTGTCACGCGAGGACATCGAACACTTCGCGGACCGCCGCGGCGAACCGCTGGCGTTCATCGACCCGCGGCGCGACGATCCGTAGGGCGTCGGGCCGGACGCCGTGCGCCGCACCGAGTGCGCGCACGCCGATTCCTCGCTGGCCGAGGGCCTCGGCCACCTCGGTGGCCCGCGGGCAGAACGCGTACTGGAAGTGCACGTTCGCGTTCGCGTACAGCTCGATGCCGTACACCGTGCCGAGAAGTTCACCGAGCCAGGCGTTGTCGACGAGCATCTGCCGCCGCGACTCCTCAGCCCAGTCCACGTCCCGGATGGCGGCGCACGCCACTCGCACGTCCACACCGGACAGTCCCCAGTTCTCCTGCCTGCCGAACAGCCGTGAAAGGACCTCCGCATCCGCACACCATGCGATACCGGTCCGCGTTGCGGCGATGCCGTAGAACTTCGTGGTCGACTGCAGCACCACGATGTTCGGCACGTCACAGCCGATCACCGATCGGCTCGGCGGATTCGGGGTGAAACCCACGTAGGACTCGTCGACGACGAGGACCGACTCCGAGTGAGCGGCGGCCGTCGCAATCAGATCGTCGGGATCCAGGTGCACGCCGGTGGGATTGTGGGGATTGGAGACGATCACCACGTGACCACCGACGAGGGCGGCGTCGAGCTGGTCGATCGACGGAATCTGTTCTCCTCCAACGCTGAATCCGCACCCGGGAAAGACCTTCAGGTAGTCGGTGTAGGCGGGCAGCGGAACGCGCACCCCGTGATGTTCCAGTTCACGGCCCATCGCCCAGATGAACTCGGTCGCGCCGCGGCCCGCGATCATCGCGCCGTACCGGACGTCGGTGGCCCAGCGGTACACGTCGATCATCTGGTCGGCGGCGTCGTAGGGGTGCAGGACGATGTCCGCCGGTTGGATGCGACGCAGTGCCGCCATCGCGGCGGGCGCCGGGCCGTATCGGTTGACGCAGGTGCTCAGATCCATGTCGACGCCGCGGCGTGGATCTCCGCCCTGTGCTCCGAAGTCGATCGGGGTGGACTCGGCGAACGACGTGGTCATGGCTTTTTCCTCAGCACTCGGGATTGGGTAATGCCGAGACTAGGAACTCCTGCCGGGTCGCCTCACGCGTAGTTCACTACTCGACTTTCCTGCGCGCCACCCGCGATCTCCAGCTGATCTCCACACAACCTTCATGCGACGGGGTACCGCCGAGCCGCACCATCTAGTCCTAGTCGGAACATCTCCGAAGTGACACCAACGAGAGGAGCGGTCATGCGTACCGCATCGATCATCCCCACCGCCATCGCCGCGGCAGCCATCGCAATGCTTGCCCTGCCCGCCATTCCGGCCAGTGCCGCCGAGTCGGCGATCGTCACGATCGGGCAGCTCGAAGCCCAGGGCTTCGACGTCAGGATCGACCGCATCGGCAGCGGGCCACTGGACCAGTGCGTGGTCACCAACGTCCGGAATCCGCGGGAACGGACCGAGATCATCCGCGTGGACGGATCAGGCCGCGACCGCGTGATCCCGGTGGTGGTCGCCAGGACCGTGACCGTGTCACTGGACTGCTCCAACCGATAGCGTGCGCGACGGGAATCAACCGGCGCATTCTGACGTCGTTCCATGGGATTCCCGTAAACCACGAACCGGAGGGTGCACATGCGCGTTGGAGTGGTCTTTCCCCAGACGGAGCTCGGCGGAGACGCAGGCGCGGTCCGCGCGTACGGCGAGCGCGTCGAGGAACTCGGGTTCAAGCACCTGTTGGCCTACGACCACGTCGTGGGCGCCGACCCCGAGGTTCATCAGGGCTGGAACGGCCCCTACGACGTTCGCACGACGTTCCACGAACCGTTGGTGATGTTCGGGTTCCTCGCCGCGGTCACCCGCTCACTCGAGCTGGTCACCGGGGTGATCATCCTGCCGCAGCGCCAGACCGCGTTGGTGGCCAAGCAGGCCGCCGAGGTCGATCTGCTGAGCGGCGGGCGACTCCGCCTGGGCATCGGAATCGGTTGGAACGCCGTCGAATACGAGGCGCTTGGTGAGGACTTTGGCACCAGGGGCAAGAGGTCCGCCGAGCAGATCGAGTTGCTCCGTCGGCTCTGGACCGAGCCCTCCGTCACCTTCGACGGCAGCTTCGACAAGGTGACCGGAGCAGGCCTGGCACCGCTGCCGGTGCAGCGCCCCATCCCCATTTGGATCGGTGCGGCGTCGGCTCCTGGGTACCGCAGGGCCGGACGCCTCGCGGACGGGTGGTTCCCGATGATGGCGCCGGGCTCGCAACTCGACGCGGCGTTGGCCGAGATCGAACGGGGCGCCAGTGCCGCCGGCCGGGATCCGGCGGCGATCGGCATGGAAGCACGCGTGTCATGGACGGGCGATGACGACACCGTCGCCGCCCAGATCGCGGCGTGGGCGGAGGCGGGCGCATCGCATCTGTCGGTCAACACCATGGGCGCAGGCCTGAAGACCGTGGACGATCATCTCGCGACACTGGAACGGATCGCTCAGGCCATTCCCGGCCCGTAGCGCTACGGCAGCAGAATGTAGGACATCCCAGGACCGTTCTCCAGGGTTCTGGCGGTCCAGGTCATCGGCTTCTTGTCGGTCAAGTTCATGTCCGTGACGTGGATGTAGGTGCCGTCGGGACGCTGCGACGCCGAATCCACCCACCCGACGTGTCCGCGGCTGGGCGCTCCTGCGACGCCCGGCTGAAAGACGACAATGGACCGCGGGTGTGGGTCATTGGTGACGGTCCACCCCGCCGCGCGCGCCGAGTTCGCCCAATCCTTCGCCTCCCCGGTCAAGGCAGGATAGAACTGGTTGCCGGATGCCTGAAACCATTTTTCATAGGCGCCCCACGTACATTCGCCACTGACGGCGTTGTTCACCTTCTGAACTTTGCCCATCGCCGGGCCTGCCACTGCGGGAAGTCTCGCGGGCGCTGGCGCCGTCGAGGCCACCGGGTGCGTTGGAGTCTCGGAGACGCACGGTGGGACGACGGGCTCATTGGATCCGGTATTGAGCATCGCGTCGGTGACGAAGCCGCCACTTTCGAGTTGATTCCAAATGTTCGTGGTGAGCTTATAGGGACCGCCGGTGAAGGGTTCGCCCTTGGTGAAGCAGACGATCACGACCTTGGATTCCGTCGGTATCGAACCGATCTTCTGACTGGTGACCGAGGGTGCCGAGCGGACGTTCAGGTCGAAGGATTCGGTATGCACGGTCACCGTGCGGGCACTCGCGGATGCGTCGGGTGCGGCGGCGACCAGCGCGGCCGGCGCCACCGTCAACACCAACGCGCACACGGCGGCCGACGAGGTGATGGTTCGGGTCGCGGAGATGAACACGTTCAAACCTTCCGGGTGGATGGGGCCAAGTTTAAATCACGGTATGCAGTTTGCTGAGTTCCGAAACCTATTTGTTGCCGAAGTGTTTGCAAAGGCTTAGTGGCAGCCACGGCGCAGATAGCTGCCGCATCGAGTGGTTAGTCTCGGAGTGTCATGACGAGACGTTGCCTGCTTTCGATTCTCCTTTCTGCCCTATTACTCGGTTCGACGAGTTGTTCACTGTTCTCCAGCCCGAAACCGGAAGACGCGTTTCGTGCCTTCGCCGAGGCGCTGGCGCGTAAGGACGGTGGCGCTGCAGCCGCGAACACCGACGATCAGAACGCCGCGTCCGCTGCAATCACCTCGATGTTCAACGGCATGAGCAAGGACGCGACGCTGAAGGTCGACGCCAGCTTGCCCGGTGATGACGACAAGACTGCGAAGCTGACCTATTCGTGGACGTTCGGACCGAACAAGGCACTCAACTACGAGGCGACGGCGACCGCCACCCAGTCCGGTGACGACTGGCGGGTCCACTGGGATCCCACCGTGCTCAACCCAAAGCTCCAATCGGGCATGACGTTCCAGTACAGCGACGACAAGAACTTCCTCACCCCCGTCACCGATCGGGACGGGCAACCGCTGCTGACGTGGCAGACGATCGGGGTCGTCAACCTCACCCGTGACCACGTCGACTCCGCGGCCCCGCTCGCGGCACTGCTCCAACCGTTCGACGCCACGATCACCGCCGAGTCGATCGCCGGTCAGTTCAACGGGACGCAGGACAACGCCGTGACGGTGATCAAACTCCGCCAGGAGGACCTCACCGCGGTGAGCGATCAGCTGACGCAGATTGCCGGTGTGTCGGTGGCCGAGCAAGGGGCACTGCTGACGGCGAACCGCGACCTGTCCTCGCCAGCCATCGACGGCCTGCAGGCGTTGTGGCAGAAGGCGATCGACGCCGCCGCCGGCTGGTCGGTGCTGCTGGTCGATGACAAGGGACAGCCGACCGAGCAGCTGGCCTCCACTCCGCCCGGCGACACGCCGCCGATCCGCACGACGCTCGACACCAGGCTGCAGCTGCTGGCTCAGCAGGCCGTCGCCACCGAGCCCCGGCCCGCGGTGCTGGTGGCCATCTCGCCATCGACCGGTGGCATTCTGGCTGCCGCGCAGAACGCGGCGGCGAACGCACAGGGACCGATCGCCTTCTCCGGGTCCTATCCGCCTGGATCGACATTCAAGACCATCACCACGGCGGCGGCGCTGCAGGCCGGCCTCGCGACACCGGAAACGCCGGAATCCTGCCCCGGCACGGTGACCGTCGAGAACCGGACGATCCCGAACGAGGACGAGTTCGACCTCGGCACGGTGCCGCTGTGGACGGCGTTCGCGAAGTCCTGCAACACGACCATGGCCGCGCTGGCAGACAAGCTGCCCGCCGATGCGTTGCCGAACATGGCGCGGCTGTTCGGCATTGGCGTGGACTACGTCGTCCCCGGCCTGACCACCATCACCGGAAACGTTCCCAACGCCGACACTCCGGCACAGAAGGTGGAGAACGGAATCGGCCAGGGCACCGTGACGGTGAGCCCATTTGGGTTGGCCGTCGCCGAGGCGAGCCTGGGGCACGGCTCGACCATCACGCCCACCCTCGTCATCGGCGACACGACGACCGCCAACACCCCGTCCGCACCGATCCCACCCGCGATTTCGGACGCCCTGCGCGCGATGATGCTGCAGACGGTGTCCGACGGCACGGCGACGGCATTGCGCGACATACCTGGCCTCGGCGGCAAGACGGGCACCGCCGAGTTCGGCGACAACACCCACTCCCACGGGTGGTTCGCCGGCATCACCGGCGACATCGCCTTTGCGACGCTGGTCGTCGGTGGCGACACGTCCACGCCCGCCGTCACCGTGTCCGGCGACTTCCTGCGCCCCGCCGTCGCGGGTTGACCTTCCCCGCACTCGGCGCACGCTCGGCGCCGCCGCGATGGTGGCGCCCTCCCGGCGACACCTGGCTAAGGTCTCCGTAGCACGGGAGGAGATCGGCATGTCCTGGCTCTACTCCGACGCGACGCGCGATGCCGCGGTGCACAGGCTGCAGTCCGGTGAGTCGATCGCCGCGGTCTCGACCGATACCGGAATCAGCCGGAGCACCTTGGCCCGTTGGTGGCGCGCCGCGCGTCCCGCCGCGCGACCCGACGGCAAGATGGCGGACCTCACCGGGCCGGGCATCAGCGATGGCTGGGGCGTGACCGCCACCGATCTCGGGGCGTCGATCCTCGCCCCCAACGGCAAACTGGTGTCGGTCTTCGGAGACACGTTCTCGGGCAACATGGTTGGCGAAGGTGCGTGGCGCTCGCCAGTGATCCTCATCGGCACCGGGGATGCCGCGACCCCCATCGTCTGGGAGCGCGCGGGTGGCCCCGATCCCAACTTCGCCGACCAACTCTGGTCCTACGTCCACGACACCACCGGTCCGCACTGGACCCAGGGTGGAATCAGCACCGTGCTGCCGTCGGACCTGCTGCGCGTCGACGACACGCTCTACCTTCACGCGATCGTGAATCGCGGTTTCCCCGAAGTCATCTGGACCGAGATCTGGCGGTCCGACGACAGTGGCGGCTCCTGGCAGCACATGGGCGTGAAGGCGAAGTTTCCTGCCGCGCTGCACAACGGCCTCGCCCAATGCTGGTCATGGGACTACGACCCGGACGACGGCTGGGTGTACGTGGTGTCGACGAGTTTCAAGCGCGACAAGGGCATCATCCTGCGCCGGGTTCGCCCCGTCGACATCGGCGACATGACGAAGTACTCGGGATGGGGCTACGCGGGCGGCCGCTGGGCGTGGGACAACGAGCCCACCCCGATCACGCCCGGCGACGAGACGTGGGGCGAACTGTCCTTCCGTCGGCTCGCGAAGGGCACGTGGATTCTCGGCGGGTTCATGTCGTCGAACTACGCGCTCGGCTACCGAATCGTCGACGGACCGACCGCCAACCTGTACGAGGCGCCGATCCAGATGCCCGTCACCGGGTGCGCGTGGACTGCCGAGAACCACGCCGCCAGCCAAGTGGCGCAGCTCTACGGCGGGTACGTCCTGCCCGGTTCTCGCCTCGACGTCGCGGGCGGCGTCGGCCTCGTCGTCTCGCAATGGAAGACCGACAGTGGCTGGCCCTACCGCGCGATGCAGTTCACCTCGACGCTGCGGGACACCACGCGCGGGACTGGACGCGGCCCCGCGGACCCGATCGACCTGTAGCCAGCGCCGCGAAAGATTCACAGGAGACTGACAGGTAGCGCAGGCCTGCCACCGGGAACCCAACGTCGTGGCGCGCGCAAAGTTGACTGCAGACCAACGGAACTCGTTCATGGCCGCCCAACTCGGGTGGACGATGGATGCCTTCGACTACTTCATCGTCGTGCTCGTCTACGCGGACATCGCGAAGACATTCCACATCTCCACCACCGAAGTCGCGTTCCTCACCACCGCCACTCTCTTCATGCGGCCCGTCGGCGCACTGCTCTTCGGTCTGTGGGCCGACCGGGTCGGGCGCCGCATCCCGCTGATCGTCGACGTGCTGTTCTACTCCATCGTCGGTTTCTTGTGCGCCTTTGCGCCCAACTTCACGGTGCTGATCGTGCTGCGACTCCTGTACGGCATCGGCATGGGCGGCGAGTGGGGGTTGGGCGCAGCGCTGGCCATGGAGAAGATCCCCGTCGAGCGGCGTGGGTTCTTCTCGGGGCTGCTGCAGGCCGGCTATTCCTTCGGTTATCTGTTGGCGACGGTGGCGTCGCTGGTGGTCGTCGATTGGCTCGACCTGTCGTGGCGTTGGCTGTTCGGCTTGTCCATAGTGCCCGCGCTGATCAGTCTGATCATCCGGTCGCGAGTACGGGAATCGGAGGTATGGGAGGCCGCGCAGGATCGAATGCGCGTGACCAGCACCAGGATTCGCGACGTCCTCGTCAACCCGGCGATCATCCGCCGCTTCATCTATCTGGTGGTGCTCATGACCGCCTTCAACTGGATGAGCCACGGCACGCAGGACGTCTATCCGACGTTCCTGCAGGCAACCCACAACGGCGGTGCGGGCCTGTCGAGCGAGACGGCCAAGTTGATCTCCGTCATCTACAACGTGGGCGCCATCATCGGCGGGATGACCTTCGGCGCCCTCTCGGGGCGGTTCGGCCGAAGGCACATGATCGTCTTCTGCGCCGTCCTCGGGCTCCCCATCGTGCCGTTGTTCGCGCTGTCGCACACGGCGGCAATGCTGTGCCTCGGCGCCTTCCTCATGCAGGTGGCGGTGCAGGGAGCGTGGGGTGTCATCCCCGCCCATCTGACCGAGATGTCTCCCGACGCGATCCGCGGCTTCTACCCTGGCGTCACCTACCAGCTCGGAAATCTGTTCGCGGCGTTCAACTTACCGATTCAGGAACACCTGGCCGCGACGCATTCCTATCCGTTCGCATTGGTCGCCACCATCGTGCCGGTGCTGTTGGCCGTTGCCGTGCTGACCCTGTTCGGCAAGGACGCCACGGGACTGCGGTTCGGTACCGACGAGAGGGCCTACTCAGCCGCCCGCTGATCACGCCGGGACCACGAGGACAGCCTTGCTCGGTGGCAAACTCGCCGGGCGGCGCCGTGAACCACGGGCAAATATTCGGCCGAAGTACCGGTTGAATCCACTGCTCGGACGGGATACGGTTCTCCCGATCGTATGACGGGGCGATGCCCTCGCGATCACCTGGCGATCAAACGAAGAATCGAGTGGGTGTGGCGGATTCGGCTGCGAATGACGGTGAAGGCCCAGTAATCGTCGGAATGTCCGACGCGGCAATGCACATGTACGAAGTCGCCATCGAGGCCCTCCCCGACCCGAGCGACCCCGAATTCCCCCACCACGCAGGGGTGATCCTCGCCGGCTTGCGCAAGCTCCAGACGTCACTGTCCGAAGCCGCGGGCCGCAGCAGGGTCACGCCATCGGTCGTCGTCGCCCTCAGCGGAGCCCGCCGTCGCTACGACGAATTGATGGAGCGCGCCTCCAACGGCCCCGGCGCCACCCTCGGCCAACGGCTGTACATCGCGCGCGAACGCGCCAAGCTGACGACGAAGGAAGCTGCGAACGGCGTGGGACTCCGCAAGGACCTCATCGAAGCGGTCGAGGCTGAAGAGCACACCACCGAGGACGAAACCGCGAAGATCAAGGATCTGATCGCCGCACTCGGGGGCTGACCCCGCCGCTCGGTGATCCGGCCGACCACCGACGACGCGAGCCAGTATCGTCCGGTACATGCCGACACCTTTGACGATCATGTTCTGGCCGGAGTCGGCATATGGCCCGACGAACCAGTGCATCGGTTTGGCCGCCATCCTTCGCGAGCGGGGCCACACCATCGTCTTCGCCGCGGAGAGCTCTTGGGCGGGCAAGCTTGCGCCGCTTGGCTTCATCGAGGAGCTCGTCGATCTGGCCGAGCCCGCCGCGGACGCGGGTGACGAGGACGCCGGAAGGTTCTGGACCGACTTCATAGCGGAGACGGCTCCGGAGTTCCGCAAGCCGACGTGTCAGCAACTCGAATCGTTCATCCAGCCGACCTATCAGGCGCTCATCGACGGGGCCAAGTACAGCGAGCCGCGACTGCGCGAGATCGTCGCCAAGCATCGGCCGGACGTGACCGTCGAGGACAACGTCGTGCTCTTCCCCGCGCTGGTGACCTCGGGTGCGCCGTTCGTGCGCATCGTGTCGTGCAGCCCCCTGGAGGTGCCGGGTCCCGGTGTGCCGCCGCCGTTCTCGGGTCTCCCCAGCGCCGACCCCGAACAGTGGGAGTCCTACCGCGCCGAGTTCGACCGCACCCATCGCGCCACGTGGGCGGACTTCGACGCCTGGGTTCAGGCCCACGGTGCCGACCCGTTGCCCGAGTTGGAGTTCATGCCCCGCGCCAATGCCGCCAACCTGTACGTCTACCCCGCCGAGGCCGACTACCTGGAGGCCCGACCGCTCGACGACAGCTGGACCCGGATGGATTCGAGCGTCCGCGAGACCGACGAGGCCTACGAGGTACCCGCCGAGGTCGCCGCCCGGCCCGACGGCAGCGCCCTCATCTACCTGTCCCTTGGTTCGCTCGGTGGCGCCGACGTCGAACTGATGCGTCGACTGGTCGCCGTGCTGGGCACCACCCGGCACCGCTTCATCGTGAGCAAGGGACCCCAAGCCGACCAGATCACGTTGCCGGACAACATGGTCGGTGCGCAGATGCTGCCGCAGACGAAGGTGATCCCGCAGGTCGACCTGGTGATCTCCCATGGCGGCAACAACACCACGACCGAGGCGCTGCACTTCGGGAAGCCACTGATCGTGCTGCCACTGTTCTGGGACCAGTACGAAAATGCCCAGCGCATCGACGAACTGGGCTTCGGGGTGCGGCTGGACACCTATGCCTTCGCCGACGCGGAGTTGACCGACGCCGTCGAGCGGCTACTCGCCGACACCGAGCTGCGAGCTCGGCTGGACCAGATGGGCGCCGCCATCCGTGACCGCGACGGCCTGCGCGTGGGCGCCGACGTCATCGAGCAGGTCGGTGCACGTCACCGAGATTCGCTTGCCTGACCCGCTGGACGCGCTCGATCTCACCGAAGGCACGCGCCTGGCGGTGGTCGACGACGGCAGCCGCCTTGCCGCCGTCCCCCAGGTGCGGGACTCGGACGACCGTTGGCGGCGTGCGCAACCGGGCGATGGCGTGGCGGCTGGCCTGCTCGACGCGCTGTCCCACGGTTCCGTGACGCGGGGCTCGTTCACGGTGCAGTCCTGGACGACGCGAAGTGCCGCGGGCGAGCGGCCCGTCGGCGTCGACCAGACCAACGAGTCGGTGATCGTCGGCGACGTCGCGGTGGTGAAGTGGGCGACACACCTCCAGGCCGGCCCGCATCCCGCGCCGCGTCGGATCGCCCTATTGCGCGACGCCGGCTTCCGCGGCATGCCGACGCCCTGGGGCGTGATCACGTGGACGTCGCCGGCCGGCGCCGAGACGATGGTGGCCAACGTCGACGACTATCTGCCAGGCGCCGTCGATGGTTGGACCTGGGCGGTCGACCTGATCACCGCGGCCGCCAGGGACGGCGACGTTGCGCCGTTCACGGATGCGGCGGCCGACGTCGGCGCCGTCGTCGCCGAATTGCACGCGGCGTTGTCGGGAACTGCCACCGTCGCCTCGCAACGTGATGCCGACGGGTGGCGCGACGACGCCGTCGACACTCTCGAAACCTCCTGCACCGTCGGTGATTCGACCAGCGCGGCGTGCGCACGTGCCAGGCACGACGAGATCGCGGCCATCCTGAACGGTCTCGGCACCCTCGCCGGGGCACCGATCATCGAGGGACACGGCGATCTGCACGTGGGCCAGGTGCTGCGCAGCGGGGGTCGTTTCGTGGTGACCGACTTCGACGGCAATCCCGTACTCACCGCGCCCCAGCGGATGCTGCCGATCCCGGCGGCTCTCGACGTCGCAGGGATGATCCAGTCGCTGGTGCACGCCGGGATCGTCGCCGCCAAGTACGCCTCTCTCGCATCCGGTGCCCTTGCCGACGTGGACCGTGCGGGCCGCACCGCGTTCATCCATGCCTACGCGCGCCGACTCACTGCACTCGGCCACTCGACGCTGTTCGACCCGCGCCAGGTGCGGGCGTTCCGCGTGCAGCAGGTTCTTCGTGAGATCGCCTATGCCGCAGGGCACCTCCCCCGGTGGATGTACGTTCCCGACGCTGCCCTGCCCGCTCTCCTCGACGAAGGGACCGCATCGTGAGGCCCGACGGG
This sequence comes from Mycobacterium sp., assembly GCF_032161845.1. Lineage (GTDB taxonomy): Bacteria > Actinomycetota > Actinomycetes > Mycobacteriales > Mycobacteriaceae > Mycobacterium. The sequence continues at coordinate 20,738 of NZ_JAVRQA010000147.1, forward strand.
TTCGCCACCGACGTCCATCGCAAACCCGAGGTGCTCGGCCGTCTCGCCGCGACTTTGGCCGCTGGCAACCCGTGGGCGGAGGCGGTACCGGCCGACGTCGAGCGGGTGGTGCTCATCGGCATGGGTTCCTCGGCGTACGCCGGCGGGGTGGCCGCGGCGCGGATGCGTGCCCGAGGCTTGACGGTTACCTCGGAGTTGGCGTCGTCGAAGCTGCTCCCGCGGTGGGGTGCGGGAACCCTCGTCGTCGCGACGTCGGCGAGCGGCGGATCGGTCGAAACCCTCGACGCCCTTGGTCGACTACCCGACGCGGTGGACACGATTGCGCTGACCAACACCCCCGGGTCGGCCATCACCGAACGCTGCCGCGCGGTCGTCGACCTCGACGCGGAACCCGAAGTCGGCGGCGTCGCCTGCCGCAGCTACCAGCACACGCTGGCCCTGCTGCTGGCCCTCGAATGTCATCTCACCGGTGCGGACACGACCGTGCTGGCCGACTCGGTGGCCGCCGCGGCCGAGGCCTCGACCTATCTCGTCGACACCGAATCCGACTGGCGGCCCGCGCTTTCCGAGCTTCTGCTGGGACCGGCTGGCACCCATATCGCCGCCCCCGCCCACCGATTCTGCTCGGCCCAGCAGGGCGCCCTGATGCTCCGCGAGGGCCCGCGGCTACCGGCGGTCGGATGCGAGACCGGGGACTGGAGCCACGTCGACGTGTACCTGACCAAGACCACCGACTACCGGCTGCTGGTCTTCGCGGGCTCGGCGTGGGAGGCGCAGCTGGCGGAGTGGACCACCGCGCGCGGCAGCACCGTCGTCGGCGTCGGTGGCGAGGTCCCAGGAGCGGGGTACCAGCTCCGCTACCCCGGCGACGACGATGACGACGTTCGGCTGCTCACCGAGGTGTTGGTCCCCGAACTGATCGCCGCCGCCGCCTGGCTCCCACCGCCGAGTTCCGCAGGAGGGCAGTGATCCGCGCGTAACCGCGACCCTGCTGCAGATCTCGGCGAAGGTCAGGCGGCCAGGTGATTCCACTGCGGCGCCAGCGCGAGCCACGGGCCGCTCGCCGCCGATCCGCATCCGATTTTTGGTCAGGCGAGCCGGATGACGTACGTGCCGTCCTCGTCGCGCTCAATCTGTCGCTCCCAGGTGTCCAGCCATACCGGTGTGTCGGTTCGGGTGCCGAGGTAGGCGTTTCGGATCGCGCCACCGGGTTGGAGCTGGACGCTCCACTCGTCGCCCGTCGATTGGATGCTCACCAACTCTTCGCCGTCGGCACCGCGGATGGACAGCGTGCGGCCGTTCACATCCTGCTCCGACAGTTCGACCTCGTCGTCGGCCAGTTCGTCGTCGGCCAGTTCCCCGTCTAGGTCAAGTTCGTCGTCAGGCACGGCGTTACTGTACCCAGTTGCCAAGGGGCTGAGTCTTGTACCATCACGCGATGTCGGACTCCGCATCACGGCGACAGGTCCTCAAGTGCCTTCTGGCCGCGCCGGCCGCTGCGGCCCTCGGCACCATGGCCGCGCCGCGGGCAGCTGCCGCTGGCCCTCAGTTGATCGACTTCGCGGAGCATCTGGTTCCGCCCGATCAGATCCGCGCCGCGGGCTTCGTCGGAGCGATCGTCTACGTTTCCGAATCTCGGCCCGGCGCCAACTTCGACTTCAAGCCCGTCACGCGCGACTACACCGACGCGCTACGCGCAGCAGGCCTTCACGTCGTCAGCAACTATCAATACGGCAAACCCGGGTGGCCGACGCCGTCGGATTACACCCGCGGGCATGACGGCGGCGTCGCCGACGCCAAGACCGCGCTGCGCCTGCACGCCGCCGCCGGCGGACCCGATTCGGCACCGATCTTCTTCAGCGTCGACGAGGACATCGACGTCGACGTCTGGAAAACCACTGCGGTGGAATGGTTTCGAGGAATCAATTCGGTGCTTGGCGTCGGCCGCACCGGCATCTACGGCCACGCCCGCGCGTGCGGCTGGGCTGTCGGCGACGGCGTGATCGGCAATTCGAGCACGTCGGGATACCGATGGGCGTGGCAGACCAGGGCCTGGTCCGCCGGCGCGCGCGAAGCCACGGCCGTGCTCTACCAATCAGCCGTCTTCACGGCGTCCGATCCCGCCGTCGTCCTCGGCGGCATCCACGTGGACGCGGACGACGTCCTTGCCGCCGACTTCGGCCAGTGGGATCTCGACCGCTGAATTACGGGTGGGCCTGCGGGGTGACGAGGAACTTCTCGCCCGTCGCCCGCTTGACGTAGGCATTGAACGCGTCGGGCTGGAGCATGCCTGCGAGGGAAACCTCACGGGTGTAGGCACTTTCGAAGGTCGTGGTGAGTTCTGCGGCCACCCGGGCCCGCAACCGGCCGATGGTCTCGGCGCCTGCGTTCTGAAGGAATGGGGTGAGCAGCCAGCCGCCGATGCCCCACGCCATGCCGAAGTTCCTGGTGAGCGTCGTCGGTCCCGTGTCGAGGCCGCCGTAGATGTACACCTGCTTGTGCACGGCCGACCCGTAGCGCGAGTACCCCGCACCGGATGAGTCGGTCGAACTCGCCGCCCGCTCCATGCCGTTGAGGATCTGACTCGCCAGCGTGCCGCCACCCGTGGCGTCGAAGGCGAGCGTCGCCGTCGTCGCCTTGAGAGCCTCGATCAGATCGGAGTCGAACGTCGACGACGTCGAGTTGCAGACGTATTCGGCGCCGAGCGCGCGCAGCAACTTTTCCTGATCGGGCTTGCGGACGATGTTGACCAGCGGTACCCCGTCCTGCTTGCAGATCTTGACGAGCATCTGGCCGAGATTCGATGCGGCAGCCGTGTGCACCAGGGCCGAATGTCCCTCGCGCCGCATGGTTTCCACCATTCCAAGCGCGGTAAGGGGATTGACGAAGGACGACGCCCCGTCCTTCGCGGTGGCCCCTTCGGGCAGGACGAGGCACGCCGCCGCGTCGACCACGCGGTACTGGGAGTACATCGCGCCGCCGGCGATCCCCACCATTCGGCCGAGGAGCGCTTGCGCCGCAGCGGACGACCCCGCGGCCACGACGGTGCCCGCACCCTCGTTGCCAACGGGAAGCGACTCGTCGAGCCGCGCAGAGAGCGCTCCGAGCGCGCCGGTTCCCATCGATGCCGTGACCGTCGGACGCTCCGGCGAGCCGGCCACCGTTGCGGTGGACATGTCGGCGAAGGCGACGAGCAGGCCCAGGTCAGACGGGTTGATCGGCGCGGCTTCCACGCGGACCAACACCTCGTTGGCGGCGGGGCTGGGAACCGGGACGTCGTGTAGCGAGAGTTCGAGCGTGCCGTTCGACGTCACCAACGAGCGCAGTTCCAGTGCGGTGGCGGGTAGGTCTGCGGTCATGGGTGGTGCCTCGTTCCTGTCGTGGGCCTACCCACCACCATAGGAAGCGCACCCGAAGTGTCGTTCGGCCCGCCACGAGGAGACCGTGGCGGGCCGAACTTAGAGGAAAGTCTTGTCGGGGCGCTCAGCAGTCGAGCTGCTCGATGGCCCCCGCCGTGATGTCGACGGCAGCGGCCACGGTGACCTGCAGGTCCTTCATGACCACCGGGATCGCATCGGGAGAGGGTCTGCCGACGCTGAGGTATCGACACACCTTGTAGCCCTCGGTCAGCAACTGATCGGTGGTGAGGAACGCGAGGCGAGGCCCGAGTTGGTTCAGGTAGGTACTCTCATCGGCCACCGCGGGAGGAGCGGCACCGAGTGCGATACCGACTGCGAGGGTAACTGCGAGCAAAACCTTCATGGCTACCTCCTAGTTGGGGCAACCGTAGTTCACGCCGTGAGTTTGCTGGCCGTTTTCACCAGACTCTTCTCGTCGTTCCCGCGTACGCGAGCGCATGCTCGTAGGTCGCGAGGTTGTCGGCGGAGATCTTTGCGTGCACGGGGCCTTCGAGCAGCGCGCGGAGCACCGGGTTGTACGCGTGGTAGGTCTCGTGGAAGGTCAACAGGGTGCTGCCGTCGGCCTGCTCCTCGAGCGCGTGGTAACCCTCGGCACGCGACCAGAGCGGCTTGCTGATCGAGACGTAGCGCGACAGCTCGTCGATCCGCGCCTCGGTGACGGTCTCCCAGGACCGGGCCTTGCCGCCGGACAGTAGGTAGCGGGGCACGTCGAAGACACAGGTTCGGACGAGCCCCTGTCCCGCGGCGTCCCCCTCGTTGAGGATCTCGATGCTGCCTGCTGGGTATTCGATGATCCGCGGCAGAGCCGAGCCCTTCGGCGGCCGTGGGTGCAGTACCCGCCAGACCCTGTGCGCCGGAGCATCGACTGCGAATCTCACCGTGTAGGAATGCATTACGTCGATCCCCAGGTGTTCCACGAGGTGATCGTCTCGACCGGCGGCCGCCGCGCGGGCTTGAAGTCGGTGCCGATCGTGTACGCCACGGGGAACAGCGCGGCCTGGGTCACGGTGTCCGGAATCCCGAGGAGATCCGCCACCTCGCGTGCCCTGGCCAGGTGCAAGGTGGTCCACACCGAGCCGAGGCCCCGAGACCGCAGGGCCAGCATGAAACTCCATCCCGCGGGAATGATCGATGCCCACGCCGACGCGGCGACGAGGAGGTCGTTGCCGTCGAATCGGCGTTCGAGGCACGGAATGACGTGAACCGGGACGTCGGCAAGCACCCGGCTGAGCACTAGGGCACTCTCGTACACCCGGCGCGTTTGCGGATCGGATTCCGCGGCTGCCGCCCTGGCCAGATGCTCCTCGCCGACACCGCGGTAGATCTCCGCGATCGCCGCCCGCTTGGCGGTATCGGTGACCACCATCCAGCGCCAGTCCTGATCGTTGCTGGCCGTCGGTGCCTGCATGGCCAGTTGAAGGCACTCGAGGATGACCTCGCGTTCGACCGGGCGGTCGAGGTCCAGTCGGCGGCGCACCGCTCTGGTGGTGGAGAGCAGCTCATCGACCGACTCGGTGTCCACGACGCATCCCTTCTCGGAGTTTCCCACCAATCACGTTAATCTTGCTAAAACAGTGCTATGCATGTCAGGGCAATCTAGCGCAGAGGGGCCGCAGCACCGTGACGACCGGCGGACGGCGCGAACTCGACGACATCCGTTCTGGCCTCCTTGCGTGGTGCGCGATCCATCGCCCGGACGTCGTTCGCCACGGCATCGAAGCGCTCAGCCACCCCACCGCGGGGATGTCGAACGAAACCGTCATCGTGCAGTGCGGCCCCCTTGCCGACGGCCAGCCGGGCCAGCGGATCGTCGTCCGGCTGCCACCGCTGTATGCGACCTTCCCCGACCACGACTTCACCGCCCAGGCCGACGTTCAGAGCGCGGTTGCCCGCCTTGGCATTCCGACCGCTCAACCAACCGTCGAGCGGGACCCAGGATTCCTCGGCTCGCCATTCATCGTGATGCCCTTCGTCGATGGCGACATCCCGGGCCCGCAGTCACTGTTCGACCCCTGGCTGATCAGCGCGACCGACGCGCAACGTCGGGACGCCCAGCGCGAGATGGTGCGAATCCTTGCCGACATCGGGCGAATCGACCCGAAGTCCGCCGGGCTCGACGGGATCCTCGGCGACGTCGACGGCACTCTGCACACTCAGGTGGACTGGTGGTGCCGATACCTGGACTGGGCCAAGGTCGACGACGTTCTGCCCCGGGTCGAGGCGATCGCCACGTGGTGTCGAGACAACCGCCCGCCCGACGACCCGGCACCGTCCCTGGTCTGGGGCGACCCGCGCCTCGGGAACATGGTGATGGACGAAACTCGTTGTGTGCGAGCGGTCCTCGACTGGGAACTCGCCACGATCGGTCCAGCCGAGATGGACCTCGGTTGGTATCTGGGGCTGGAGCGCGTGCTGCTGGAGGTCACTGGGATGGCTCCGCTGTCCGGCATGGTCGATCTCGACGAGGTGGCACGCGACTACGAGGGCGCGCTCGGCAGGCCCCTGCAGGATCTCGCGTGGCACGAGATATTCGCCGTCTTCCGGGCGTTGGTCATCAACGTGCGCCAGTCCGCGATCGCCCTCGAGGCAGGAGAGAAGTACGTGCTTCCAACAGGTGAGCAGAATCCACTGGTGAAGATCCTGGAGCGGTGGATCTCCGCCTACGACGCCGGGCAGGCGCACTACGCAGCAGGTCCGCGATGACGTCGACCGGGCCACTGACACCGGCGGACGACCACCTCAACCACCAGTTCGCCGACACCTTCGCCGTGGTGGCCCAGACCGATCGCAATTGGACCGAAAAGGTATGCGCCACGGCGTTTGCGCGGGATGGCTCGGTTCAGCTCGCCTTCGGCCTCGGCAAGTACACCAACCGCGGCGTGATCGACGGCTACGCCGGTGTCTGCCGTGGTGATGAGCAGTGGACCGTCCGCGCCAGCCGCGACCTGACCCACGACGTCGACATCTGCACCATCGGGCCGATCCGCTACGAGGTCCTCGATCCGATGGTGGCCATCCGATTCACCCTCGAGCCCAACGACGCCGTTCCGGTGAGCTTCGAGTGGACGTTCCACCGCGCGGTCCCCGCGGTGTTGGAGGATCGCGAGATCCACCGGTCGTTGGGCGGGTCGCGGGTCGACGCCGACGTCACCAGGTATCACCAGAGCGGCACCGCCACCGGATGGGTCGACGTCGAAGGACAGCGTTCCGAGTTCGACGACACCGCTTGGGTTTCCACGCGCGACCACTCGTGGGGCGTGCGCTACCAGGTGGGCACGCCGGCCAAGGACCTACCGCGGCCACCCAGACCGACCAACTTCAGCAGCTACACGATCTGGATGCCCGCCCTACTGACCGACGCCGACGGCACCGTGTCCGCACTGCACGTCTATTACCAGCGCAACACCGTTGACGGCCGCACCACGATCAACTCCCAGGGCGGCATCGAGCACGCCGACGGCCGCGTCGAGACGTTCACCTTCGTCGACCCGCAGCTGCGCTTTCAAGACGACAACCGCAGGCTCCTCGGGGGCGAGATCGGTGTCCGACTGCCCGACGGGACCGCGCGCACCTTCGTCGTCGAGATCCCGACCGACACCGGATTCCACCTCGGCACCGGACTGTACTTCGGCTTCGATGGCAAGTATCACGGGCAATGGCGCGGGGCCCTCGACGTGTCCGGTGAACACGTCGGGGACTGCACCAACCCGGCCGTCGCGCGCCGGGTGCATCAACATCGCGATTGCGTCGTGCACCTACGCGACGACGCGACGGGCACCACGGGCTGGGGCAATGCGCAGACCATCGTCATCGGCGCCTTCCCCGACATCGGTCTCACGGCCGAGCAGTCCTTCATCTGAGGGTGTACTCCGCCGCGGCATCCGCGAGCCATGCGAGCAGGTACCTGGCGAATGACGTTCGCACGAGCAGTCGGTAGTCGGTAGCCCCTCCGTCGACCGCCAGCAGCACGACTCCCGCCTGGCCGAGCATCGTCTGCGCGGCGGAGCTCGACCCGAACGCGCCCGGATGCAGGTCAAGGGAACAGCCCTTGGCGAGCACGTCGCGGGCGCGGGACCCCTTCAGCCGCAGGGCGGTTCGCTGCCCGGACACGTCGATCGCGGCTCCGCCGAGCGGGACGATCGCATTACGCAACCGCGACTCGAGTTCGACGCCGGTGCCCGACCTCGTGGTGACGAGCCACTCGTCGGGACCCAGCCAAATCGCGGCGGTGTCACCGTTCTCCGCGTAGGTGGACGCCGCAGTGGGCAGCTCCACGCCAAGCACGTCGGCCGCCGCGGTGGCACCGGGGCCCGGCACGCCGACGCGCACGTCGACCATCGCAACGTACGGTTCCTCGGTGATCGAGACCGCGTCACCGTCTGCCAACGTGTCAACCATCGCGCCGTTCTCCTTCGGGGTCGACGAGCACCGAACCGGTGACCTCGACGGATATCAGACGGCCGTCAACGGGAACGTGGATGACGTCGCCGATGCGTGAGCGGCCCGCCTTCAGCAGTGCGAGCGCGAAGGTACGGCCGAGTTCGGCGCTGTAGTAGCTGGACGTGACGTGGCCGAGCATCGGGACCGGCGGTGGCGGAAGCGTGCCCCCCTCACCGCAGTCGACGATTTGGGAACCTTCGGGCAGCTGGGTCTCGCGGTCCGTTGGCAGAAGTCCGACCAGCTGCTTGCGTAGCGGATTCTGGTTCTCCGCACGGGCGAACGACCGTTTGCCGATGAAGTCGGGCTTCTTCTTGGACACCGCCCACGCCATCCCGAGATCCTGGGGAGTGACGGTGCCGTCGGTGTCCTGCCCGATGATCGGGTAGCCCTTCTCGGCGCGCAGCACGTGCATGGTCTCGGTGCCGTATGGCGTGATGCCCCAGGCGCTTCCGGCGTCGATCAGACGCCGCCAGACCACCGGCGCATGTCGGTGCACGACGTTCACCTCGTAGGCGAGTTCACCGGAGAAGCTGATCCTCGCCACGCGCACGGGAACCCCGTCGAGCCCGGTGTCGCGCCACGTCATGAACCCGAACGCGTCGTTCGAGACGTCGAGGTCGGGGAACACCGTGCCGATGAGGTCACGCGAGCGAGGGCCGACCACGGGGAAGGTGGACCAGTGATCGGTCACCGACGTCAAATGCACACGCAGGTGCGGCCATTCGGTCTGTAGCCACTCCTCCATCCAGTCCAGGATCGTCGCGGCGCCGCCGGTGGTGGTGAAGACGATGAACCGGTCCTCGGCCAGGCGCATCACGGTGCCATCGTCGATCACCATGCCGTCGACGCCGCACATCACGCCGTAGCGGACGGCCCCGACCTTGAGGTTGCTCATCATGTTGGTGTAGATGAGGTCGAGCAGGACGCCCGCATCCTCGCCCTGCACGTCGATCTTGCCAAGTGTCGAACCGTCCAGGATGCCGACGCTGCCACGGACCGCCAGGCACTCGCGCACCACGGCGGCGTTCATGTCCTCGCCGGCCTCCGGGTAGTAGCGGGGCCGCTTCCACTGCCCGACGTCCTCGAACACCGCGCCGCGTTCGACGTGCCAGTCGTGCAGTGCGGTCGTGCGTTCGGGGTCGAACAGGGCGCCTCGGTTGCGGCCTGCCAGTGCGGCGAACGCCACCGGCGTGTACGGCGGCCGGAACGTCGTGGTGCCCACGCTGGGGATCGCAACGCCGAGCTGCTCGGCCATCAGCGCGAGGCCCAGGATGTTGCTGGTCTTGCCCTGATCGGTGCCCATGCCGAGCGTCGTGTAGCGCTTCAGGTGCT
>NZ_JAVRQA010000148.1:0-3200 GCF_032161845.1 Mycobacterium sp.
CTGGTCGAAGAGGTCGCGTACGCGTGAGGCGCCGACGCCGACGAACATCTCGACGAAGTCCGAACCCGAGATCGTGAAGAACGGCACGTCGGCCTCACCGGCGACGGCGCGCGCGAGCAGGGTCTTACCGGTTCCCGGCGGCCCGTAGAGCAGTACGCCCTTCGGGATCTTGGCGCCGAGGGCCTGGTAGCGCGACGGGTTCTGCAGGAAGTCCTTGATCTCGTAGAGCTCTTCGACGGCCTCGTCGGCGCCCGCGACGTCGGCGAAGGTGGTCTTCGGGTGGTCCTTGGCCAGCTGCTTGGCCTTCGACTTGCCGAAGCCGAACCCCATCCGGCCGCCGCTCTGCATGCGCGAGAACATGACGAACAGCCCGACGAGCAGCAGCACCGGCAGCAGCAGCATGAGCCACGACCCGAGCACGCTGCCCTGGTTCACCACGGTGTTGGTCTTCACGTTCTTAGCGCTCAGCGCGTCGAACAGCTGCACGCCGTAGCCGGTGGGATAGAACGCGATGACCTTGTTGCCGTCGTCGCCGACGCCGTTCTTCAGATCAAGTCGAACCTGCTGTTCGCGGTCGTCGATCTGGGCGCTGTCGACGTTGTCGGCGTTGATCTGGGACATGGCGACCGACGTGTCGACGGGCTTGTAGTTCCGGGTGTCGTCGCTGAAGAAGTAAAACGCCCAGCCCACCAGAAGGACGGCGGCGATTGCCGCGAGGGTACGGATGACGTTCTTTCGGTTCATCGTTGTCGTCAGCCAGCGGCGATTCTGCCGGCCAGGTCCTTCCGATAAGCACAGCTGGGGTTTGTTCAGGCTACCGCTAGACCAACGTCCGATTGTTCCCGACGGCTAGTCGGGGGAAAGTTCGACGCGCTCGTCGACCCGGCGGGGACCGAATCTCTACTTCGACGCCTCGCCGCTGCCGCCGTAGATGCCGAGCTCTTCACCGTCTGCGCCCCTTCGGAGCGCGGGGCTCGACGAGGAGTCCTTGACGTCGCCGCCCGCGGTGAAGTGGCCGTTCGTCGACTGCAGGTGGTAGTCGCCCTTCGCGGCGTCGACGAAGAGCGGATCGACGGGTTCGACGATGCCGGTCCCGAACGTGACGGGGATGCCCTCGGGGTGCTCCCTCTGCACCATCGAGGTCGAGATCGTCACGGTCGCGGACTGGCAGGTATCGCTGCAGCCGGCGTTGACGTCGCGGCCGACCGCGTTGTTGAAGAAGATCGAATTCTTCACCTCGTACGCGTCGGGCACGTCGCGACCGTGATCGGTCTGGATGCCCGCGCCAGGCGCCCCACATCCGACGTCGAGTGCGTTGACGTTGGTCATGTGGTCGAACGAGGCGATCGTGGGGCCGCCTTCGTAGGCGGAGTCGAGGAAGACGTTGGAGCCGCAGTTCGCGTCGAACAGGTCGTGATCGCTGTTGCAGGTCGCGCCGTCGTCGCAGAACAGGCCGCCGCCTGCGTTGCCTGCGGCGTTTCCGCGGAACACGTTCCACGACAGGCTCGCGGTGGTGTGCTGGTCGCCGCTCGGGTCGGAGCCGACGAACAGTCCGCCGCCCCAACCGGTCACGGTGTTGTTCGTGAAGACGTTGCCGGTGATGGTGAGCTTGGTGGCGAAGAGGTAGATGCCGCCACCGTGAGCGCTCTCGGCCTCGTCGCCCGAATTCCCGTCGACGACGTTGTTGGCGAACGTGACGTCGCTTCCCTTCGCGGGGTCTGCGATCGCTCCCGCGCCGCCGCGGAAGCAGTGGTTGTCCCTGAAGACGTTGCCCTCGATCGTCGCGAACGGCGCGCTCGCCGTGCCATCACCGCTTGCCGACGCATCGACGTACACGGTGCACTTCGGGATCTCCCGCGTTCCCACGGAGGCGACGGTGCGCGCCGCGGGTGCATCGGGTTTCGACGTGGTGGCGGAACCTGCCGCGCCCTGCTCGTGACGGTCCGGTGCGGCGGTGCAGGCGGCGACCGCGAAGACGACGAGGAGGGGCAACGCAGTGAGAATCGGCATCCGTGCGTCTCGCATCGGAGGGTGCCTCCTTTTCTCGATGCTCATTAGAGCGCAGTAGCGACCCCGATCAACCGCTAATCGTCAGGTGGTTGTCACCACTTCGGGGCTGTGCTTGGCTGCGGAAGTGACCTCGTCTACCGAACGGTTAGTTGACACCAACGGCGTGCAGTTGCGGGTGACGGAGGCAGGCGATCGCGGCGCTCCCGTCGTCGTGCTCGCACACGGCTTCCCCGAACTGGCCTACTCGTGGCGCCACCAGATCCCCGCGCTGGCCGACGCCGGCTACCACGTGCTCGCTCCCGATCAACGCGGCTACGGCGGATCCTCGCGGCCCGAGTCGATCGAGGACTACGCAATCTCCTCGTTGTGCGGTGACGTCGCAGGGCTTCTCGACGACGTCGGCGCCGAGAAGGCGGTGATCGTGGGCCACGACTGGGGCTCGGTGGTCGCGACGAACTTCCCGCTGCTCCACCCGGATCGGGTCTCCGCGGTGGTCGCGATGAGTGTCCCGCCGATTCCCCGGTCGCCGTCACCGCCCACCGAGATATGGCGAGCGGTGTTCGGAGACAACTTCTTCTACATCCTCTACTTCCAGGAGCCCGGCATCGCCGACGCCGAGTTGAATGGCGATCCGGCGCGGACGATCCGCCGGATGCTCGGCGGACTGAGGGCTTCCAGCGACCAGAACGCGATCGTCTCCATGAGCACACCGGGACCGGAAGGATTCATCGACCGGCTGCCGGAGCCCGACGGGCTACCCGACTGGATCACGCAGGACGAAATCGACCACTATGTCGCTGAATTCACCCGCACCGGCTTCACCGGCGGACTCAACTGGTATCGGAACTTCGATCGCAACTGGGAGCTGACGGAGTCGGCGCCATCAGCGACCATCGACGTGCCGACGCTGTTCCTCGCCGGCAGCGCCGATCCGGTACTCGGCTTCACGGCTCGCGACCACGTCGACGAGATCGTGACGGGGCCGTACCGCGAGATCCTGTTCGACGGCGCGGGGCACTGGCTGCAGCAGGAGCGCGCCGCCGAAGTCAACGCCGCACTGCTCGAGTTTCTGGAGGAGGTCAAGTGAATCAGCCGCTCAACTTCGGGGTGTTCATCACGCCGTTTCATCCAGTAGGCCAATCCCCCACCACCGCACTGGAATACGACCTCGAACGCACGGTGGCACTGGA
>NZ_JAVRQA010000149.1:0-9211 GCF_032161845.1 Mycobacterium sp.
TCGGCGCAGGCCTCGGAGCGGGTCTCGTCTCGCCAGGGCCCGCTGACGCCGTCGAGACACCGCTCAGTGGCACCACTACGGTTCCGTCGAGACCTGCCACGACCGCGGCCCCGGTGGTCGAATCGCCGACGCCCGTGCCGACAACCGACCCGGTGACCGACCCGATGGCCCCGGCGCCACCACCGGCGTCGCCATCACCGGCGGTGCCATCCGTCAGGTCGCCGCAGCCGACGCCGACGCCGTCGGCTCCCGAGCCTCCCCAACCGAGTAGGGTCCCGGCGCCGACCCCGACCGTGCGGGCACCACTGAGCGTGAGTCCCGTACCGCGACCGGCGTTTCCGAATCAGAAGCCCCCTGAGGGATCCGACGACGGCGGCAGCGGCCTTCTGGGTGGACTTGGCGGACTGCTGTAGCGGTCGCTCTCAGTCGAGGCGATACACCAGCGACGTGCCGACCGTGATTGCCGGATAGTGGTCGGCGACCCAGTCCGCAATCTCCCTGGCGTGGGAGGCGCTGTGGTTCTCCGATCGGATCACCCTGCCCTGCGGTTGCGCCGACCCGCCACGGCCTGCCTCGACGTAGTAGGTGACTCGCCCGGCGTGCACGTCGCCGATGAACTGGTCAAGAGTGGGCGTCGGATCACCGCTCCAGCCGCCGATCGCCATGACGGAGGTTCTGGTCGCGAGTTCAAGCGCCGCAGCCGATTGCGAGCCGTTGGTCGCCGCCGACCAGGGGGTCGTCGTCGCCGCCAGCATCGCGGCTAGCTCACCGTTGGTCGCTTCGTCGCCGGTCCAGCCGCCTGCGGTGAGCCGCTCGTGCGGGCGGGTCAGGTTCACGGCATTCGGGATGGCGCCGTGGTGAGGCGTCGCGACCGTCGCGACGGAGAAGACGACCGTGCCTGCCAACGCGGCGGTCAACCCCGCCACCGATCCGACCACCGAGGGCCTGCGTCGGCCGGCGAGGATGCCAATCGCCGCGGCGCCGCCTGCCGTCGTGATGGCGGCAGGCAGCCAGGGCGATCCAAAGTGGTTGTGGCGCAGCAGTACCGATGACCACGAAGCGCTCAGGACAATCAGGCTGACCATGGCGATCCGGCCATCCAACGCCGCGCGCGAACGCCACGCCCAGACGGTGCCCAAGCCGACGAGTGCGCCGATCGCAGGTGCCAGAGCAACGGTGTAGTACGGGTGGATGGTGCCTCGCATGTAACTGAAGACCGCGCCGGTCAGCAGAAGCCAACCGCCCCAAGAGACGACGGCTGCCCACTCGTCGCGGTCGAGTCGTCCGCGCACGGCCAGGTACCCGCCGAAGGCGGTGGCGAACAGTGCTGCGGGCAGCAGCCAGGAGATCTCGTTCGCCATCTCGGTGATGAACAGTCGATGCAGACCGGTTGCCGTCTTCATCGAACCGACCAGCGGCCCACCCCAATCCGATTCGTGTCCCACCAGGCGTCCCACCCCGTTGTAGCCGAACGCGAGGTCCAGCACCGTGTCGTCCGTCGAACCACCGATGTAGGGCCGCGATCCAGCGGGCACCAGCTGCACGACCAAGACCCACCAGCCGGCCGCGACGACCAGCGCACCCCCGGCTCCCATCAAGTGCAGCAACCGATTTCGCCACGATGTCGGCGCCGCCACCAGGTAGGCAAGACCGAAACCGGGCAGCACCAGGGCGCCCTGCAGCATCTTCGCGAGGAACGCGGTCCCCAACGCCGCGCCGACCAGTGCCAGCCACCTCCACGACGCCGCCCGAACCGCGCGTGCCAGGCAGTAGGCGGCGACCACCAGCAGCAACGTCAGGAGCGCGTCGGGGTTGTTGAAGCGGAACATCAGCGCAGCGGCGGGTGTGCACGCGAGGACGGCGCCGGCGATCAGGCCCGCGGCCGCGCCATGGTTGGGATCGCGCACCACCCGTCGGACGGCGGCGAACAGCACGGCCACCGCCGCGACGCCCATCACCGCTTGGGGCGCCAGCACCGACCAGCTGTTCATCCCGAAGAGCCGCACCGAAAGGCCGGTCACCCAAAGCGAGGCCGGCGGCTTGTCCACGGTGATGAAGTCATTGGCGTCGAGCGAACCGAAGAACCATGCCGACCAGCTCTGCGAACCGGCCTGGGCGGCAGCGGCGTAGAAGGTGTTGCCGTAGCCGGAGGCGGACAGCTGCCACAGGTACATCGCGGCGGTGCACGTCAGCAGGGCAGCGAGGAGCCACCGTGGCCACCGGGTAGTCACGAAGTTCAGCTAACCGCGACCCGCTGGCTATCAGCTGTGGGTGGTCAGGCCGAAGAGTCGTGCGGCGTTGTCGTGGAAGACCCCGCGCAGCCAGTCGTCGTCGATCCCGTCCAACGCAGTCAGCACCCGCATGGCATCGAGGAAGCCGTACGGGATGTTGGGGAAGTCGCTTCCGAACAGGATTCGGTCACCGAGCGCGACGAGTCGGGATAGCTCCGAGGACGGGAACGGCATCAGCTCCTCGACGAAGGGGGTGAAGGCCATTGTGGTGTCGAGCCTGACCTCGGGGTACTTCTCGGCGAGAGCGAGGAAGTCGCCGTACTCCGGCATTCCCAGATGAGCGACGATGAGCCGAAGCCTGGGGTGGCGGGCCAACACCGCCTTGATCGACTCGGGTCCGGTGTAGTTGCCTGGCTGCGGTCCGGATCCGCAGTGGATGACGATGGGGGTCTGCGCCTCGGCGATGACGCCCCACACCCCGTCGAGCAGGGGGTCGGCCGGGTCGTAGTCGCCGACCTGAACGTGAGCCTTGAACACTCGCGTGCCACCATCGATTGCGGCGGTGACGTACTCGTCGGCGCCGGGCTCGGGGTAGAACGTGGCGGTCGCCAGACAGTCCGGCGTGGTCGCGGCGAACTGTGCGGCCCACTGGTTCAACCACGCTGCCATCCCCGGCTTGTGCGGGTAGACCAGCGAGGTGAAGGCGCGGACGCCGAAGCTCCGCAACGTCTCGAGGCGGTCGGCTTCTTCGGTGCGGTAGGTGATCGGCCAGACGCGCCCGACGAGCGGCCCGGCGGCGTCGAAGTACTGCCACACCTTGTCCATCACGCGCTTGGGCATGAAGTGGGTGTGGACGTCGACGATGCCCGGCAGCCCCAGCTGTTCCCAGATCGCACGTACGGCGGTTGATTCCTGCATCGTCAGACAGGATGTCATCATGTGGAATCCCGACGTGTACCTGGCCTTCGCGGACCATCGCGGGCGTCCGTTCTACGACCTGCTGACGCGGGTGGGCGCCGAGTCGCCGCGCCGCGTGGTCGACCTCGGTTGCGGGCCGGGGAACCTCACGGTCACGCTGTCGGACCGCTGGCCGGGTGCGGTCATCGAGGCCGTCGACAGCTCACAGGAGATGGTCGACGCCGCCCGCGAGCGGGGGCTGGACGCCAGCCTCGGGGAGCTGGAGGCGTGGGCGCCGAAGCCCGACACCGACGTGCTGGTGAGCAACGCTGCGCTGCAATGGGTGCCTGGGCATCGGGAACTACTGGTCCGGTGGGCGGCTGAGCTGCCAACGGGGGCGTGGATCGCCGTCCAGGTGCCCGGCAACTTCGACGCTCCGTCGCACGCCGCGGTGCGCGAGCTGGCGAGTAGTCAGAAGTGGGTGAATGCCTTGCGCGACATCCCCTTCCGGGTCGGAAAGGTGGTCGATTCGGCCGCCGAGTACGCCGCGATGCTCGCCGACGCCGGCTGCGCCGTCGACACGTGGGAGACCACCTACGTGCACGAGCTCACCGGTGCGCACCCGGTGCTGGACTGGATCACGGGCACTGCGCTGACGCCGGTGAAGGGCGCACTCGGCGAAGAGGATTGGCAGCAGTTCCGCCGCGAGCTGATCCCCATGCTCGACGAGAGGTACCCGGCCCGACCGGATGGGCGGACGTTCTTCCCGTTCCGCCGGATCTTCGTGGTCGCCCAGGTTCGGGGCGAGCGTAGCGGCGGGGGAAATCGGAGCTAGGCGCCGTCGCGCCTGGCCGCGAGCACCTCGAGCACCTCGGCGACGAGTTCGTCGATGTCGGCGCCCGTGGTGTCGAGCACCAGGTCGGCGTTCTCGGGTGGCTCGTAGGGGGCGTCGATGCCGGTGAGCCCCTTGAGTTCACCGCTCCTGGCCTTGGCGTACAGGCCCTTCGGGTCGCGCTTCTCGCATTCCTCGACCGAGGTGCAGATGTAGACCTCGATGAACGGCAGCTTGGCGGCATCGTTGAGGGCTCGGGCGATGTCGCGGTCGGACTTCAGCGGCGACACCAGTGACGCCAGCGCCACCACGCCCGCATCGGCGAACAGTCGGGTCAAATGGCCGACCCGCCTGATGTTCTCGGCTCTGTCGCCCGCGGAGAAGCCGAGATCGTCGGAGAGGCCGTGCCGGATGTTGTCGCCGTCGAGCAGATAGGCGACGTCACCTGACTCGACGAGCGCACGCTCGACGGCGACCGCCAGCGTCGACTTGCCCGATGCGGGCAGGCCGGTGAACCAGATGGTGGCTCCGCGCTGGCTCGTCGCCGACCACCGATGGTCACGATCCAATGCCGATGGGTGCCAACGGATGTCGTTGCGGGCGTGGGTACCCGGTTTGACCTCGCGTGGCTCGATGATGGTGCCAGCGCCGATGGTGTCGTTCGACGTCTCGTCGATCAGGATGAAGGCGCCGCTGTCCCGGTTGTCGGAGTACGAGTCGGCGACCACCACCGAGCTGGTGCGCAGCGTGACCTCGCCGATGTCGTTGATCGACAGCTCGACCGGATTGTCGAGTTCGTCGAGCGTCTCGGGATCCAGCCGGGTGTGCAGAGCCTGTACAGTCGCGCGCACCGTCTTGCTGGTCTGCTTCAGGGCCACCCGGTCGCCGGCGCGCAAAGGGGTCTCGGTGAACCAGCACACGGTCGCGTCGAGTTCGCGGGCCAGCACTGGTAGCACGGCATCCTCCGCGCCGCTGACGAAGACGTCGCCGCGGCCGACGTCGATGTCGTCGGCCAATTCGATCGAGACCGACAGTGGCGCAACGGCTGTCGCGCGATCGTCGTCAAGGGTGTCGACCGCAGTCACGGTGGAACGGGTGCCCGCTGGCAGCGAGACGATCGAGTCGCCGACGCTCACCGTGCCGGCGGCCAGTCGTCCGGTGTAGCGCCGTCGCTCGTCGGCGGTCGGCCGCGACACCCACTGGATCGGCAGCCGCAGCTTGGCGGCTTCTGGCTGCGGTGCGGACAGTTCGACGCCCTCGAGGTACTCCAGCAGCGTCGGCCCGCTGTACCAGGGCGTGTTCTCGGAGCGGTGCACGACGTTGTCCCCGTGTTTTGCGGCGATGGGGATCACCGACAGCTCGGCGCCACCGAGGCGCGCGGCCATCTGCTGTAGTTCTCGGGCCACCTCGTCGAACCGGTTCTGGTCGAAGTCGACGAGGTCGATCTTGTTGATCGTCGCCACGAAGTGCTTGATACCCAACAGCTTTGCGATCCTGGCGTGTCGTCGGGTCTGGCGAAGCACTCCGGCCCGAGCGTCGACGAGAAGGATCGCCACGTGAGCGTTCGAGGCACCCGTGAACATGTTGCGGGTGTAGCGCTCGTGGCCGGGGGTGTCGGCGAGGATGTAGCTGCGCGACTCGGTGGAGAAGAAGCGGTAGGCCACGTCGATCGTGATGCCCTGTTCGCGCTCGGCCCGCAGACCGTCCGACAACGCGGCCAGATCGGCGATGCCCTCTTCGTCGGTGACGGCCTCGAGGTGGTCGAGCGGCAGGCTGTCGGTGTCGTGCATGAGCCTGCCGATCAGCGTGCTCTTGCCGTCGTCCACCGAGCCCGCGGTCGCGATGCGGAGTAGTTGGCGGGTCATCACATCCCCCGTCGCTTCGCTCGCCTCATCAGAAATACCCTTCGCGCTTTCGGTCTTCCATCGCCGCCACCGACGTGCGGTCGTCGGCGCGGGTCTCGCCGCGTTCGGACACGGTGGCCGCAGAGATCTCGGTGATGACGCCCGCGATGTCTCTTGCGTGGGAGCGGACGGCTCCGGTGATCGTCAGGTCGCCCACGGTGCGGTAGCGCACCCACTCGACCGCTGAGGTCTCGTCACCCTGAGGCTGCACGTACGTGGACACCGCGAGCAGGATGCCGTCCCTGGCCACCACCTCGCGCTCGTGCGCGAAGTAGATCGACGGCAGCTCAAGGCCTTCCAGCTCGATGTAGCGCCAGATGTCGAGCTCGGTCCAATTGCTCAACGGGAAGACCCTGACCTGCTCGCCCTTCTTGATCCTGCCGTTGTACAGCGACCACGGCTCAGGCCGCTGGGCCCGCGGGTCCCACTGCCCGAACTCGTCGCGGAAGCTCAGGATGCGTTCCTTGGCCCTCGCGCGTTCCTCGTCGCGGCGGGCGCCACCGAATGCGGCGTCGAAGCCACCGGCTTCCAGGGCGTCGAGCAGCGTGCGGGTCTGCAGACGGTTCCGCGATCCGGCGGGGCCGCCGACCTCCTGGACTCGGCCGCTGTCGATCGACTCCTGCACGGACCCGACGATCAGCTTGTGGCCATGCTCGCCGAGCCTGCGGTCGCGGAATTCGATGACCTCGTCGAAGTTGTGACCGGTGTCGACGTGCAGGACGGGAAACGGCAACGGCGACGGCCGGAAGGCCTTTTCGGCGAGCCGGAGCAGCACGATCGAATCCTTGCCAGCGGAGAACAGCAGCACGGGGCGCTGCAACTCGGCGACGACCTCGCGGATGATGTGCACCGACTCGGCTTCGAGCAGTCGCAGTTCCTCGACGTGGGTGTCGTCCCGCGTCTGAGCCGTCATACCGGAAGACCCTCCTTCTCCGCATCCCTGCGGTAGCGATCGACCCAGTCGTCGGACCGCTGGTCGGCCTGGCGTTCCAGTACCGGTGCCGGGGCGAGACGCGGGTCGAGACCGAGTGCCTCAAGGACGCTACCCACCACTTCGGTGAGGTTTCGCCACAGCACCGGGTAGGACACGTCGATGGGGTCGATTCGTTCCTCGGCGAACCACGCTCGCCACGCGTCCTCCTGGGCACGGAGCATCGTCACGACGTGCGCGATGGCACCGGCGTGGTACTCGGCACGGGCGTCGCGGACGGGATCGGGACGTCCCCGCCAAACCCTGGTCTGCACCGCGCGCCAGAACGACACGGCCTGAGACACCACGTCCGGCCGGTACACGTGGACGAGAACGGGGTCCGTGCCGACGACGTCGCGGATCGCCGACAGCAAGCCGGTTCCGGACCGTGCGGGGAGGCCCGCCGCGCGTTCCATCAACAGCGGGGTTTGGTTCCACATCAGCTTGCCGCCCCACACGCCGTTCGGGGTGCGACCGACCGTGCGGATGTAGTCCCGCCAGATCTCGGGCGGGGCCAGGTCGGGCTTGCCTTCGTCGAGAGGGTCGAGCAGGCGCAGGATCGACTCGTCGCCGGCGTCTTCGAACCACTGGCGGGGCTGGGGCGACATGCTGGTGGTCGGCAGGTACTGGAAGAACTCCTGCGGCTCGCCTGCCACGCCCGTCGCGCGCAGCGACTCGACGAGCAACGTGCTGCCGCTACGCTGCGAGGCGAGTACCAGATATGCGGGCGGGGTTGCCATGGCGAGAGCCTAGCGGCTGCCGAAATCCGTTGTAGTCCGGCTATTTTGCTCACCACGAGCGAAACCATTACCCGAGGTTGGCTCGATGCCGCGGTCGATTGCGATGCCCGAGCGGCTAGTCGCGGGTCGCCCGTGGATGTTCAGGTAGGTGGTCGTGAATCGCTCGGAAATCCGCGTGCCCGCGAAGTCCGACGGGATGACGTCGTTCGTCTCCTGGCGCCACGCGTCGAGACGCAGTGCGAGGTCGGAGGCGACCGCCTCGGTGGCGGCGTCGGCGTCGGCGGTGAGCAGATTGCGGCTCTCGGTGGGGTCGGCGATCACATCGTAGAGTTCGCGCGCCGGGCGGGGTTCGCGGGTCGTCGGCGCGACTGCCTGGCCGGGGGCACTGTCGGCGACGTCCCACGGCAGGTCCAGAAGCGGTCGAGGAGCGTAGTTCTCGATATAGGTGTATTCCGTTGTCCTGACGGCTCGTATCGGGTCGAACGAGTCGTGATAGGTCTTGGTGGTGTAGACCTCGGTGCGGACCGGATCGGTGCGCGGATGCACCAGCGCGCCCGCGTGTGACACGCCATCGACCTCGTCGGGCACCTCGACGCCGAGCAATTCGAGCAGCGTGGGCACCAGGTCGACGCCGCTGAACAGATCCTCGTACACCCTCGGCTCGGCGGCCAGCCGCGTCGGCGGACGCACGATGAGCGCGATCCCGGTGCCCGCGTCGTACAGCGTCGACTTGGCCCTTGGCAGCGCCGGGCCGTGGTCGGTGAGGAAGATTACCCAGGTGTCGCGGTCAAGCCCGGTCTCGGCGAGGGTGTCCAATAATTGGCCGACCGCAGCGTCGGCCACGGTGATGGATCCGTAGAAGTCGGCGAGGTCGTCGCGCACGTCGGGCAGGTCGGGCAGGTAGTCGGGCAGGCTCACCGCGTCGGGATCCGCGGGCTCGTAGCGTTCAGGTGGGTACGGCCGGTGGGTCTCGAAGAACCCCGCGGTGAGCAGGAAGGGGTTCTCGGGCGGGTTGGCCAGCCATCGCGTCGCATGCTCGACGACATATTCGCAATATGAGTTCGACACGTCGAATTCGTCGAATCCGAGCTTCGATGGATAGGACGTCTCATGTTGCATGCCGAAAAGAGCTGTATGCCAACCAGATTCGGAGAGCAGGTGCGGAAGGGTGCGGACTCCGGGCCGGTACTCCCAGCCGTGATGGGCAAGCCCGAGCAGGCCGTTGCTCTGCGGGTAGCGGCCGGTGAACAGCGAACCCCGCGACGGTGAGCACAGCGGAGCAGTGGCGTGCGCGCGGGTGAACAGGATGCCTTCGGCGGCGAGCTGGTCCAGCCGGGGGCTGCGCACGTCGGAGTGGCCGTAGGCGCCGAGGTATCTGCCGAGGTCGTGCCAGTGCACGAGGAGCACGTTGTCCGTCATCGTTGATACACGGAACAGGGTTCTCGCGGAAACGGCAACCATTGCGCTCGTCGGGATGGGTTCTCGAGCTTTCAGGGGCCTGGTTCGGCGAGGAGGCGTTCGGGGTGGTGGTAGTAGTTGATGCGGGTTTGGCCGGTGTCGAGGGCTGGGGGTGGAATCCATTCGGCGACGCCGTTTCTGATGGTGACCGTCCAGCCTTCTTCGGCGAGGCGGTTGTC
>NZ_JAVRQA010000150.1:0-20890 GCF_032161845.1 Mycobacterium sp.
GACAGATCGACGCGGTGTTCACTGCCGATCCGCCCGTCGCTCATGATGACGATGCGGTCGGCCAGCGCGATCGCTTCGTCCACGTCGTGGGTGACGAGCAGCATCGACGCATGGTGCTTGCGGCGCAGCTCGCGGACCAAATCGTGCATCCGGACCCGTGTGATCGCGTCCAGCGCCGCGAAGGGCTCGTCCAGGAGGATCAGCTCGGGGTTCGCGACCAAGGCCCTGGCCAGTGCGACGCGCTGCGCTTCACCACCCGACAGCTGCTTGGGCCATGCCCTCTCCCGACCGTCGAGGTGCACGTCGGCCAATGCCTTGCGGGCTCGTTGGGCGGCGTCCGAGCCCTGTAGGCCCAACGTGACGTTGCGCAGAACTCGCTGCCAGGGCAACAGCCTGTCGCCCTGAAACACGATGGCGCGCCTGGCCGGAACTTCGATGCGGCCACCGTCGGGTCGATCGAGGCCGGCCAAGAGCCGCAACAACGTGCTCTTGCCACAGCCCGAGGGCCCCAGCAGAACGACGAGTTCCTCGTCTGCGATGA
Source organism: Mycobacterium sp. (assembly GCF_032161845.1). Taxonomy (GTDB): domain Bacteria; phylum Actinomycetota; class Actinomycetes; order Mycobacteriales; family Mycobacteriaceae; genus Mycobacterium. The sequence continues at coordinate 542 of NZ_JAVRQA010000150.1, forward strand.
ACAGATCGAGATGGTCGAGGACGGTGCGATCACCGAACGTGCGGACGACGTCCTCGGCCAGTACGCCGGTCCGCTGACGCGCCTGCTCCTCGCGCAGGCGCTCCTGGGTGGTCACGTCGCCTCGTAACTGGGCCGCCATCGCAGCAGCACCCGTTCCAGGATGCGCACGATCTGATCCGCTAGCAGGCCAAGGATCGAGTAGATCACCAGGCCGACGAACACCTGGTTGGTCTGCAGATAGGTCTGGGCCTGGGTGACCAAGAAGCCCAGTCCCTGGTTGGCGTTGACCGTCTCGGCGGCCACCAAGCCCAGCACGCTGTAGGCAAGTGAGAAGCGAAGTCCCACCAGGAATCCGGGGAGTGCGCCGGGCAGAAGTACCCAGGTGACGACCCGCCACCGGCCCGCGCCGGTCGAGCCGGCCATTTCAATCAGCCGGTGGTCCACCCCGCGGATGGCGGCGAAGAGATTCAGATACATCGGCACCCCGGCGCCGAGGGCGATCAGCAGAATCTTTGTCAGCTCGTCGATACCGAACCAGACGACCATCAGCGGCAGTACCGCGAGCAGCGGGATGGTGTTGAGGATCTGGGCCAGGCCGTTGAACAGGTACTCGCCGCGCCGGAGGAAACCACCCAGCACCCCGGTGACGATGCCCACGCTCAGTCCGAGCGCGAGGCCGAGGCCGGCCCGCTGCAACGAGATCGCCAGGTCGGGGCCGAGCACTCCGTCGCGCCACAGCTGTACCGCCGTGCTCGCGATGTCCGTCGGAGCAGGTGCGTAGAGGGCACTCAGAACCCCCGTCACACCCAGGATCTCCCAGACGACGAGGATCAGCACCGGCGTGGTGTAGATGCCAATCGGCCAGTGCAGTCGGCGCCACACCCCGGCCCACGACGCCTCCTGCGCCCGAGACTTGGTAGGTAGGAAGACTTCTCGGTCCTGGGTCGGACCAACGGATTCCACGGCGACGGGATCCGCTCTGGTCGCCAGTATCAGGTCTGTCATCGGATCGTCTCCAGTCGGTCGCAACCCGAACCGCCCGTAACGTCTGGGCTGTCGCGCGATTCACGCCTTCGGGATCTACCCACACAGTGACGTAGTGCGACCCTTGAGCCGAGCGATGAAATCGGCGGGATTCTTTTCCCAGGTCGTGCGGAGCGTCGAACGACGACATTCGATCCTGTTCTTGATCACAATGACGTCGTGACCAATCCAGTCAGTTCCAACGGCGTCGACCTCAAGTTCGAGATCGTCGTCATCCCCGTGTCCGACGTCGACCGCGCCAAGGAGTTCTACGGAAGCCTGGGGTGGCGGCTCGACGCCGACTTCGACAGCGGCAAGGACTATCGCGTAATCCAGTTCACGCCTCCCGGTTCCGCGGCCTCGATCATCTTCGGGCGCAACGTCACCGCTGCTGCGCCCGGATCTGCCAAGGGCCTATACCTGGTCGTCTCCGACGTCGAGGCGGCCCGTTCGGAATTGCTCGGTCACGGCGTGGCCGTCAGCGACGTGTTCCACGCTTCCGACGAGCCCGCCGGACCTGATGAGCCCTTTCTCTTCGGGCGGCTTCGCCTCAGTGGCCCGGACCCCGACCACGCGAGCTACCGGTCCTTCGCCTCGTTCCAGGATCCCGACGGCAACGGCTGGTTGCTCCAAGAGGTCACGACTCGACTGGCCGGACGCATCGACACCGGCATCACCGCCTACGCGTCGGTGGGCGATCTGGCGAATGCTCTGCGACGCGCCGCGAAGGCGCACGGCGAGCACGAGGCGTCGACCGGGGAGGCAGATGCGAACTGGTCCGACTGGTACGCGGACTACCTGGTGCGCGAACAGTCCGGCGGCTGATGTCGGCTCAGGGTTGACCCAGTACGCCAGTCAACTGCCTGATGGTCTGAATCTCACTGTCCCGGTACGGCCGTCCGTCGGGTTGCAGCAGGTCGCTGAACCACACCTTCGGCGCCGAGGCGTACGGGTGATCCCACGAATCCCACGGCAGATAGGTCTGCGTCTTTCCCGCCACGAAGCCCCAGTTGTAGGCACCGACGTTGCGCCGCTTGGCAATCGGCAGAATCCCTTCGATCGTGCTCCCCTCCGACCGAGCCAGGTACTCGGTGCACAGGATCGGGCGTCCGAGAGGTGCGAGCTCGGCGATCCGGGACTCGAAGTCGGCGGGTTTGGCGTAGGAGTGGAAGGTGATCACATCGGAGTTGTCGAGTTGAATACCGGCGATGGTGCTGCGACTTCCGGAACTCCAGCTCCCCTGCCAGACCCCACTGGTCAACGGTTGGGTCGGGCCAACGGCGCGCGCCCACTGGAACACCTGGGGCAGTAGCGCGGCGACGAGCTCCTGCTTGTTGCTCGTTTCCACCTTGCGATACACCTTCGCCGGGTTGTCGGGTTCATTCCACAGATCCCATCCGAGAACGCGTTGGTCACCGCGGAACTGGCTCAGCACTCCCGTGACGTAGTCGTACAGAACGCTGCGGTAGCTCGCGTCGCCCAGGTGATCGGCGCCGGGGCTCTGCGCCCAGCCGGAGTTGTGCACGCCCGCGACCTGGGCGCGCTGAGGACCCAGCCTGGGGTGGGGATCCCAGCAGGAGTCGAACAGGACGAACAGCGGTTTGATGCCCCGACTCGCCGCGATGGCGACGAACTGGGCGAGACGCCTTTGAAAGCCTTGGCGGTCCTGCGCCCACAGCATGTCGTGCAGGAACACCCGCATGGTGTTGAACCCCAGTTGCCGCGCGATGGCGAACTCGGCGTCGATCCGCCGAGGGTCATAGGTACCCTGCTGGAACATCTCGATTTGATTGATGGCGGTTGCCGGGATGTAGTTCGCCCCGACGAGCCAGCCCTGCGCCTGGTACCAACTGTTCGCCCGATCGACCGACCACGGCACCGGGTCGGCCGAGGCGCGGGGAATACGGGTTAGCGCGGCGCCTGCTGCCAACATCAGCGGAAGCTTCAGGGCAGTTCGGCGATGCACCAAGCCACCGTAGTTTTCCTCCGCGGCCCGTTCCGACCTCCGGATCGATTCGCAATCGTTCAGGTTGGCAATCGTTACCCAACGCCGTCACGAGCTGGTCAGATAGCGGCGCCGCTCCCAGTCGCTAACCTGGCCCTGGTACTGCAGCCACTCACTTCGTGCGATGGCCGCGAAGTCCGAAACGGAATCCGCTCCCAGAATCTCGAGGATGGTGTCGTCCTGCGTCGCGAGCGCCAGCGCCGCGCCCAGCGATTCGGGCAGCGGAGTGCCCTTGCCGTACAGGTTTCCCGACGCAGGCCCGGGTGGCCGTCGGCCCGCCTCCAGCCCCGCGACGACGGCCGCCAGCGCCGAGGCCACCAACCAGTAGGGATTGGCATCCGAGGCGCCAGTGCGCAGTTCGATCCGGGTGGCGCTCGGCGACGCATCGACCAGCGAGCGCACCGCGGCGCTGCGGTTGTCACGACTCCAGTTCACGGTGTCCGGCGCGAAGGAGTCCGGGACGTACCGCCGGTAGGCGTTCACCGAATGCGCGCCGAACAACACGATCGACGGCAGATGGTCGAGTAGGCCCGCGATCGCGTGCAGTGCGACGTCACTCTCGGCGCCGTCGACGGCCGCGAACGCTGGCGTACCGTCACGCCACAGCGAAATGTGCAGGTGCGCAGAACTTCCCGAATGTTCGGAGAATGGTTTGGCCATGAAGCTGGCGACCTTGCCGTGCTTTCGCGCCACCTCCTTGGCAGCGTACTTGAGCCTGGCGCCGTCATCGGCTGCGACGAGTGCGTCGTCGTACACCAGGTTGGTCTCAACCTGCCCCGGACCGTACTCGGTTTGGATGCCCTCCAAACCGACGAAGGCGCCAAGGGTTTCGTTGAGATCTCCGATCAGCGGATCGAGAGCGTTGGCATTCTCCAGCGAGTAGGCGTGGATGTCGTGCTGGATCGGGGACCCGTCTGACTCCAGCAGGTAGAACTCCAACTCGACGCCGACCTTGGCCGTGTAGCCCAGTGTCGCCAATCTCGCAAGGACGCGGCGCAAGATCGCTCGCGGGTCAAGGAGGGATGGGGCCCGGTCATGGGTCACGACGTCGGAGATGACGTGACCAACGCCGGAACGCCACGGCAGCAACCTGAACGTCGAGAAGTCCGGGACCGCATACACGTCGGGATAGCCACCGTCCCAATTGGTCAACCGCAGCCCGTCGATCACCGTGGCATCGGTGTTCCAGCCCAGCGCCGCCTCGCAGAAGGCGAAACCGGTGCCCTGGGCCCGGTGCAGAAACTCGCGAGCGGGAATCCTCTTGCCCGCCGCGTGGCCGAAGGGGTCGCTCCACGCCACTTCGACTTCCGCGAGCGAGCCGTCCCCGAGCTTGCGCAACAACTCCTGCGCGGGAACCGACGCATGCTCGTTACCGTCAACCCTTTGCGCCGTCTGAGTCACGCTGCGTCGACGCTGTTGTCGGTGACCCTGGTGCCAATGACGGCGCCGGCGACGAAGGCACCCACCAACAGTCCGACGATCACCCAGGCCAGGACACTGGAGCCACCGACGAGGTCCTTCAGGTTGGCCAGGATCAAGACGAGCGAGCCCAGCAGTCCGACCAAGCCGAGGCTTGGCGCGATCCGCACCCGCCACTGGGAGTATCCCCGTCGATCGGCCCGGAAGTACACGAGCACGGCGACACTGGTCGCGATGAGTAGGACGACGATCCCGACGGTCGTCGCGCCGGCGAACCACGTGTAGAACTGTGCCGCCGGATCGAGATCGAACACCACGGCCAGGATGACGCTGATGGCGACGACTCCGGAAATCCACAACGACGCCAGGTGTGGAGAGCCGTGCTTGCCGTGCGGGTGGCTCAGCGATGCGGGCAGCACGTCACGTTGCGACAGCGCGAACACGTAGCGCGCCACCACGTTGTGGAAGGAGAGGATGCAGGCGAACAGACTGGTGAAGTAGAGCACCGTGATGACGTCGGCGCCAACGGTTCCCAGGTAGCGCTGCGCGGTGTCGCCGAGGAACGTCGAGCCCGAATCCGTGGCCCTGGTCACGGCCTCCTCGTCGCCCCATCCGGAGATCAATGCCCAGCTCGTCACGGCGTAGAAGACGCCGATGAGGATCAGCGATACGTACGTGGCCCGGGGAATCGTCCGCTCCGGGGTGTGGGCCTCGTCGCGGAAGATCGCCGTCGCCTCGAACCCCACATAGCTGATGATCGCGAAAAGTAGTCCGATCCCCAATGATCCGGACAGGATCGCGTGCGGGTCGACGATGCCGGTCGACAACCCGTGGTCGCCACCGCGCACGACGATGACGAGGTCGAGGATCGCGACGATGGCGATCTCCGCCGTCAACAGGACCGCCAACACTCGGCTGGACAGGGCGATGTTGCGATGGCCCAGGTAGGCCGTCACGGCGAACGCGACCAGAGCGAACGACCACCACGGCAGGGTGGGACCGCCGAACAGCTCGACGATGCTCGCCCCGGCGGGGCCGAGGAGCCCGTAGACGCCCGCTTCGATCGCCAGGTAGCTGACGATCGCGACGAATGCGATCCCGATTCCGGTCGGAAAGCCCAGCGCCTTTCGCACGTAGGAGAAGAAGGCGCCCGCCTCCGCCACGTGCGGCGTCATCGCGGTGAATCCCACTGCAAACAACAGCAGGATCACCGTCGCGACGATGAACGTCGCAGGGAACCCCGCGCCGTTGCCGCCCGCAATACCCAACGGCACGACACCGCCGATGACACCGAGCGGCGCCGCCGCCGCGACGACCATGAACACGATCGACGCCACGCCGAGGTTGCCGTGCAACTTCCGCTTCGAGCTTGCCGGTGGATCGACGGAAATATCTGCAGGCGTTATGATTTCGGACATCGGCGACCGTCTCTCGAAGGCTGGAAGGTGATGATTGGAACGGACGATAGTTTTGGCGAACGAATGTGCGCCACACCTAGAGTCACCGTGAGTCCTAGTACGACACAATTGGACACATCCGCCTGACACCACACATTGCGCCTCCATCGAACGTCGGTAACCTTCATCGAATGCAGCCGAGTAGCACCCTTCGCGCGATCGGAGGCAAGGGCATGACGCCCCTACGCGTCGGCGCCACACCCGTCCCCCATGCCGAGATCCTCGATCACGTTCGCGGTGGCTTGTCGACCCGTGGCATCGACCTTCGGATCGAGATCTTCGAGACCTTCGACGAGCCGAACGAACTGCTCGCCCAAGGCCACCTGGACGCCAACTTCTTTCAGTACCTACCGTTTCTCGACCAGTTCAATCGGCGACATCGAACGCGCCTGATGCCGATCGTGCCCGTCCACATCGAGCCTTTCGGCCTGTACGCCAAGGGGATCGACAGTCTCGACGCAATTCCCGACTACGCCGAGATTGCACTGCCGTCTGATCCAGTGAACGTCACCCGGTCATTGGCCATGCTCGATGACCTCGGTCTCATCGAGTGCCCAATCGCCACGGACACGATGGCCACGACGGCCGACATTCTGGCGAACCCGTACGGGCTGGTGCTCAAGGAAGTCAGCAGCGCACTGCTCGCCGACGCTCGCGACGACTTCGACGTGGTGTTCCTGTTCGGCAATCAGGCGATGGGTTTGGGTGTCGACACCGGGACGGCCCTGTACTGCGACCGCGGCAATTCTGCGTATGCGGAGTACCTGGTGGCTCGCCCGGCGACGTGCGACTCCCCCGCCATCCGGGCTCTGGCTGAAGCGCTTCAGTCGACGTCGACTCGCGACTTCATCGCGACCGCCTACCGGGGCCAGCTCGTCGCCGCGTTCTGAGACCCGCCGCATTGTCGTCACGGCGACGCAAATTCTTGTGAGCGCGTCGGCGCGGGCCCACGGTGTGTGTTGTGTACCAGGCAGTCCCGGAGCAGACGGCAGAGCAGATTGCTGCTGCCCGGGTGGTTCTCGTCGTGGACGTGCCCCGCGGCCTCGATGCTGCGGCGCTGGCCGCGCGTCTCCTCGACGAGTTCGGAGCGACGATCGGCCAACTGATTCCTGGCGTCGTGGCGCACCGCGCCGTCGTATCCGACACCGTCGGCACTCAGGCTCGTTTCGTCGAGCCGCATCCCGAGACCGGTTTGACGGTGGACCTCGCCAACCGTCAAGTGACCGTCGACGGCCGACCGATCAGGCTTGCCTATCGCGAATTCGCGTTGCTCGCCCACCTCGCCGCAAGACCACGCCAGACGCTGTCGCGGCCCACTCTGCTGCAGAGCGTGTGGGCCGATCGCGCTAAAGATCTGCACATCTCGGATCGCACCGTCGACAGCCACATCCGCCGGCTCAGGGCCAAGCTCGGCGACCATGCTCGCGTGCTGACGGCGGTCCGCGGCCAGGGATACCGCTTCGAGCCCAGCGCGGAGACGAGATTCCGGGCAGCCGCACGTCCGGTTTGGCAAACCACTGCAGTCGGGCCCCACTACCGCCCGGGGGCGTAATCGCCCTTCGGCGACCGAGCGCCCCGGCTTCGAGATTTCTTCGCGATGATCGCAACTATCCCCTGCTGGATTCCGAGCGTCTACGTTGCTGCAGTGAGCCATGACCTTCGACGGAAGCCCGTCTCGAAGTTTGCGGTGGTTCACTGGTGACGTCCCATTTGCTCACCAGACCCATGACCGCGGTCGGCGACTTCTTCGTCCTCAGCGGCGAGACACTGGCGGCCAGCGTGCGCCGTCCCTTCGCCTGGCGCGAGCTCCTACAGCAAATAGCGTTCGTGGCGAGGGTGTCGATCTTCCCCACCATCATGCTGTCGATTCCCTACACGGTGCTGATCGTCTTCACGCTCAACATCGTGCTCCTCGAGATCGGCGCCGGTGACCTGTCCGGCGCGGGCGCCGCACTGGCGTCCGTGACGCAGGTGGGCCCGGTCGTCACGGCGATCGTCGTCGCGGGCGCCGGGTCGACGGCGATGTGCGCCGACCTCGGCGCCAGGACCATCCGCGAGGAGATCGATGCCATGAAGGTCATCGGCGTCAATCCGATTCAGGCCCTGGTCGTTCCGCGCGTGGTCGCGGCCACGTTCGTCGCGCTGATGCTGTACTCGGTGGTCGCCATCGTGGGACTGCTTGGCAGCTACCTCTTCGTGGTGTACGTCCAGCACGTCACACCCGGTGCGTTCGTCGCAGGTCTGACACTGCTGACCGGTCTCCCACAGGTGATCATCTCGCTCGTGAAGGCGCTGCTGTTCGGGCTGTCCGCCGGCCTGATTGCCTGCTACAAGGGACTCTCCGTCGGCGGCGGACCCACCGGCGTCGGCAACGCGGTCAACGAGACGGTCGTGTTCGCCTTCATGGCGTTGTTCCTGATCAACATCCTGGCCACCGCGCTTGGCGTCAAGGTGGCCCCGTCGTGACCGACACCTCGGCGGACCGGCAATCCTGGCTCGAGCAGCAGACGACCAGGGCGATCGACGCGACCCGCGAACTCGGCGAGCAGACCGCCTTCTACGGCACGGCGCTGGTCTCGACCGCTGACGCGGTACGCCGCTACCCGGCGGAAGTGCTGCGGCTGATCGCCGTCATGGGTTTGGGCACAGGTGCTCTCGCAGTGATCGGCGGCACCGTAGTAATCATCGGGTTCCTGACGCTGTCCACCGGCGCGCTGATCGCCGTCCAGGGTTACAACACTCTCTCGAACGTCGGGATCGAGGCCCTCACGGGTTTCCTCGGCGCCTTCCTCAACGTCCGGTTCATTGCGCCTGCGACCGCCGGGGTGGCACTCGCCGCGACGATCGGCGCAGGAGCCACCGCGCAACTCGGCGCCATGCGCATCAACGAGGAGATCGACGCGCTCGAGGTGATGGGGATCCGGGCGATCACCTACCTGGTGTCCACCCGCATCGTCGCAGGCGTCCTGGTGGTCATTCCGCTCTACACCGTCGCCGTGCTGATGTCGTTTCTGGCGACGCGGTTCGGTACGACGATCATCTACGGGCAGTCGCGAGGGGTCTACGACCACTACTTCTCGACCTTCCTGCAGCCGATGGACCTGCTCTGGTCTTTCGTCGCGGCGTTGTCGATGGCGGCCGCGGTCATGGTGGTGCACACCTACTACGGCTTCACCGCAACGGGCGGCCCGGCCGGGGTCGGCGAGGCAGTGGGTAGGGCCGTGCGGACATCGGTCACGGCAACGGTTTTCGTCCTGCTGACCATCACGCTGTCCGTCTACGGGCAGTCCGGCAACTTCAACCTGGCCGGGTGAGTCCACTGGACAACTCGGCCCGCCGAGGGCGGATCGACCCCATTTGGTACGCGCCCGTCCTGGTGCTGATCGTCGTGGGACTGGTCGCGATGACCGCCACGCTGTTCGCCGGCACCTGGCGAGACACCATCCCACTCACTGTCGTCTCCGACCGGTCCGGCCTCGTCATGGAGAACGGCGCCAAGGTCAAACTGCGTGGCGTCCAGGTTGGCGTCGTCGGGTCGATCGGCACGCAATCGGCCGGCGCCGGTACCAACGTCTCGACACTGAACTTGAAGATGGATCCCGGGCCGTTCCAGTACTTGCCGAGCAACGTCGAAGCCGAGATAAAGTCGAGCACCGCGTTCGGCGCCAAGTACGTCGACCTGATCATGCCCCCCGACCCGAGCCCGGCACCCCTGTCGGCCGATGCCGTGGTCCACTCGCGCAACGTGACCGTCGAGGTCAACACGGTGTTCGAGAATCTGCAGTCCGTGGTGCACGAAATCGACCCCGCGAAACTGAATTCCGTGCTGTCGGCAGTCGCAGAAGCTCTGCGCGGCAAGGGCGATCGCATCGGTCAGGCGATCACCGACGCGAACGACGTACTGCTCGCCGTGAATCCGCGAATGCCCACCGTGCAGCGGGACTGGCAGTTGTTCGGCAAGACCGCTCAGGCGTATTCGGATGCGGCGCAGAACATCCTGTCGATCCTGAATTCCGGCACGACCGTCGGCACGACGATCACCGAGCATGCGACCTCACTCGACCAGATGCTGTTGTCTGCCGTCGGGTTTTCGCAGTCCGGCGTGACCGTGATCGGGGGCAATCAGCCCAACCTGATTCGGACGTTGAACCTTCTGGTGCCGACGACCGAGCTGCTCAACAAGTACTCACCCACCTACACCTGCCTCTTCCAGGGCGCGCAGTGGTTCCTCGATCACGGTGGACGAGATGCGCTCGGCGGCAATGGAAAATCCGTCATCATGGACGCAGCGCTGCTCTTCGGCGACGACGCCTACCGCTATCCCGACAACCTGCCGAAGGTCAATGCGACCGGCGGGCCCGGCGGTCGGCCGAGTTGCGGCTCGCTGCCGGACGTCAGCGCGAACTTCCCGGTCAAGGCGCTGGTGACGGATACCGGTTGGGGAACCGGCCTCGACATCCGACCCAACCCAGGGATCGGGTTCCCCGGATTCGCCAACTACCTCCCCGTCACCAAGGGCATTCCGGAACCGCCCCGGATTCACCACGAGGGGCCCCCTGCACCAGGTCCGATTCCCTACCCGGGGGCACCGCCGTACGGCGCACCGGAATACGGGCCGGACGGCACGCCGCTATATCCCGGCGTGCCCCCGCTACCAACCCCGCTGCCGCCGGGATGACCGAACACGATACGACGGGAAGGAGACCGCGATGAGGCAGAAGAACATCACCGGCACGGTGGTGCGGGTCGTGCTGTTCACGGCGATCTGCCTGGTCTTCATGTTCGCGCTGGTGACCGTATTCGGACAGTTCCGGTTCGATTCACGATCCACCTACAGCGCGGTGTTCACGAACGTGTCGGGCCTGAAGGGCGGGAACTTCGTTCGGATCGCCGGCGTCGAGGTCGGGAAGGTCAAGGACCTGACCCTCAACGAGAACGGCACCGTCACGGTGTCATTCGCCATCGACAAGGGTCTCGCGCTCACCGAGGGCACCGAAGCGGCGGTCCGTTACGAGAACCTCATCGGCGACCGCTATCTGGCCCTTGACGAGGGGGCGGGTTCGGTGCGCCGGCTTCAGCCGGGCGAGACGATCCCCCCGACCAGGACGTCGCCTGCACTCGACGTCGATGCACTCATCGGTGGATTCCGGCCACTGTTCCGCGCGTTGGACCCCGATCAGGTGAATGCGCTGAGCGGTGAACTCCTCAAGGTGTTCCAGGGCCAAGGTGGCACGATCTCGTCGATGTTGGCCCAAACATCGGCACTGACAACCACTCTCGCCGGACGCGACCAGCTGATCGGTCAGGTCATCACCAATCTGAACACGGTGCTCGGCACCTTCGCCGCCCGAAACGATCAGTTCTCCGACGGCCTCGACAAACTGTCGCAGCTCGCGCAGGGACTCTCCGAGCGCAAGGACGACATCACTACGGGATTGGCCTACATCAACGCCGCCGCGGGCTCAGTGGCCGATCTCTTGGCGGATGCCCGCCAGCCGATCCGGGACACCGTGACGCAGACCGATCGGTTCGCGAGCCAGGTCGAGGCTGATCACGCCTATGTCGACGACCTCGTGAAGACCCTCCCCGATGCCTATCAGATCCTGTCCCGACAGGGCCTCTACGGCGACTACTTCGGGTTCTATCTGTGCGACGCCATCCTCAAGGTCAACGGCAAGGGTGGGCAGCCGGTATTCGTCAAACTTCTCGGCCAGGATTCGGGCAGGTGCACGCCAAAATGACGCGAATCACGCTGAAGCGGCCCATGATCAAGCCGCTGGGCGAGCGCAACCGGGTCGCCGTCGGCGCGGTCGGAACGCTTCTGCTGATCGCGCTGGTGGCGGCGGCCTTCTCCTACGACGAGCTGCCGTTCATCAAGCGCACCTCCGACTACTCCGCCTACTTCGCCGAGGCCGGCGGCATCAAACCGGGCAGCGAGGTGCGGGTGTCGGGCCTCGAGGTCGGAAAGGTATCCGACGTCCAACTCGACGGAGACAAGGTGTTGGTGGACTTCACCGTCCGCAAGGGCATTGCACTTGGTGACCGCACCGAAGCCGCGATCAAGACCGAGACGGTGCTCGGCACCAAGATGCTGGAAGTCATCCCGCGCGGCAACGGCAACTTGGCGGGGACCATCCCGCTGGACAGAACCACTTCCCCGTACGACCTACCAAGCGCTCTCGGTGACTTGACCACCGCCATCAGCGGTCTCGACACCGAGCAGCTCTCGTCGTCGCTCACCACGTTGGCGGAGACGTTCCAGAACACGCCGCCCGATTTGAAGATCGCCTTGGAAGGCGTCGCCCGCTTCTCCGACACCCTCAACACCCGCGACGCCCAGCTGCGCAATCTGCTGGCCAACGCCAACAAGGTGACCGGAGTGCTTGCCAAGCGCAGCGACCAGATCGCCAGCCTGGTGGTCAACGCCAACGCACTCCTTGGCCAGCTTCTCACGCAACGACAGTCCATCGACGCGTTGATGTCCAACCTGACGGCGGTGTCGCGGCAGATCTCGGGGGTGGTCGCCGACAATCGCACCCAGCTCAGGCCGGCGCTCGACAAACTCAACGGCGTGCTGTCGATCCTGGACAACCACAAGAAGGAAGTGCAGCGGACGCTGTACCTGCTTCGTAGGTACGCCATGTCGTTCGGTGAGGTCCTGGGGTCGGGCCCGTTCTTCAAGGCCTCCCTCGTCAATCTGATCCCTGGCCAGTTCTCGCAGCCGTTCATCGACGCTGCGTTCTCCGACCTCGGCCTCGACCCCAACACAAAGCTGCCATCACAGCTCGTCGACCCGGCAACGGGGCAGCCTGGCACCCCGCCGCTGCCGATGCTCCCTCCACGGACCGGCCAGGGCGGGGACCCGAATCTGACACTGCCCGATGCCATCACGGGCAATCCGGGCGATCCCCGCTACCCGTACCGGGAGCCCCTGCCTGCACCCCCGCCCGGCGGACCGCCGCCTGGGCCGCCTGCCCCAGCACCACCGGGCGTCGCGGGCGGCGCCAGTCCCGCGCCGTCGCCGAGTCCGGTCTACCTGCCCGCGCCCAACGAGGTACTGCCATCGACGGACGGAGCGCAATGAACGCCCGAATCGCGACGGCCTCGGCGCTCGTCGTTCTTCTCGTCGCGGCGATCTCGGTCGTGGCGACACCGTGGTGGGATCACGTCCGCGAGGACACGTTCACTGCATACTTCGCCAACGCCAACGGGCTGTACACCGGGGATGAGGTGCGCATCCTTGGCGTCGCGGTCGGGACCGTGGATGCGATTGAACCGCAACCCGATACCACGAAAGTCACCTTCTCGGTCGACCAGAAGTACCCGGTGCCCGCCGACGCCAAGGCAGCGATCCTGTCGCCGTCGTTGGTCAGTGCGCGGGCGATCCAGCTGGTCCCCGCGTACTCGGGCGGGCCCAAACTGGCTTCCGGTGCCAGCATCTCGCAGGATCGCACCGCGGTTCCCGTCGAATGGGACGACTTCCGCCAGCAGCTGGCGAAGCTCACCGACTCCCTGCAGCCAACGACACCCGGCGGCCCGAACTCCGTCGGGGAGTTCATCAACAGCGCCGCTGCCAACCTTCGGGGCGAGGGTGATACCGCCCACGACACGGTAGTCAAGCTGTCGCAGGCAGTTTCGGCACTCGGCGACCACAGCACGGACATCTTCAGCACGGTGCGCAACCTGCAGTTGCTGGTGTCGGCGCTGTCGTCCAGTAGTGATCTGCTCGCCGCGTTCAACACGAACCTGGCCGACGTGACCACCGTGTTGTCGAACACGCCCAATGAGATCGCCGACGCGACCAAGGGTCTGGACGGCGCGGTGTCGGATCTGCGTGGCTTCGTCGCAGACAACCGCGAGAGCATCGGAACGGCCACCGACCATCTCGCGGCGGTCACCCAGGCCCTCAATGACAGCCGGGGCGACGTCAAGCAGGTCCTGCACATCGCCCCGACCGTGTTCCAGAACTTCATGAACATCTACCAGCCCGCCCAGAGTGCGGTCACCGGTATCCTCGCGGCTGGTAACTTCGCCAACCCCGTGCAATTCATCTGCAGCTCGATCGAGGCCGCGTCGCGAGAGAACTACGCGCAGTCCTCGAAGCTGTGCACGCAGTATCTCGCGCCGATCATCAAGAATCGCCAGTACAACTTCCCGCCACTCGGCTTCAACCCGTTCGTGGGAGCCACCGCACGACCCAACGAACTGACCTACAGCGAAGATTCGCTGCGACCCGACGCACCGCCACCGAATCTCCCAGCGGCACAGCCCGATCCAATTGGGGCCCTGCCCGCCGAAGCCCCGTTGTCTACCGACCCCAGCCAGGGGCTGCAGGGGATGATGGTCCCGCCCCCTCCCCCTGCTCCGCAGGGGACGCCGTGAAGCGCCTCCTGACGGCCGCGCTCGCCGTCGCGTGCCTGTCCGCGATCCCGGGATGTGAGTGGCGGGGCCTGAACTCGCTGACCCTGCCGGGAACCGCAGGCAGCACCGACGGCTCGTATACCATCCAGGCGCAGCTGCCCGACGTCGTGGTCATCCAACAGAACACCAGGGTGCGCGTCGCCGACGTCAACGTCGGCAACGTCACCAAGATCGAGGTGCAGGACTGGCACGCGCTGGTGACCATGCGCATCGACGGCGGCGTCCACCTTCCCGCCAACAGCACCGCGAAGGTCGGCCAGACCAGCCTCCTCGGCTCGATGCACATCGAGCTGGCACCCCCGACCGATCAGCCGCCGCAGGGTGAACTGGGCAACGGTTCGGTGATACCGCTGTCCTCGGGCAGCACCTATCCGAGTACCGAGCAGACCTTGGCCTCGGTGTCGATCCTGCTCAACGGCGGCGGGCTGGGCCAACTGCAGGAGATCAACCAGTCATTGGCCAAGGCGTTCGCCGGCCGCGAGAACGACATGCGCAGCCTGCTCACCCAACTGGACACCTTCATCCATCAGCTCAACGTCCAAACCGACGACATCATCGCGGCGACGGAGAGTCTCAACTCGCTGGCTGGGCAGGTGGCGGCGAAGAACGACACCGTTGACAAGGCGCTCACCACCATTCCGCAGGCGCTGGCGGTACTGGCCGACGAACGCACCAAGCTGTCCGACGCCATCGATGCCCTCGGCAAGTTCAGCGCCATTGCCACCACGACGGTCAATCAGACCAACGACGCTCTGGTGGCCAACCTCCGCAACATCGCTCCGGTGCTGCGGTCGCTGGCCGACGCCGGACCCGCGCTGACCAAGGGACTGGACTTCCTGTCCACCTATCCATGGGTGAAGAGCACTTTGGGGAACTGGTTCCGAGGCGACTTCGCCAACATCAGCCTGGTGGTCGACCTGACCTTGAGCCGCATCGACAGCAGCCTGTTCACCGGGACCAGGTGGGAGGGCAACCTCACCAACCTCGAAATGCAGTGGGGCCGCACGATCGGTCAGATGCCCAGCCCATACACCGCGGGCAACCCACTGATCGCCCCGTACCACTTCGGGGGCAACTGACATGCTCCGTCTGTCCCGCACCGTGTGGATACAGCTGGCGATACTCGCGTCGATCACCGTGATCGCCTGCAGTGTGATGGCGTTCGGCTTCGTCAAAGTGCCTGCGCTGCTGGGCATCGGCCGCTACCACGTCACACTCGAACTGCCCGCGACCGGTGGCCTGTACAAGTCGTCCGTGGTCACCTACCGCGGCGACGAGATCGGGAGGGTCAGCGCCATCGAGGTCACCAGGGACGGCGCAACAGCCGATCTCGACCTCGACAGCGACGTCTCGATTCCGTCCGACGTGACGGCTGCCGTGCACAGCCGCTCCGCCGTTGGCGAACAGTTCGTCGAACTCACACCCGTGAAGGAAGCGGCGGGCCGGAACGTTGCGCCCCTCCGCGACGGCGACGTCATTCCCGCAGGGCGGGTTCAGATTCCGGCCGACATCGGAAGTCTGCTCGACGCCACCAACCGGGCGCTGCAGGCAATCCCCGGGGACAATCTGCGCACCGTCGTCGATGAGGCGGCGAAGGCAGTCGGCGGGCTTGGGCCGGAACTGTCTCGGATCGTCGACGGGTCGACGGCACTGGCTACCGACGCAGGCCGGACGATCGATCCGCTCACCCAATTGATCGACCAGTCGCCGCCGGTGCTCGATTCTCAAGTGCGGACCACGGATTCGATCGCCCAGTGGGCGGCGCGCACCGCGGCGATCGCCGGCCAGGTCAAGGCACAGAATACCGCCTTCGCGGATCTGCTCACCCAGGGTGCACCCGCGCTGAACGAAGGCAAGGCGCTGTTCGACCGCGTCGCGCCCACCCTGCCGGTGTTGCTGGCCAACCTGGCGAGTCTCGGCGACATCGCGGTGACCTATCGCCCCGATCTGGAGCAGCTGCTGGTGCTCTACCCGCAGGGCACCGCAGTGATGTCGGCGATCGCCGTTGCCGACTCGGGTACCAAGCAGGCCTACAAGGGCATCTACCTCGACTTCAACCTCAACCTGAACTCGCCACCGCCGTGCAATACCGGCTTCCTGCCGGTCCGCCAGCAGCGGTCGGCTTCCGACCAGGACGCTCCCGACCGCCCGGCAGGTGAGCTTTACTGCCGGGTGCCGCAAGACTCGGACCTCAATGTCCGTGGCGTGCGCAACATCCCGTGTGAGAACAATCCCGCCAAGCGGGCACCGACCGTGGAGATGTGCGAAAGCGACGAACAGTACGTGCCACTCAACGACGGGTACAACTGGAAGGGCGACCCCAACGCGACGCTGAGCGGTCAGGCCGTGCCGCAGTATCCGCCGGGAGTCACCGGGCCCGAGGGGTTGCCGCCCGCCCCGGCCGCTGCCGCGCCTCAACCGCTCGCGCCCCCCATGGCCGCCATTCCGTACGACCCCGCCACTGGCGATTACGTCGGCCCCGACGGTCGTCGATACACGCAGGCAGATCTCGGCAAGGCGGACGACAAGACCTGGCAGTCGATGCTCGTACCACCCGGTGCCCCATGACGATACGGCTCCGCACGGCAGTGATCTGCGTGGCGATGATGGCCTTGGTACCGGCCCCCGTCGCACACGCCGACAACAGCCGATTCAACAAGAGCGTGGTCGCCGACGTTTACACGGTCCAGCATCACGCCGGATGCACCAACGACGTCGTCGCGAACAATCAGCTTCAACTGGCCGCGCAGTGGCATGCCGTCGACATGCTGAACGATCGCGACCTCGACGGCGACATCGGCTCCGATGGCTCGACGGCCCAAACCCGAGCCGCGGCAGCGGGGTTCACGGGTCCGAACGTCGCGGAGACCGTGGCCATCAACCCGGCGCTGGCGATGAGCGGGGTCGAGTTGATCAACAAGTGGTTCGCCAACCCCGGCTATCTGGCGATCATGCGCGACTGCCGCTACTCGCTCATGGGCGTGTGGTCCGAGAACTCCCTGGACCGGACCGTCGTGGTGGCCATGTACGGCCAAGCCGGCTAGCCAAGAATTCGCCATCAAGAATTCGCCAAGACCCTCGGCGCAACCTTTGCGTCATGAAGCGAGTTGTCGTCGGGCTGGCGAAGATGGTCTTGGTGTTCGGATTGGGATTGGCGGGACTCGCCGCAGGATCCGCGCACGCCACCGATCCAGGTTCCGGGCACGGGATCTTCTGCACCCTTGGGCGGTAGCGTCACTGCCTGAGACGGTGATGGAGGTGGACCATGGTGCGTCACCGGGTAGTCGGCGGTCACCCGCTGGCGCTCGCTGCGCTGCTCGTGGTCCTCACCGGGTGTTCGGTGTCCGCCCCGTCGTCGGCCGTGCCGCCGGCGGCCACTTCGACTGCGACGACGGTGGCTGCCGAGGTGCCGGTCGCCGGGGCGCAGCCGCAATTGGCGACGGATCTCGCGCAGTTGGCCGACGATCTGGTCGCCGACGAACTCGAGGTGCGCGACCCGGCGACACCGGAGTCGGCACTCGATGCGGCAGCGCACCGGCAGCAGGCGGCCTACCGCGCCATCGGGCATCACCCCGAATGGGACGCGATCACGCAGGCGCGCATCCCGCCTTCGCTGCTCGAGGCCTACGACCGCAACGTGAGCGCCCGTCGCCAGCTCAACGCGATGGCGCACCCCAGGGACACGCTGCCCGCATGGCGCGTCGAGGCTCCGCCCCCTGTCGAGGCACTGATGAGTTACTACCGCGAGGCGGAGGCAGCGTCCGGTGTCGGATGGAACTACCTGGCCGCGATCAACCTGATCGAGACCCGCTTCGGGAGCATCAACGGCGCGAGCACCGCAGGCGCGCAGGGCCCCATGCAATTCATGCCATCGACGTTCGCCGCGTATGGCGATGGCGGCGACATCCGCTCGCCGCACGACAGCATCATGGCCGCAGGCCGCTACTTGGCCGCCAACGGCTTCGCCGACGACCGTGATCACGCCGTCTACCGATACAACAACGCCGATGAATACGTGCGGGCGGTCGACGAATACGCCGCCGTGCTCGCCGCGGACCCCACCGCATTCGCCGGCTACTACCGCTGGGACGTCTACTACACCACGACCGGTGGTGACGTGCTGCTTCCCATCGGCTATGCCGCGACGTCACCTATTCCCGTCGACGACTATCTGGCGAACCATCCGCAGTAGTCGCCGGACGCGCATCCGCATTCGCGTGAGGGCTGAATCCGCTGGTCGTAGCCAAAGCGTGATGCATCCTTCATCGAATTGCTAAGGCACACCGGCACATCGATCGTCCTGGCACCCCTACCATCAATTGACAATCATGTAATTTAGGGATCGGGAGCCATGCATCAGATCGTTCGGTGTGTTGTGGCAATGATCGGCGTCGCCGCACTGGTGGCCGCGCCACCTGCAAGCGCCGGCGCTGCGTCGGCCCGTCAGGCGTTTGGCCCCATCATCGCCTCGGTCCTGCCGGCGCGGGGCGAAGTCGTGGGGGTGGCGCATCCCGTGGTCGTGACGTTCCGGGCGCCCGTGGCCGACCGGCGGGCGGCCGAGCGCGCCATCGACGTCACGTCGTCGCCTGCGATGTCGGGCAAGTTCGAATGGCTGGACGACGCCGTCGTGCAGTGGGTTCCCGATCGATTCTGGCCGGCGCACAGCACGATTGCGCTGTCGATGGGCGGCTTCAAGACGAATTTCGCCACCGGCCCTACCGTTCTCGGCGTTGCCAGCATCTCGGATCACACGTTCACCGTGAGCGTCGACGGCGTCGAAGCGGGACCGCCGTCGGCGTTGCCATCGCCGCACCACCGCCCCCACTGGGGAGAACCGGGCGTGTTCCCGGCGTCCATGGGTAGGCCGGAGTACCCGACGCCCGTCGGCACCTACACCGTTCTTGCCAAGGAACGCGACGTGGTGATGGATTCGAGCAGCGTCGGTATCCCCGTCGACGCTCCCGACGGCTACCTGCTCGACGTGGACTACGCCGTCCGCATCACCGATCGTGGCCTCTTCGTGCACTCGGCGCCCTGGGCGGTCAATTCGCTCGGGTACGACAACGTCAGCCACGGCTGTGTCAGCCTCAGCCCCGAAGATGCCGAGTGGTACTTCAACACGGTCAACGTCGGTGACCCAGTCATCGTGCAGGAGAACAGCATCGAGGTTCCGCGACCGATATCGGGGTGACCCTTCCTAGGCGGTTGCCGGAAGGTGTGGCCGCAGGGCGGCGGCGATGACTCGGTCGAGCGCCCGGTCGGGCAGGATGCGCGCCAAGCGCGTGATCAATGCGGCATCGCGGCCGACGGTGTAGCGGGTGCGCGGCTTGCGGGCCAGCACGGCCTTGGCGATCACCGTGGCCGCGGCCTCAGCCGGCTGCCCGGACTTGGCGGACGACGCGGCCTGTGCGGCGACGGCGCGCACCAACCCGCCGTACCGCTGACGCTGCTCGGGCGTCATGGCCGATGCCAGCTCTTGGGCGGTCGCGCTCGCCCTGTCGAGCATTCCCGTCACCACCGCGCCCGGTTCGACGACGACCACGTGGACTCCGAGCGGGGCGAGTTCGCGTCGCAGGGAGTCGCTGACCGCCTCGAGCGCGAACTTGGTGCCCGCGTACGGACCGTAGGTGGCCATGGCGACCTTGCCACCCACGGAGCTGACGTTGACCACGCGACCCGAGCCGTCGATCAGGCCGGGCAGGAGTGCTTGGGTCACCGCGATCTGGCCGAAGAGGTTGACCTCGAACAAGTTTCGCCACTGGGCGATCGGATAGGCCTCGATCGGTACGTTGACGCCGACGGCCGCGTTGTTCACCAGCGCCCGCACTGCCCGCCCTCGAGGATCGTCGCGCACCCTGCTGGCCAGCGCCCCGATGTGGTCCGGATTGGTGATGTCGAGCAGCACCGGTTCGATCCCCTGGCCGCGGATCGCGTCGGCATCCCGGTCGCGCCGGACGCCTGCGAGGACGTAGAACCCACGCCGAGCCAGTTCGCGTGCGGTGGCCCCGCCGATGCCGCTGGACG
>NZ_JAVRQA010000151.1:0-2500 GCF_032161845.1 Mycobacterium sp.
CTCGATGCGGCCGAACTGATCCTACGCAAGGCAACCTGGCTCTACGACAACGGTAAACCCTGTGCGCGCGAAGCGAATACGGCCAAGTACCTGTGCGCCGACGCAGCCTTCGACGCCGCGGACCGCGCCCTGCAGACCCACGGCGGTATGGGCTACTCCGAGGAGTACCACGTCGCGCGGTACTTCCGGGAGGCCCGCCTGACGAGGATCGCACCGATCAGCCAGGAGATGGTGCTCAACTACTTGGGCTCGCACGTCCTGGGAATGCCGAGGAGCTACTGATGACCATCGACAGTGCGGCCGTCGACACCACCGCGGAATCCGTCCTCGCACAAACCTTCCGTCTCGATGGACGTTCCGCGTTGGTCACCGGAGCCGGCGGCGGCCTTGGCGCGGCCATCGCGGCAGCCTTGGCCTCGGCCGGCGCCGCTGTGCTGGTGACCGATATCGACAAGGACGCCGCTGCCGCGGTTGCCGAGTCGATCACCACCAGCGGCGGACGCGCGCAGTCGTGCGCGCTGGATGTCCGCGACAGCGCAGCCGTCGGCGACGCTGTGTCCCAGGCGGCCGCACTTGCCGGCGGAACCCTGAACATCCTCGTCAACAACGCCGGGGCGATAGCGCCTGCGATGTTCGCCGACCAGACCGAGGAGACGTTCCGACGGATCGTCGACATCCATCTGGTCGGCAGCTTCCTGTGCAGCCACGCCGCACTCCCCCATCTGGCCACCGACGGAACCGGGCGCATCATCAACGTGACCTCAGCGGCGGGGTTGGTTGGAACGATCGGTCAAGTCAACTACAGCGCTGCCAAGGCGGGCATCGTCGGCCTGACCAAGTCGCTCGCGCGCGAACTCGCCCGAACGTCGATCACCGTGAATGCCGTTGCGCCGCTGGCGGCGACCAACATGACCGCAAACATCCGAGCCAACGAGAAGCTTGCTGCCAAGACACTGGCACGGATCCCGCTGGGACGGTGGGCACAACCGGAGGAGATCGCGCCCAGTTTCGTATTCCTGGCCAGTGACGCCGGTGCGTACATCACCGGCCAGGTGTTGCCGGTCGACGGCGGGACGGTGATCTAAATGGCGAGATCCGTTGATGGTCCGTTCACTCAGTTCGGCAGGCCGGTCTACATTGCCGAGGCCGTCCGCACGCCGATCGGCAAGTCGCACCCCGAAAAGGGCTGGTACCGCGACGTTCACCCGAATGCCATGCTCGCGGCCTGTTACACCGACCTGATCGAGCGCACTGGGATCGACCCCGCCATGGTCGAGGATCTGATCATCGGTTGCACCGCACCGTTCGGCGAGCAGTCCCGCAACATCGCGCGAAATGCGTGGCTGCAGGCCGGGTTTCCGCCCGAGGTGCCGGCGACCACCCTGGACCGGCGATGCGGCTCGGCCCAGACAGCGGTCGAGATGGGCGCCGCCCTGATCGCCTCGGGCACCCACGACGTCGTGATCGCCGGTGGAGTTGAACACATGGGGCACATCCCCATCGACTCACCAGGCAAGATCAGCGAGTTGTACGGCGACCCCTGGACCGACGAACTGCGCGACCGATACGCCTTCGTGCACCAGGGCGAGAGCGCGGAACTGATCGCCGACCGATGGGACATCGGACGCGAGGAAATGGACGTCTTCGCCGCACGGTCCCACCAGTTGGCCGCAAAGGCCACCGCAGACGGCCGTTTCGACGCGGAGATGGTGCCGCTCACACTTGATGGGAGTCGACGCACCAGCGACCAATGTGTCCGTCCGGACACCACCACCCAAACGCTGGCGGGCCTGCGTCCGGTGTTCCGCAAGGACGGTGGCCGTATCACCGCGGGGTCGTCCTCACCGATCTCCGATAGTGCGGCCGCCGTACTGCTCTGCAGCGAGGCCGCCGCACGCACCCTGAACCTTCGCACCCGGGCCCGGATCGTGGACCAGACTACCGTCGGCGTCGACCCGATCATCATGCTGACCGGCCCCATCCCTGCGACCCGGAAGCTGTTGGCGCGCAACACGCTCTCGATCGACGACATCGATCTGTTCGAAGTCAACGAGGCCTTTTCTTCAGTGGTGCTGGCCTGGCAGCGCGAACTCTCCCCCGACCCGGACCGGGTGAACGTCAACGGCGGCGCCATTGCACTGGGTCACGCCGTCGGAGCGACCGGTGCCCGACTCATCGCGACGCTCGTTGCCGAACTCGAGCGCCGCGAAGCCGATCTCGGGCTCGTCACGATGTGCTGCGGCGGCGGCCTAGGCACCGGAACGCTGATCCAGAGAGTGCCATCGTGATCGACTTCGGCAAGTACCTGTCCCGTGGTGACGGGGTGTGGTGGGGGCAGGCGGCCGCCGAGCCACGCCCTCTCGTCGATGCGCTCATCGCCCAGAATGCTCAGATCGGCCCCATCCGCACCTTCACCGGACTGTCGTGGAATGACCAGCTCGCCGTGACCATGCCGCTGCGGGTGTCCATGGTCAGCTACGGCGGACTCGGCGAACTGCGT
>NZ_JAVRQA010000152.1:0-19547 GCF_032161845.1 Mycobacterium sp.
GCGGTGCCCGACTCGATACGGGCGATGATCGAGCGCTCAGTCGAGTAACCCAGCGCGGCGGTAGAGGTCCGTGCGCCGGTCGCCGTGGACGTCGTTGTTCTCGTTGAACCGTTTGATCCGCGATTCGGCCAGATCGATGTCGGCGGTGATGCGGCCCGCCGTGCGGTAGTCGGCGATCGCCATCGGGTAGCCGTCGGCGTCGGTGATCACGCTGCCGCCGACCCAGTCCTGACCGCGTTCGACCCCGGTTCGGTCGCAGACCGCGATCGGCATCCGGTTCATGCCTGCCCCCGCCAGGGCGCGCACCTGTTCGGTCGGGCGTTCGCCGTCGGGTCGGGGGAGCAGCGGCCAGTTCACGGGCGCGCACAACAGATCGGCGCCCTGCAGTGCCACCGCGCGCACCCACTCGGGGAATTCGATGTCGTAGCAGACCATCACGCCGAGGCGACCGTGGGCGGTGTCGACCAACAGTGGCAGGTCGTCGGCTCGGTCGAACACGGCGTTCTCGGTGTCCCACAGGTGTGCCTTGCGGTAGACACCGCGCAGTCCAGTCTCGTCGACGACGGCTGCGCTGTTGTAGACCTTGTCGCCCGCGGCCTCGGGGAACCCGGCGACGATGGTCAGGTCGAACGCCTCCGCAAGGTTGGCCCAATCGGTGATAGCGGGCCCGTCGCGGGTCTCGGCGAGCGATTCGAGTTCGGCGCGGTCGGCGAACACATAGCCCGAGGAGGCGAGTTCCGGCAGCACGACGATCTGCGCGCCGTCGCGGGCCGCCTCCTCGATCGCGGTCCTCGCGGTGGCTTGATTGCCAGTGGTGTCACCGATCGCCAAGGGGATCTGGCAGCAGGTGACGCGGGTAGTCATGTATTGATCGTGGACCATCCGGAGGGCAGGAGCGAAGCGACCCGGGAAATCGGTGATGCCGAGTTCGCAGCTAGGTCGGTGGCATGATTCGCTTCATGCGGATGTCGGCCAAGGCGGAGTATGCCGTCCGGGCCATGGTGCAACTGGCCACGGTCGCCGATGGCGCGCTCGTCAAGACCGATGATCTGGCCAAGGCCCAGGGCATCCCGCCGCAGTTTCTGGTCGACATTCTCTCCGACCTGCGCACCGACCGACTGGTCCGCAGCCACCGCGGCAGAGACGGCGGTTACACGCTGGCCAGGCCCGCCGCCGAGATCAGCATTGCCGACGTGCTGCGCTGCATCGACGGCCCGCTGGCCAGCGTCCGCGACATCGGACTCGGTGACCTTCCGTACTCAGGCCCGACGGTCGCGCTGACCGACGTCTGGCGGGCGCTGCGCGCCAGCATGCGGTCGGTGCTGGAGGAGACCAGCCTTGCCGACGTCGCGACGGGCGACCTCCCAGGTCACGTCGCCGCTCTCGCTGGTGACTATGTGGGCCAGGAGGAGGAGCGCGGCCACGGCTAACGCTGCCCCCGTATTCTCCCGCGAGCGCGCGCGCCCAAGCTACCGGCAGGCCGCCGCGATTCCCGCCAGCAGCATCCGCAGGCCCCGGTCGAAATCGTCCTCGACCGTCGTGGCCATCGCCACCTTGGACAGTCGTTCGACGTGGGGGAAGTCGGCGCCGGCCACCGCGCCGATCTTCGCGGCCGCCTCCGAGGCGTCACCGGTCAGTGGCCCGGCGAGCTCGGCCTGAGCCGACCCGATCACCAGAGCGAAGACGGCGTGGAAGGCGGCGAGCCGATCGCGGTCGGCCAGCTCGGCGCGCCCGAGCGCGACGATGAGGGCGTCGACGATCGCGAAGCCGGTCGCCGACGACATCCGGCGGGTCAGCACCAGGGGGATGGCGGCGGGGTGGGCGCGCACGCCGCGCCACATCTCGGTGGCGACGGCGTGGACGTCCTGGCGCCAATCTCGGCCCGGCGCAGGCACTGACACCTCGGCGACGACCGCGGCGACGACGAGTTCCTCGAGGCCTTCCTTGCCCGTCACGTAGTTGTACATGGTCATGGGGCCAGTGCCGAGCGCGCTGGCCAAGGACCGCATGCTGAGCGCGCTCAGGCCGGACTCGTCAACGATTCGCAGTGCAGCCGAGGCGATTTCGTCCCTGGTGAACCGTGCTCGCACCATCACCTGACCCTCCACCGACAGCGTCAACCCTTGACACGTACACCGTACCTGTTGCACTCTAGAAACAACACGTACACCGTACTTATCGAGGAGGCCACATGACAGGCGACGACGTCGCGGCGATACCGACCGAGCGCGTCGACCTCCAGTCCGGGGGAACGCGGTGCGCTGCGTGGCTGACCCTGCCGCCTGGCTCAGGAACGCATCCCGCGGTCGTGTTGGTGCACGGCCTCGGCGCCACCCACGACATGATGCTGGCGCAGTATGAGCAACACTTCGCCGCTGCAGGCATCGCCACGCTCGCGTTCGACTACCGACACACCGGAGAATCCGACGGGCAACCGCGGCAACGCATTTCGATGGCACGGCAACGCGCGGACGTCGTCGCTGCGCTGTCCTACCTGGCGACGCACACGGACGTCGATCCGAGCCGCGTCGGTCTGTGGGGCACCAGCCTCGGCGCCATGAACGTGCTCCGCGCGGCGGCTGGACGGTCCGACGTCGCTGCCGCGGTCGTCCAGTGCCCGATCGTGCACGGGCCAGGCGCGGCGCGCAGCCTGGGGATCCGAGGTCCGTTGAAGCTGACGCCTGCGATCGTCGAGGACGCGGTGCGTGGGTTGCTCCGACGCGGCCGTCGCTACGTACCGATCGTGGGACGCCGGGGAAGCGTCGCGATGGTGACGGCGCCCGGCGCACTGGACGGGTGGAACTCCACCGTGCCGCCGGGAGGAACGTTCGACAACCGCATCGCAGCGGCCGACGCGGTCGCCATGATCACCACGTCGGCGCTTCGAGACGCCCGACGCATCAGCGCGCCGTTGTTGGTCTGCGTGTGTGACCGCGAGAATTTGATGGATCCGAGGTATGCGGCACTGGCCGCGAAACGAGCGCCGCGCGGCCTCGCGAGGCACTACGATTCCGACCACTTCACGATCTACCACCCGCCGCTGCTGCACCGGGTGCTCGCCGATCAGACTGCATTCTTCGTGGAGCACCTCGATGTCGACGCGTGAACGGTTGCGGTCCAACGACCTTCGCTTCCTAACGGTCGCCGCGACGCTGCGTCCCGAGGAGTGGTCGGCGCAGAGTCTTTGCACCGACTGGACGAACCAAGAGGTGCTCGCCCACCTCGTGGTCGGCTACAGCTGCGCCGTCGGTGCCTTCGCCGCCGAGATGGGTCGCCACCGCGGCGCGTTCAACCGGGCCAACACCGCGCTGGCATGCGTCAACGCGTCCTCGCGCACACCCGCCGAACTGCTGGCCGATTTCGCGGAGTTCATCGAACGCCCGGTGGGCATCGGTCGGTACTTTCCCCGCCGGCTGCTGCTCGGCGACCACGTCACCCACGAACTCGACATCCTGCTGGCGGTTGACCGCCAGCCCACCATCGCCGACGATGCGCTCGTCGACGTGCTGACGACGCAGGTGTCGGTGCCCAATCCGTTCGTGCCCGCGTTCCGCAACAGTCGTGGGCTGCTGCTGGTTGCCACCGACGTCCATTGGACGCACGGCGCCGGGCCCGTCGTCGAAGGCCGGGCCGCGGACCTGGTGTCCGTGCTTGGCAACCGGCCGAGCGCGTTAGCCGCTCTCAGCGGTGACGGCCTTCCGACGTTGTCGGAGCGGGTACTCAGCCGCCGGAGCCGTACGGGCGGGTGATGATCTCGAGGTAGTGGCCGGCCGGATCCTGAAAGTACACGCCTCGACCGCCGTCGTGGTGATTGATCGCGTTGACGCCTTCGCCTCGCGGATCGGCCCAATGCTGTTGCCCGCGTTCCAGTATGCGGCCGTAGATGGCGTCGAAATCGGCCTCGTCGACCAGGAAGGCGTAGTGCTGCGGGTGGATCTCCTGATCGGGAGGCGCCTCGGCGAAGTCGAGGCTGGCGCCATGCTCGAGCGTGACGGCGAGGAAGGGGCCGAACTCCCTTGCGGGCGGGAGGCCGAAGAGTTCAGTGAAGTAGTTCGCCGACTCCGCGCGGTTCTTGGCAGCGACGATGGTGTGGTTGAAACTGATGCCCATGTCAATCCAGTGAACCACCGTTGGCACACCGGGCGCATCATTGCAGGATGTAGAGATGAGTTTCGACATTCGCTCGCTCGACAAACCCGTGATCGTCGCGCCGATGGCCGGAGGGCCGACGACACCCGAGCTCGCCGCGGCGGGATCCAACGCAGGGGGGCTCGGCTTCCTTGCCGCCGGATACCTGACCGCCGACGTCTTCGCCGAACGCATCACCGCGGCACGCAGCCTGACGACGGGTCCACTCGGGGTGAACCTCTTCGTCGTGCAGTCGAGCGCGGCTCGGCCCGAGGCCATCCAGCGGTACGCGCAGGCGCTTGGCGGCGAGTCGGAGCACTACGGTGTCCGCCTCGGGGAGGCGCGTTTCGATGACGACCACTGGTCGGCGAAGCTCGACGTGGTGATGGACCTCAAGCCGGAGGTGGTGTCGTTCACGTTCGGTCTGCCAGAGGCGGCCGACTGTGCCCGCCTCAGCGAGGCGGGCATCACGACGGTCGCCACGGTGACCACCCTGGCCGAAGCGGAGAAGGCCGTCGCGCGTGGCGTCGACGCCGTCGCCGTGCAGGGACCAGCGGCCGGTGGACACCGCGGCACACTCGATCCCGCGGCGCTGCCGCCGACACAACCGCTGGACCAGTTGCTGCGCACGACGACGATCGCACTCGACGTCCCAGTGATCGCGGCGGGCGGCTTGATGACGGCCGCCGACGTCGCCGACGTGTTGGTGTCGGGAGCGGTGGCAGCACAGCTGGGCACCGCCTGGCTGCTGGCGGACGAGGCGGGAAGCAGCCCGGTGCACCGCGCAGCGCTGCGTGATCCTCAGTTCACCGAGACGGTCGTCACCCGATGCTTCTCGGGTCGCTACGCGCGCGGCCTGCGCAACCGCTTCATCGACGACCACGACGCGCAGGCTCCGTTGGGGTACCCCGAGATTCACTATCTGACGAGTCCCGTTCGGGCGGCCTCGGTCCGGGCCGGCGATCCCCATGCCGTGAACATCTGGGCGGGCACCGGCTTTCAGAAGGCGACGTCGGGATCCGTGGCCGACATCATGGCCTCGCTGGTGTAATCGCTCCCCTCCGATCGACATTACCCGGGTGGGGGGTTATCCCCCACGAAGGTCTCCGGGAAACGCCATGGGAAGTCCCCCGACGAATCCATAGCGTCATTGGTGTCGAAATAACCGGGGCCGCAGTGGCTCCCAAGGAAAGAGGGAGATCCGCGTCATGAATGAGTACTTCATTCCGATATTGGCCGCCGGGGCGCTGACCGCGGCCGCGCTCGGGTTCGTCAGTGTCGCCAACGCCGCGCCAAGTGGGCCGTCGCACGTCGAGGACACGGTGCACACGCTGGAGGCCGCCGGCTACCACGTCATCCTGAACAGGACTGGGGCAGCGCCGCTTTCGGCGTGTTCCATCACCTCGGTTCAACCGCGTCAGACCTACTCCACCGTCGACTCGCGTGGTGGTTCCGCGCCCACCGAGACCGTCCTGGCGAAGACCGTGTACGTCGATCTGGCGTGCTGACAGTCCACGGATGACGGTTCCCACCGTGTTTGGTGATCAGGTGAGGCGCGGTGGTTGGTCAACGACGACCACTTCCGGTATTTGGTTCGCAGTCCACGAGGCCAGCAGGTCAAGGGCGTGGGCGGTCGGGGAGGCGGGTTCGGCCACGTACAGGGTCAGTGTCAGCCCCGGATCGGAGAGCATGTCCATGCTTTCGTAGGAAAGCTCGAGGTCGCCGACGACCTCGTGGTGAAACGTCTTCGCCCCTGCGCCGTGGTAGCGGACGTCATGAGCTCCCCATCGGCGGCGGAAGTCATCACTGCGGGTGGACAGTTCGCCGACGAGATCCTGTAGCAGGTTGTCGTGAGGGTCGCGGCCGGCCTCGGTGCGCAAAATGGCAACGCAAATGTCGGCGGCCTCGTCCCAGTGCGGGTAGAAGCCGCGCGAATCCTCGTGGAGGAAGGTGTAGCGGGCGAAGTTCGGCGGCCGGCTTGGATCGCTGTCGTACAGCGACGAATGCATGCCTCTGCCAAGATGGTTGACCGCGAGCAAGTCCATCCGCCCGTTGCGCACGATGGCTGGGGCCGTGAACTTGTCGAGAGCCCACTGCAAGCTGGCCCGCGGTTCCCAGCGTTTCGTCGGCCGCCGTCGCGGGCGCATGCCGGCGCTGGTGCCGTCGGCTGCGTGGGCGAGGTGGAACAGATGAGCCCGTTCGGCATCGTCGAGTTGCAGGGCCCGGGCAATCGCATCGAGGATCGACGCCGAAACTCCGGCCAGAGCGCCGCGTTCGAGCTTGCTGTAGTACTCGATGCTGACGCCGGCCAGCGACGCCACCTCGCCGCGGCGCAGTCCAGGTACCCGACGGTTTCCGAACTCGGGCACGCCCGCTTGTTGCGGGGTGATCTTGGCTCTGCGAGTCATCAGAAACTCGCGAACCTCGGCACGATTGTCCATGTCAACCACGGTACGAGGGCTTTCCTCCCCGTGGGATGCACTATCGATACACCCTTCGTCAGGAACTCCCAGCCCGGTCGATGGCGGTGTTCCCTCGAAGGCATGGACACCACGACGAGACACCCGGCGACGTTCCGCTCGGCGACGATGTCTCCGCCAGCGTCGACACGTCTGCCGTTCGTGACCTACGTCCTGGCCATCGGGACCTTCCTGATGGGAACCACGGAGTTCCTGGTTGCAGGGCTGTTGCCCGAGATCGCCAACGACCTCGACGTCACACCGGCACGCGCCGGCCTGCTCATCACCGTCTTCGCGATCGGCATGATCGTGGGAACACCGGGCATGGCGATCCTGACGTTGCGACTACCCCGGCGAACGACATTGACCCTGGCGTTGTTTGTGTTCGCCGTTGGTCATGTCATCGTCGCGCTGGGCTCGGGATTCGGACTGCTGCTGGCCGCGCGATTTCTCACCGCACTGGCCACCGGCGCGTTCTGGGCCGTCGCCGCTGTCGTGGCGTCGCGCGCTGCCGGGCCCGACGCTAGTTCACGCGCCCTCGGCGTCGTCCTCGGCGGCGGCATGCTCGCCAACGTCATCGGTGTTCCGCTCGGCGCCTTCGCCGGTCAGCTGATCGGATGGCGCGGCCCATTCTGGGTGCTGGCCGGTCTCGCAGCGGTGGCCGCAGCCCTCATCGTGCGGTACGTGCCCCGTGACGACCCCAATCGAGCCCGGCCCTCGGTGCGCTCGGAGTTCGTCAGCCTGCGTTCACGGCAACTGTGGCTGGTGCTGCTCTCGGCCACCATGATCATGGGCGGCACGCTGGCCACCTACAGCTACATCGCGCCGCTGTTGACGAATCGGTCCGGTGTGCCCGCCAACCTAGTGCCGCTGGCGTTGGTGGGATTCGGAATCGGCGCGTTGATTGGATCCTTCCTGGGCGGCCATCTCGGCGACACCCGTCCGTATGCCAGCACGTTGATCGCAGCGGCCGGAACCGCAGCCATCCTGCTCGCCGTCTGCCTGGTGTCTGACCGGACGTGGCCGACGGTCCTCCTCGTCGCTCTGCTGGGGCTTACCTCCATGACCGTCAACCCCATCCTCATCGCCCTGGCGGTTCGCTTCGCCAAACGAGCGCCGACCCTTGCGTCGGCGCTGAGCACCTCGGCGTTCAACCTCGGCACCGCCGTCGGATCCTGGATCGCCGGCCGTGCCCTTGAATCTTCCGTTCGCGAGCTCGGGCCGCCCATCGTCGGCACGTCCGTTGCCGCGCTGACGCTAATACCGCTCGCGGCACTGGCATACGCGCATCGGCGCGAGCCCGAAACTCCTCGCGACGGGGGCAAGGGATGAGCCGTTAGTTCCAGTCCCCAACGAAGCCGAAACATTCTCGCCAACAACCATGTAGGGAGATCAACCATGAACCCGATCATTGATGCCGCCGATCCGGCGGGTATGCGAGCCGCGGGACGGCACCACAGCCGCCGTGGCTTGATCAAGCTGGCCGGTGGCGCCGCTGCGCTCGGCATTCTGGTGGCCGGATGCGTTCCGTCCGAACGCAATACAGCGACTACGGCACCGTCGCCGGCTCAGCCGGTGACGAGCCTGGCGGCGGGGGATACGTCCAACGGAGCGGACAACTTCTACACCAGCGACCGTGTGACCGTTCAGAAGGTCACTTTCAAGAACCAGTACCAGATGAACGTGACCGGCAATCTGTTCGTCCCCAACGACCTGGACCGCAATGTCAAGAATGCGGCAATGGTCGTCGGGCATCCGATGGGAGCGGTCAAGGAGCAAAGCGCCAACCTCTATGCCACGAAGTTGGCCGAACAAGGGTTCGTCACCATGTCGCTGGACCTGTCGTTCTGGGGCGAGAGCGACGGTCAGCCGCGCAACCTGGTGGCACCCGAGATCTACACCGAAGACTTCAGTGCCGCCGTGGATTACCTGCGAACCCAATCGTTCGTCGACACCGAACGGATCGGTGCACTCGGCATCTGTGGCAGCGGAAGCTTCGTCATCAGCGCCGCCAAGATCGACCCGCGCATCAAGGCCGTCGCCACGGTGAGCATGTACGACATGGGCGGCGTCAACCGCAACGGCTTGCGCCATTCGCTCACTCCCGAACAGCGCCAAAACGCCCTCGCTCAGGCCGCTCGGCAGCGTGATGTCGAATTCGCCGGAGGAGAAACCGAATACACCAGCGGAACACCCGAAGAGATCAATGATCAGTCGACGCCGATCGAACGCGAGTTCTACGACTTCTACCGCACGGCCCGAGGGCACAGCCCCGATACGACCACGCATCCAACGTTGAGCAGCAACGCGCGATTCATGAACTTCTACCCGTTGGAAGACATCGAGACGATCTCCCCGCGTCCCATGCTCTTCATCACCGGCGACCAAGCCCATTCCCGCGAATTCAGCGAAGCGGCCTACCAGCTCGCCGCCGAACCCAAGCAATTGGTGATCGTGCCCGGTGCCGGTCACGTGGACCTCTACGATCGCGTCAACCTCATTCCCTTCGACACGTTGACCACGTTCTTCCAACATGGCCTGACTGCGCAGAAGTGATCAAAGGGGCGGCGTCACCAATGTCGGCCGGTGTCGACCGCGACGTTGCCGTCGGTGGATCGCACCGTCACCTCGGAGACGGCCCGCGCCGGATCGGTGGTCTCGGGCACCCGAATCGAGGTGGCGTTGTCGGACTGCGCCCTAACGAGGTACGGCCCCGTCGGCGGAAGCGTGATTGCGACGTCGCCGTCGCGGGT
Source organism: Mycobacterium sp. (assembly GCF_032161845.1). GTDB lineage: Bacteria > Actinomycetota > Actinomycetes > Mycobacteriales > Mycobacteriaceae > Mycobacterium. The sequence goes on from NZ_JAVRQA010000152.1 coordinate 9,341, forward strand.
CGTTGCCTCGATCTTGCGTGGGGGAGCCGCGGCGAACGCCACGGCGACGTTGCCGTCCACGGATTGCGCGACGAAGGACTCGGTGACCGATAGCGGCTTTCGTGAGGCGACGTTGCCGTCACGCGTGGTGACCTCGACGACGTGTGCGGCGCCGTTCAGCACGATGTCGCCGTCGGTACTGTCCGCGACCAACCGATCGAGGTCGGCGTCGACCATCAAGGTGCCGTCCTCCTGTTGGGTGGTGAGGGACAAGGCCGTCGCCAACTTCGGTGGCAGGGTGACGGTGACGTCGCCGGCCTGCGAAAAGTCCATGAAGTCACCGGAATCGGGGGTGACGTGGATTCGCGTCTCGCCCGCGACGGTGGTGATCTCCAGACGCTGCTGAACGCCTCGCGTCGAGGTCAGCGTGCGCAGGTCGACGCGTGGCGTGGTGGCCTTCGGATCGGACGTCACGTGGACCGTCACGTCGGAGGCGTCGATCACCAGCGATCGCATGCCCTGCGGCAGGTCCTTGCGGTCATTGTTCACGCGCAGCGAGGTGATACCCAATGCCGACACGCCGAGTGTGACGATGCAGCCGAGCACCAACGCCGACGCGGCGATGACGAGGACGGCCCGCAGCGCGGTGCGACCGCCCGGGGAGAGCGGCGGGGGAGCGGCGGTCGGCGGGGCTGGTGGGGGAGCGATGGTGGTCATGACGAAAACCCTTTCGCGGTTCAGGATTCGAGGTATCGAAGGACGGCGAGGACGCGGCGGTTCTCGCTCTCATCGGGGGTCAGGTTCAATTTGGTGAAGATCGACGCGATGTGTTTCTCGGCGGATCCGACGGAGACGTGGAGTGCGCCCGCGATGGCGGAGTTCGCCCGTCCCTCAGCCATCAGCTGGAGCACTTCGAGCTCGCGAGGGGTGAGTGCGTCGAGGGTGGCCCGCTGCCGAGATCGGACGAGGATCTGCGAGACCACTTCCGGGTCGAGCACGGTGCCACCGTCGCCGACGACCTGGACCGTGTCCAGGAATGACGGCACATCGGCCACCCGGTCCTTGAGTAAGTAGCCGAATCCCTTGTTGTCCGAGGTGATCAGGTCGACGGCGTAGCGCTCCTCGACGTAGTGCGAGAGGACGAGCACCGGCGACTCGGGGTTCTGGCTGCGCAGTAGCGCTGCGGCGCGAATGCCCTCGTCGGTGAACGTCGGTGGCATTCGGACGTCGAGGATTGCCAGGTCCGGCCGGAGCTCGTTGACGATGCGCAGCAGGTCGGTGGCATCGGACACGCCGGCCACCACGTCATGCCCAGCATCGGTCAGGATGCGCTCGATGCCTGCCCGCAGGAGCGCCGAGTCTTCGGCGATCACGATGCGCATGGCAGCACCGCTGTCACGATGGTGGAGCCCGTCCCTGGGCTGGACACCTCGAAGGTGCCCCGCGCCGCCCGCACGCGTTCCCCGAGGCCACGCAAACCCGTGGCGTCGTCGTCCGCGTTGACGGTCGCGCCGCCAACGCCATCGTCGAACACCGAGACGTGCAGCGCCTCGGCGGCCTCGTCGAACCGGACCGTGACGACGGCTTGGGAGGCTCGCGCGTGTTTGGCCACGTTGGTCAGCGCCTCGGCGACGACGAAGTACGCGACCGACTCGACCTCGTCGGGAAGTCGTCGTGGCAGGTAGACGTTCAATGACGTTGGCACGCCGGACGTGTCGATGCGCTGCACCACCGAGGAAAGGGCGGCATCGAGGCCGCGGTCGGCCAGGATGGTCGGCGCGATGCCCCGCACGACGTTGCGCAGTTCGACCAGTGCGCTCTTGGCGTCGTCGTGCGCCTCACCGATGAGCTTCTTGGCTTGCGGCAGGTCGGTGTCGAGCTTGGTTTGCGCCAGGCCGATCGTCATGGCCAGTGAGACCAGTCGCGGTTGCACGCTGTCGTGTAGGTCGCGCTCGATGCGGTGCCGCTCGGTCTGCGCCGAGGACACGGCGCCCTGGCGCGCATCGGTCAGTGCGCTGACCTCGTGCTGAAGGGCAGCCGTCGCCGATGGCGGGAGAAGCCAACGGTCGATGGATGCATCGAGCGCAGGGGCGAAGATCACGATGGCGACGGTGGCGACGACCGCGACCAGCGCCAAGAGCCACGCCAGCGGCGGCGAGACGAACCACAGGCCGGCCTCGGCGTCGCTCCGTTGGATCGCCATTGCGACGGCGGGGCCGGCGAAGGCAAATACGATGAGCGCGAACGCAATGCCGGTCGCGAGGATGTCGTAGGTCAGGCGCAGGTAGTGGTGGGCGGCGGCCTTCCAGAACCGGGCGCTGCTGACGTCGAGCCACAATTGATGCGACCAGCGCTGGAAACCGGTGTACGGAGACATCTTTCGTGGCGGTACCGGGATTCCGAAGCCGAAGACGGCCTCACTGCGGATGCGTTCCACCCACTCGACGCCGCGCATCAGGTAGACGAACACGACGGCGGACAGGATGAATCCGATGACCGAGGGGATCGAGGAGATGCCGACGATCAGGATCGTCAGCGGAATCCAGAACCACACCATGCCGATGGCCGCTCCGGTCAACATCGAGGCGGAAGGCACCACCCCGATCCGGCGTATCCGGACGGAGTCGTCCTGGCGGGGCAGCGGTTCATCGAGGGGCGCTTCATCGAGGGTCATTGAAACCATGCCTTCAACCTAGGGAGTCGTGTCCACTGCCGGTATGGCGTTTTCCCGAGACGTAGGTGGGGGATAACCCCCCCATCCGGCTGAGGAGTGGCGGGCGATGAGTTTTTGGGCCGCGAGGTGTCTGTCCCGGTACCAGAACAATTCCGACCCGAGGAGCGTGCCATGAACGTCGAAGCCAGCGAATTGAACCCATCGGCCCCAACGATCCGCCGCGGTCGGCTTGGCGGGAAGGTCGGCGTCGTGATCAGCGTGCTGGTCGGGGCCTTCCTGGTCTTCGACGTCGCAGGCAAGCTTGCCGGCGTGCCGCAGGTGAAGGAGGGCACGGCAGCGCTCGGCTTTCCCGCGGGCCAGGCGCTCGTCATGGGCATCGTGCTCGCAGTCTGCGTCGTGGTGTATGCGATCCCGCGCACCGCGGTGCTCGGGGCACTTGGGATCACGGCGTATCTCGGCGGCGCCGTGACGGCCAACATGCGGGTCGAGGCGCCGCTGTTCAGCAGCATCCTGTTCGCCGTCTATCTCGGCGTGCTGATGTGGGTCGGCATGGTGCTGCGCCGTCCTGAGCTTCTGAAGGTGGCGGGCCTCGTTGGGCGGACTACTTCGGAGCCATCAGCTCCAAGGCGATGAAGTCGGGGTCCCGGAACTCGAGGATGTAGCCGTGGCCAATGTCCTTCACCGGTTCGTGTGCGACGCCGAGACTGTCGAGATGTGCTGATGCCGCGTCCAATTCAGACTTGCTCGCCACCTTGAGACACAGGTGATCCAGTCCAACCCGATCCTCGTCGAAACTGTCGTCGGCGACGGGCCGCAGTCCGATCAACGCCTCGCCGATGTCGTAGATGACGCCGCCGAACAGAAAGCTCAACTGCTCGCGGGTCGCGTCGTCGGCGTCATCGGGCACTTCGAGCAGGACGGGCCAGCCGAACACGGATTCGTAGAACTCGCGGGACCGGCCAATGTCGGTGACCGTGAGTCGGACGTGGGCCACTGCGTTCGCGCTGATTGCCATGGCCCCATGCTGCCAGGTGTGCCGATGGCCTGATGCGGCGCGCACCCGCATGCCAGAATCCGGTCGTGCGCATTGGAATGACCCTGCCGGTGATGGAACCCGACCTCGACGCCACCGTGCTGAAGGCGTGGGCGCGCGTCGTCGACGACGGCCCGTTCAGCTCGCTGTGCTGGGGTGAGCGCATCGCCTTCGGCAATCCCGACTCCTTGACGCTGCTCGGCGCGCTCTCCGCGTGGACCGACCGGGTTCGGTTGGTGACGACGGTGATCGTCCCGCAGCTGCACGACCCGGTGATGCTCGCCAAGGGCCTCGCCACTGGCGACATGCTCAGCGGCGGACGCCTGACGGTCGGCATCGGTGTCGGTGGCCGCAAGGAGGACTACGACGCGGTCGGCGCCGACGTGTCGACCCAGACGATGCGCGCGATGGCGGAGCGCGTCGCCATCATGAAGCGAGTATGGGCGGGGGAGAAGGTGACCGAGTCAGTGCTTCCCGTGGGACCTCAGCCGGTGCAGCCGGGTGGCCCCTCGCTGATGGTCGGGACCATCGGCCCCAAGACGGTTCGAAGCGCCGCGGCGTGGGCCGACGGGATGGCGGGGACCACGCTCGACCTCGACGTCGCCAAGCAGAACGAGCTGTTCGATGTCGCCCGAGTCGCGTGGCGCGAGGCCGGCAGGCCGAAGCCCCATCTGGCCACGTCCTTCTGGTTCGCCATCGGCGACGGCGACGAGCCGCGCGCCCAGGTGCATCGCCACTTGCGTCGCTACATGAACTGGATCCCCGCCGAATACGTCGACGCGATGGCACCGACGACGGGGTGGGCGGGTGCCGAAGGCGAGCTGCTCGACGTGCTGCGCGGGTTCGAAGCCATCGGCACCGACGAGATTCACCTCATTCCGACGAGCTCGGACATCGAGCAACTGCGCAGAGTCGCCGACGTGGCCAAGGAGTTCGCGTAACGGGCTGCGGCTCAGAGGAACCCGACATTGCGGCGGCCCGGACCGACCGACGGGGTGGGGTCGGTCTTCAGGACACCGCTCAACAGCTCGTGGTAGATGTCGCGGAAGTCGGTCGTGGACTTGAGGTCTCCGTCGTTGAGGTCGGTGAGGCTCGGTTCGTCGCCGTAGAAGCCACCCTTCACGGGTGTGCCCGCGATGAAGGTGGGTCCGGCGGCGCCGTGGTCGGTGCCCTGTGCGGAGTTGGCTCTGACGCGGCGTCCGAACTCCGAATAGATCATGACGACGAGGTTCTTGCCATGCTCGCCTGTTTGGACGTCGCGCAGGAAGGCGGTGACGGCCTTGTCGACGATCTGGAGTAGATCCTGGTGAGTGCCGCGCTCGTCGGCGTGGGTGTCGAAGCCACCGAAACTCACCATGTAGACCCGGGTGGGCACCGCGGCCTTGACGCACCGGGAGACCAGGTCAAGCTGAGCCTCAAGGGAATCCGCGTCCGCGTCCTTGGCGGCCGTGGCCGCGTCGAGGCCCCTGAGTACTCTGCCGAACTCGGGCTCGGTGATCTTGCTCGCTCGGTAGGTCCGGCGGATCGCGGACATCTCGGCGGTGTCGCGGGGATCGTCGCCGCTCAGCGCGGTGAGGGTCGACATGGTCGCGTCCGGGATGCCAGGGAACCACCCGGACATCGCCGATGCGACCTGCTTCTCGCCGATCGACATGAGCGGCATCGCGCCGCCGAGGTTCACCGCACGCAAGGGGTCGTCGCCGCTGACGTCGAGCCAGCGACCAATCCAGCCGGACGGCACCGGCTCCTTCGGTGAGGCCGTCTGCCAAATGTCCATCGACCGGAAGTGGCTTCGATCGGGATTCGGGTAGCCCACTCCCCGCACGATGGCCAGGCTACGGTCCTTCCACATTTCGGACAGGCCCGTCAGCGCAGGATTCAGGCCGAGTTGCCCGTCGAGCGGCAGGACGTCCTCTGGCTGGTAGGCCAGTTCGGGCCGGGCATCGTGGTAGGCGTTGTCGGTGTGGGGGATGACGGTGTTGATGCCGTCGTTGCCGCCGTAGAGGGTGAGGATGACCAGAATCCCGCTCCCGTCGGGCAATGGTCGATCGCGCGCGGCGTCGAGCATGTCGGGAAGGGTGAGTGCGACGGCCCCTGACAGCAGCCCCGCGGTCCCGATGCCGCCGGCGATCAGTAGCTTTCGACGGTTGAACTCTGCCATTGTGCGAAACCCCCTATGCCGTAAGGTATTCGGGGGTGTTGACCGCAGCCGCAACGATTCGCTTGGGATCGTCGACGAGGTCCTTGAGTGCAGCGGCAGTCCGATCGGTCCACGAGCCGACGCCGATCAGGTAGCCGACGGCGTCGATGCGGTCGCCCTTGGCGGCGTCCTCGACGGTCGACAGGTCACCGACTGTGACGAACTTGTTGGCCGCCCACACTCGCGCCGCGGTGCTCGTCGTCGACAGCCACGCCTGACCACGCGGCCAACCATTCACGTTGGGTGGAAAGAACGGACGCTGCGCCATCATGGCGAGCGCCACCAGCACCGCCTCGCGCAACACGGAGTCATCGATGGACACCTTGAGCGAACGAATCACGCCAACCATCCATTCAATGGGTGCCGTCACGATGGTGCCCGTGCTCGTCGCGAACTCCGGATCCAACAGGATCGCCTTCGTCAATGCCTTGAGGTCCCGGCCAGGGCCGTACGCACCGACCAGTCGGTCGAGCACCGCCGGCGACGGCGGACTGTCGGACGCCAGTTGCCGCCACAATCTCGTAGCGATGAATGGCGCGGACAAGGGCTGACTGAGAACCACGTCGCAGAAGGAATTGTGGTCGAGATCGCCTGTGTAGCCAAGGATCGTCTTGACGTTCGAGTCGTGCCGCTCCCATTTCACCTGGGTCTCCCCGTCGGGTCCGATGCCCCATCCGGTGAGTGCCCGGGCGCCCTCCCGCACGTCCATCTCGGAGTAACCGTTCCCATGCCCGAGGGCGAACAGTTCCATGAACTCCCGCGAGAGATTCTCATTCGCACTGTTCGAGTCGTTGCTGAAGCCGTCGAGCCAGTACAACATCGCGGCATCGCTCAGCATCGCGAAGGCCAGGGTGCGGAAGTCGCCGAGCTTGAGGGTGCGCAACGTCTGGTTCTGCGCACTCATCCACACGGCGAACGGAACCTTCTGCGCTGACGTCGCGAAGTGGTCGTGCCACACCAGGGTCAGTTTCTCGTGAATCGGCTCTTGGACGGCCACCATCCGTTGTAGCCACCACGCGGTGAGATCGTGCATCTGCTGGGTGAGTTCCGCTCCGAGCGCCTTCAATTCGGCGGCGGACGAGCCACCGGTCGGCGGTGTGACCGGGATCGGACGTGGGGTGGCTACGGCGCCAGGATCGGCGTCGGGGTCGAGGCCGAGCACGGTATCGAGATACACCGACCAGTCCTGCTTGGCCACGGCGTCGATCTGCGGTCCGCTAGCGCCGAAACCGGCCCGTCGTAGCAGACGCGCAGCGCCTTGCCACTGCGTCGATTGTCCGGACACTTACCGCCAGCCCATCCTCCCCGATCGGAACTGGCGCGCGTCCCCCGACGGCGCCATTCGGGTCCAGCGTAGCCCGAGGAGCACGAAGGGCAACGGAAACAGCAAACTTCCTGGTCGGGCGGCGGTCGCCGTCACGCGGGCTTGGCGAGGTGGCCCGTGACGTCGACGGCGATTTCGATGGCGCGTGCCGCTAGCGGGGAGTGGGTGCGGTTTGCCTGCCACAGCAGGAAGATCTCCCGCGGCGGAAGTATGGGCCGAAGCTCGTGGGTGCACAGCAAATCATCGGAGCCGAGGTCGGCACTCTGGATGGCGAGTTGCGGCAGTATCGCCGAACCCAGGCCGGCGCGCACCATCGACAGCACTGTTTCGTTGCCCGCGGTGCGGAACACGATCCGCGGCTGCACGCCGTGCCGGGCGAGTGCCTGTTCGACCCTGGCCTGGTCGCAGATCGGTGGATGCGCCACCATCGGCGCACCGTCGAGCTGGGCCAGGCGCACCGCGCCCTCGGGGAAGGCGCCGCGGAGTGCCACCAGCAGGTAGGGATCGTCGAGCAGTTTGAGGTGTTCGACGTCGCGATCGCCGCGGCCGTCGAAGAACATCAGGTCGAGGTCGTGGAGCTCTGGCTGGTCGGTCTCATCCTCGAACAGCCGGATGTCGCAGCCGGGGTGCTCATCGCGAAGCCTGCTCACGACCAGCGGCAGGATCACGTTGGACACGCTCTGGAAGGTGCCGATGTCGACGCGGCCGTCGCCTGCCTTGAACCGGTCGACGGCCGCTGCCATGGCCTCGGCGCTGGCCAGCAGGGCGCGACCGTGGGTCAGCACCACGGCGCCGAGCGGGGTGATCCGCACCGGTTTCGGCCCGCCAGGCCGGTCGAACACGGCACCGCCGACGGCTTTCTCCAAGGCCGCGATCTGCTGACTGACCGTCGACTGGGTGTAACCGAGCCGGGCGGCGGCCCGCCCGAACGAGCCCTCGTCGGCGACGGCGGCCATCGCGGTGAGATGCCGCAGTTCAACATCGGACATGAGGGCGACGATAGCCGATTTTCATTGGCCAGCCCGATTGATTCAATCGAAAACCATCGCTTTTGTAGATGTTCAAGTTCGCCTAGCGTGGCCTTCATGCCCAACCTTCCCAACGGCGAGTCACTGGTCGAGACGCGTTTGCGGTCGGCGCTCTGGCTGCCGATCTTCGACGATCTCGCCGAACCGGCGGTGGTCGCGCGGTTGGCCGCCGAGGCGGAGGAGGCCGGCTGGGACGGCGTGTTCGTGTGGGACCACGTGCGCTGGCGGGCGCCCGTCCAGCGGGTGGCCGACCCGTGGATCACGCTGGCCGCGATCGCCACCGCCACCGAACGCCTTCGGTTCGGCCCGATGGTCACCCCCCTTGCCCGCCGACGACCGGCGAAGGTCGCCAGGGAAACCGCGACGTTGGACAGACTCAGCGGCGGTCGCCTGACCCTCGGCGTCGGTCTCGGCAGCGACCGCTTCGCCGACGAGTTGTGCGCGACCGGCGAGGAACTCGACGATCGGCTGCGGGGTCAGATGCTCGACGAATCGCTGGAGATTCTCGCTGCCGCATGGTCCGGTAGACCGGTGCACCATCACAGCCAGCACTACACCGTCGACGGCATCTCGTTCCTTCCTCGACCGGTTCAACGCCCCGGCGTGCCGGTGTGGGTGGCGGGTTCGGCGGGCCGCGTCAAACCGCTGCGCCGCGCGGCGCGGTACGACGGTTTCGTCCCGGTCAACCTCGAACACCCAGACGAGCTGGCCGACATCGTCGCGGCCATCGACGATCTGCGGCAACGAGAGACGACCCGGTACGACGTCGCCGTCGGCCTCCCGCCTGGAGTGGATACGGCGCCCTACGCCAAGGCGGGTGCCACCTGGTGGCTGGCGGAATTCGCGCCGGAAACGGTATCGCTGGATCAGGTCCGGGGCGTCCTACGAGACGGGCCGGCCTGATGTCCGAGATGTTCGACTACGACGCCGAATTGCGCCTGCACAACGAACTCCTTCGCGCCGCTGCCCGCGTCGGACCCGGTGACCATGTGCTCGACATCGGTTGCGGCACAGGGCAGTCCACGCGGGAGGCGGCCCGCGTTGCCGTCGCCGGAAGTGTGCTCGGCGTCGACGTCTCCGCGCCAATGCTGGAGCGGGCCCGTCAGCTCAGCGCCGACGAGGGACTGTCCAACAGCACCTTCCAGGAGGCGGACGCTCAGGTTCACCCCTTCGCGCCGACGCATTTCGACCTCTGCCTCAGCAGGTTCGGCACGATGTTCTTCGCCGACCCCGTCGCCGCCTTCACCAACATCGGGCGCGCGCTTCGTCCCGAGGCGCGCATGGTGCTGCTGGTCTGGCAAGAGCGCGACCGCAACGAATGGGCCACCGCGATCCGGCAGACCCTGCCCGGCACCACGGCCGCGCCCAGCGGTCCGAACGCCTTCTCACTCGCCGATCCCGCCGTCACGGAAGGCATTCTGACGGCGGCCGGCTTCGCGGAAGTCAGCTTCACCGACGTGCACGAACCCGTCTACTACGGCCCGGACGGCGCCACCGCCTGCGATGCCGTGCTCCGCCTGCTGAAGTTCGAAGACCAGCTCGCCACCCTCGACGCGGTGGCGGCAGAGCAGGCACGCACGCGGCTACGCGCCACCCTCGACGCCCACGACACCGGCGACGGCGTGTACTTCGACTCGCGTGCCTGGCTTGTCACTGCGCGACGGCAGTGAGCGGTTGCCGAGGCCGCCGGTGAAATGGTCGAAATGACTGTCTGACAGTCACGGTCGAAGTAGCTTCCGGTCATGCCGCTGCACTATGTCGATCCGTACAAGAAACACAGCCGCTGGTATACGGCGCTAGAGGCTTTCGGGCGTGCCCGCCCTGGACAGTTCTGGGGGCACCATTTAGGCCCTCGCGTAGACCCGTGGTTGTACCGCAAAACCGGCGGTCGCTACCCCTCGATCCTCGGCGGCGTGTCAACAGCTCCGTTGGTGACTACAGGTGCGAAGTCCGGTCAACGGCGAGAGAA
>NZ_JAVRQA010000153.1:0-2749 GCF_032161845.1 Mycobacterium sp.
AAGCTCTGGTCGAACTGTTCGCCCGTCTGGGGAACACCCTGGCCGAACGTCTCGCGGGCCTTCGACCACGTCGACATGAACGCATCCAGCACGCCCACGAAACCCCCTCGATCGCCTTGACTAACCCAATCGTAGGGTCACTCAGCTAGGGCCGATCGCAGGAAATCTCGCGCGCCGCCTCCGCCTGTTTCGCCGCAGCCAAGGCAACACCATGCATGCCGATTCCGGCGAAAGCCGCAGCGGCGTCGTCCAATCCGCTGGCGTGACCGGCGGTGAGCGCCCGCGCATAGGACAGCGCCAACGGGCCGACAGCGCAGTCCACGTCCAGTCGCGCGATGGCATCCCCGGCCCGCATGTCGCCAAGCCGGACTGCGTCGATCAGCGCCCGCAAGGCGACCGCCGACTGACCGCCACGCTCGGCCGCGCGCGCCGACTCCCTCGCCGCGTTGATGGCCCCGGGGCCGTCGCGTCGCGCCGACGCCGTCCACGCGCGCGCCAACGAGAGCTCCGGTGCGAACAACATCGACTTGAGGCCGTGCCGGGATTCCGCCTTGGCCAGCATCCGCCCGGCGTCCGCGATCCGACCCAGCTGGCCGAGCGCCTGAGCCAGCAGCATCCACGCCAGCGGCCCCCACGAATAACCCGTCGGGGCCAGCGCGGCGGCGGCGGACTCCAACATGTCCACCGACGCGGCGGCATCGCCACGCGCGATCAATACGTCGGCGACCAGGAGCTGACCGATCGCGTGACTCGGCTGTGGCGGCGGCGATCCGTCGACCAGCTCCTGCGCCAGGTCCTGCGCGCGATCGAGCTCGCCGGACATCACCAGGGCAGTCGTCTGCCCGAACGCGCTGGTGAAGCGCAGCAGGCCGGGAGGTCCCGCGGCGATCGCCCGCGCCGCGAGGTCGTCGACGTCGGTGAAGCTGCCCATCCTGGCGTTGCAGAGCGCCGCCGCGGCCGCAGCCCAGCCGATGGCCTGCTCGTCTGAGTGGGGTGAGTCCAGGACGCCGCGCGCGAGCTGAATCGCCCGCTCCGGGCTGCCCGCGTTCATCGTGAACGTGCCAAGCAGCGCGTCGAGCGTCGCACCCGCGCCGTCGGACGTCACCCTGCCCCGGACCGTGTGCAGGAATGCGGTGGCCCGCTCGGGTTGGTCGAGCATCCAGAACTGATTGGCCGCCCGCGGCAGCGCCCACGCCATCAGCTCGGCTTCGCTCAACGCCGACTCGTCGACCTCCGACATCACCGCATCGGCATCGCGGCCACGGCCCTGCCAGGCCAACGCCTGAGCGAGTATCAGTCGGGCGGTGAGGGATTCCCCGTCGCGCAGTGCCGCGCGCCCCAACTCCTCGGCGGTGGCGAGATCGCCCCGTCCCAAGGCCTCTTCGGCTGCGGCCGTCCCATCTGGTCCATCGGGCACCGCCGCAGTGTATGGCGGTCGAACCCGCGTGCACTGGCGAACTCGGCGGTTCGAGTGCCCGCCCCCCGTGCCGGGTACCTTGCACCCGTGCCCGCCGAAACTTCCGAAGTCCCAGAACCACGCGGCCCTTGGGCGGTCTGCGTATATTGCGCGTCCGGCCCAACCCATCGCGAGTTGCTGACCTTGGCGACCGACGTCGGAGGCGCCATCGCCGACCGCGGCTGGACGTTGGTATCGGGTGGCGGCAACGTCTCCGCGATGGGCGCAGTGGCAGGCGCGGCGCGGGCGCACAGCGGACGCACCGTCGGCGTCATCCCCAAGGCACTGGTGCACCGTGAACTCGCCGACGTCGACGCCGACGAACTGATCGTCACCGACACGATGCGCGAGCGGAAGCAGGTCATGGAGGACAGGGCCGACGCCTTCCTCGTGTTGCCCGGCGGCATCGGCACCCTTGAGGAGTTCTTCGAGGCGTGGACCGCCGGCTATCTTGGCATGCACTCCAAGCCGCTCGTCATGCTCGATCCGCTTGGCCACTACGACGGACTGCTGGCGTGGCTGCGCGGACTGGTCGACACCGGTTTCGTCGGCTCAGGTGCGATGGATCGGTTGATCGTGGTCGCCGACGTGGATGCCGCGCTGGAGGCATGCGCACCGCAGGCGTGATGGCCACCACCCCCGCGGCTAGGGTTGGCTCGTGAGCTCGGACAATGGGAACGAGAAATCGGGAACGCGCAGCAGCGTTGGACTATTGGACATCGCGACGAAGTTGCCAGGTCTGGTGAAGGACATGCCAGTCATCCTGCGAGGCGTCGTGACCGGCTTCGGGGCACGCCCGACGGCGAAGACGTCGATCGGCAAGGTGTTTCAGGAGCGGGCCGCCCGGTACGGCGACAAGACGTTCATCAAGTTCGACGACCAGCAGCTGACCTACCGCGAGGCCAACGAGACCGTCAACCGTTACGCGGCGGTGCTCGCGTCGCGTGGGGTCGGTCCCGGTGACGTCGTCGGCGTCATGCTGCGCAACTCGCCGCATTCGGTCTTGCTGATGCTGGCCGTGGTCAAGTGCGGGGCCGTCGCGGGGATGCTCAACTACCACCAGCGCGGCAAGGTGCTTGCGCACAGCATCGGCCTGCTCGGCGCCAAGGCCGTCGTGGCCGAGACCGATTTCATCGAGCCGATCAGCGACAGCGGCGCCGACACCGACGGGCTGATGACGCTGGACGAGCTGATTCAGTTGGCCGTCTCGGCACCCGCCACCAACCCGGCCATCACCGGTTCCGTCCTGGCCGGTGACAAGGCGTTCTACATCTTCACCTCGGGCACCACGGG
>NZ_JAVRQA010000154.1:0-4542 GCF_032161845.1 Mycobacterium sp.
GAGTACCCCGCCTGACGCCAGCGCAGAAAGCGGTGCAGGACAACGCTGTACAGCAGCGCCTGCAGCGGATAGTCGGAGTGCAGCATCGCCTCGGCGAGTCGGGTGCGCTCGTAGTCCGCCGACGTCAGCGCGCCGTCCCCGTCGCCGAGCCAGTTCGACTTGTAGTCCACCACTACGTAGCGAGGGCCGCCCGGGCCGGGGATTCGCAGCACCGCGTCGATGGACCCGTTCAGATACCCGCGCAGCGGCTGGCTTCCCAACCCCGCGCTCGTCAGCCGCTCGGCGTAGGAGGCCAACGGGTCGTCGGCAGGCAGGTGCTCCGCCACCAACAGCCCGACGTCGCGCAGATGAATCTCCGGGGCGGTGGCTCCCAAATCGCCGCCTGCCAAGGGGAATTCGAAGTCCAACTCCCGCAGCCGGTCTGGCAGACCGATCTGGCGCAGGGTCAGGTCCGCAGCCAGCGGACCGAGTGGGGTGTCGTGCATCGGTACCAGCGCGGCCGCCAGGTCGGGCGTGGGGACGTCGACCGGCCACCAGACCGAGTGCTCGCGGATCTGCGTCTCCAACTCGGCGACCAGATTCGTCGCGGACGGATCGGCGGTCTCCAGCACCGCGTGCACCAGGGTGCCGAACTTGGCGCCCTTCGGAAGGTCGGCCATCGGTGACGGCACGTGCGGCCCCGTCGACGGCTGTAGCAGCGGGAGGTCGCCGACCTCGTCGTCCAGCGCGACCACCTCGGGTTCGCTGCTCACCCCTGGCGTCTCCGTCACGCGGATCAGCCCCGAGTACGACGTGCGCCGCCAGGTGGTGTCGATCGAGCGGTGGAAGTGCCTGGCGTCGAGGTTCTTTGGCGCCGGCTCGACGGGGGGACGCGGTGCGGGCGTCAGCACCGACTGCTCGAGGACGGGACCGCCGGCGGCCTCCCATTCCCGCAGCCGGGCGAGCGCGTCGTCGTCGTTGATCTTGCTGGGCAGGCACTTGTTCGGCACGACGGACTCGCCAGGACGGCGCCCGCGCAACAGCCGGGACAGCCCGCCGTTTGGCTCGTCGCGGGCGGGTGACCACCAGGCGACCACCTGGGCCTGCGCCCGAGTCAGGGCCACGTAGGTCAGTCTGCTGTCGTCACCGGCGGACTCCTCGCGGCCGAGCCTCTCCACCTCGCGGTAGTCGGGGCTCTCCTTGCCGCCGATGTGCAGGCAGCGGGTCGGGCCGTCGTGGAACAGGATCAGATCGGGTTCCGGCACCCAGCGGTTGAACGCGAAGGGCAGGTAGACGATCGGGTACTGCAGCCCCTTGCTCACCCACACCGTCATGATCTGCACGGCCGCGGCGTCGCTGTCCAGTCTGCGGTTTCGCTCGGCGCTTCCCCCGCGGTCGTCACGCTCGGCGCGTAGCCAGTCGCGCAGCGCGGGCAGCGTGTAGTGCTCGCGATGCGCCACGTCCTGAAGCAGCTGCGTCATGTGGGCCAGGTCGGTCATGTGCCGCTCGCCATCGCGCCACGACAGCACGCGGTCGCCCATGCCGCGAAGCTGAGCGGCCTCGAAGATCGCTGCGACACCACGTTCGCGGGCGTGACTTGCCCACTCCCGCAACGTCTCCGCGATCTCGTCGGTCAGCGAGTCACCGTCCTGCACCAGCTCTAGGGCGGACTTGCCGAAGAACATCGTCGCCGCGGCTGCCCGCACCACCCCGGCGCGGTGAGGTTGGTCGAACGCCTCGAGCAGCGTCAGCCAGTCGTCGGCCGCCTCTGAGGCGAAGATGTCGGAGTCGCCGGTGTAGACCGACGCGATGCCTGCGCGATCCAGTGCGAGCTGGCAGACCCGCGCGTCGCGGTGCGTCTCGACGATCACCGCGACGTCGCCGGCCCGCACCGGTTTGCCGTCGAAGGTCGCACCGCTGGCGAGCAGAGCGCCAATGTCGTTGGCGAGATCCTTGCCGACGTGTTCTCGGATGTCGCCGATCGGGATGTTCTGAATTCCTCGGAGCCCGAACGTCCCTCGCTGCACCACCCGCAGCCGGAACGGTTCGTCGTGCGGTGCGCCGACCAGTCGGCTGCCCTGATTCGCCGCCTCGATGTCGTGGACGACGATGGCGGGATCCCCGAGTTCTGCGCCGCGGAGCACCGCCTGCAGCGAGTCGACGAGAACGCTGTCACTGCGCCAGTTGGTGCCGAGGGTCTTCTTGGCGCCCGCGGTCTCGGCGGCGCTCAGATAGGTCACGATGTCACCGCCGCGGAACGCGTAGATGGCCTGTTTCGGGTCACCGATCAGGATGACCGTCGAGCGGCCGCTGAAGGCCCGGTCGATCACCTGCCATTGCACGGGGTCGGTGTCCTGAAACTCGTCGACCATCACGATGGGCCAGCGCCGGTGCATCCGAAGCCTGGCGGGGGAGTCCTCGGCGTCGAGGGCTTCTGCCAGCCGCGTCAGGAGGTCGTCGTAACCCAGGATTCCCAGTCGGCGTTTGCGCCGTTCCAGTTCGGCGAGAACGTGATTGGCGAAGCTCACGCACACCGCGGCTCGCGAGTCGGGCGGCGGGTCGAGCGGGCGCAGCTCGGTCGCGGGGTTGCCGACGACCTCGCGCGCCAACTTGAGTGCATCGGGATACGTCAGTTCCGGGTCGTCGCGCTGCTGACCGAAGTGGGCGAGGTAGAGGTCGTCGACGACCTCGGTGACCAGGTCCACCAGACTCTCCACCAGGGTGACGCGGGAGTCGGAGTCACCTGCTACGCCCAGTGACTTCAACACCAGTTGGCAGAACTGGTGGGTGGTGGCGATCGTCGCGGAGTCGAACCCGGCCAGCGCGTCGCGCAACCGCTGCTTCCTGGCGGCCCGTTCCTCATCGGTGCCCTCCACCAGATGGGCAACCACCTGATTGTCGCCGACGAGTGACGGATCATCGAAAGCAGCTGCCGCGTGGGTGATCTGGCGACGCACCCGATCGCGCAGCTCTTGGCTGGCGGCGCGGCCGAACGTGATGAGCAGCATCTGGTCGAGGGTCGCCGCGCCCTCGGCCACGTAGCGCGTCACCAACCCGGCCAGGGCGAACGTCTTGCCGGTGCCCGCGCTGGCCTCCAGAACCAGGGTGGACGCGGCGTCGGGCAGTGGCCCCCGAAGGTCGAAACGTTCCATTAGACAGCCACTTCCGCCCGCAGCATCGGCAGCCAGAGCCGGGAGGAGTACGCGCCGAGTCGATGAGTCTCGCCGTCGACCTCCTCGCCGGGCCGAAGCGGCTGCATCAGTGCCCTCAGCCAGGCGTTCGCTCCCCAGGTGCGGACCTGAGCAGGGTCCTTGTCCTCGCCGGGATAGTTGCCGGACTTCCACCGGAAGGTGGCTTCCCGCTCGGGGTCGCCGCCTTCGTGGCGGGCGCATGCCCAGGCGTACGACGTCTTGACGGGCAGGGGGAGTGGCTCGCGACGGCCGGCGTCGTAGATCGCCACCAGGTCGCGCAAGACGTCGACTGCCGGGTCCTGCGGTGAGCCAAGCGCCCGCTCGCTTGGGGTGGCGGCCCGACGCGCCCGCCCGATGCAGATGGCCGACCACTCCCGTTCGGGATGGTGGGCGAACAACGCCAACAACGGAATCCAGGAGGCGAGTAGATGCTTGCCGTCGAGCTTGGAGTAGGTGACCGACACCAGGTGCTCGCCGAACACCGGTGACACCGTGCCCGTCAGGCGGCGGCCGGCGCCCAGGTCGATGTCGACGTCGTATGCGTCGGCGTCACCCTTCCGGTACCCAAGGGCGGTCGCAGCGAGGAGGGTGGCCTGCTCGCGCAGTTCGCCTGCCTTGCGCCAGCCAAGCTGACCGGGCGGCAGCGTGCCGCGTCGCCATTCGGCCTGCCTGGCGTCGTCGGGGGACATGCCGCGCAGCATGTCGTTGAGCATCCGGTCGCCGACGGCCCACTGCTCCAAGGCGTCGATGTCGACCGAGATCTCGTCGGCGACACCGTCGACCTCCCACGGCAGCGTGTACTCGAGGGCCCGGAAGAAGCCCTTGACCGGATCCTTGAAGAACCCGATCAGGTCGGCGAGCGCGACGTCCTCGTGCGGCTGAGCAGGCAGGGGACCGGAGATGAACTTCGGCTGCTCGGACCGCTCGCGGGTACTGGCCCGCGCCGCCTTGAGGACCGTGGTGTCGAACGTGAAGGGCACGTCGGGCACCAGTTCACCTGGGATGACGTTGCGAATGTCGAAGGGCTGCAACGGATGATGCACGACGATCCGATCCCTGACACCGTCTGGCGTCGTGGTGTCCAAGGCGTCGAGCAACTCGGCCAGCGGCACCGCGGGCGGACGCGGCTGGCCGGAATGGGCGTTGGCGCCGGTGTAGGTGATCACCAGTTTCTCGGTGGCCGCCCCGACCGCATCGAGCAGCAGTTGCCGGTCCTCGGAGCGGCTGTCGCGTTCCCCGGTGACGGGCTTGCGGGCCAGCACGTCGTCGCCGTCGGTGACCCCCTGACGCGGGAAGACGCCGTCGTCGAGACCGACCAGGCACACCACGCGATGCGGCACCGACCGCATCGGCACCATCGTGCACACCGTCA
>NZ_JAVRQA010000155.1:0-3894 GCF_032161845.1 Mycobacterium sp.
CCAATCGACGTGGCACTGGACGCCGCGGCAGCGGCCCAGCGGTTGGGCGCGGCCATCGTCGTGATCACGAATCAGGGTGTCATTGGCCGGGAGCTGGCCACCGAGTCCGATGTCATGGTCATTCACGCCCTACTCCTCGCCGCGCTCGGCGAACACGGGATAGCGCTCGACGCCATCTACGCGTGCCCCCACCACCCACGGTCGCCGGACCCGACCCGACGATCGTGTGAGTGCCGCAAGCCCAAGCCAGGAATGATTCTGGCGGCAGCGCGCGACCTGAACCTCGACCTCGCCCGGTCGGTGTTCATCGGCGATCAACCGAGTGACAGCGCGGCTGCCCGCGCAGCCGGAATGGCCGAGACGCGAATTCTCGAGCTCGGATCCAACGATCCTCTGCAGTTCGTCAAAACCGCATTCGGTCCGAATCCGTTGTGACCAAGCGTGATTCTCCGGCTTAGGGATTGCCGGGGTACTCGTCGGGAAAGAGAATGCGCTCGGCAAGGGCGAAGACGATGTGACCGCACGTGATGTGCAGTTCCTGAATCTTCGCCGTCTCCTTGGCCGGTACCGGCAACAGGATGTCTGCGTTGCCCATTTCCCTGGACTCATGGCCGGTGAACGACACCGTCGTGATGCCCTTGGCCTTGGCCGCCTCGATGGCCCGCACGACGTTCGCGGAACGACCCGATGTCGAGATGCCGATGAGCAGGTCGCCTGCGTTACCGAGTCCCTCGATCTGCCGCGAGAAGACGGTGTCGTATCCGTAGTCGTTGCCGATCGCAGTGAGTGCCGAGCTGTCCACGGTGAGGGCGAGTCCGGCCGCGGCCGCACGGTTGTAGTTCTGGCGCCCAACGAGTTCCGCGGCGAGGTGCTGTGAATCCGCCGCCGAGCCGCCGTTTCCGCAGAACATGATCTTGCCGCCGGCACGTAGCGTTTCCACAACCTTGCCTGCGATCTCCGAGAGGATCTGCGAGTAATGCGGGGTATCCAACGCGTCGATGGCGGCCCGACTCTTGGCGATCTCCCCGTCGATGAACGCCGGGACATCCAAACTCATCGCAGTGACCACGCTACTGCTCCTTCCGAAACGAAGTGTGTTGGTTGAACTGCGCCGATGCGCAGCTCGTCGAGCGCCTGCATCACGGCCGGACGGCGGACCGGATCTGTCAGGAACAGTACGAAACCACCGCCACCCGCGCCCGACACCTTGCCGGCCAGTGCGCCTGCCTGCTTGGCAACGTCGAAGCACTGTTCGATGTTGGGATTCGAAATCCCTTCGGCCAGTTGCTTCTTCGCTTGCCAGCCTCGGTCGAGAACTTCGGCCAGTTGGACGAGGTCGCCCTTGAGGAGCGCCTCCTTCATCGCAACTGCTTCGTCCTTGAGTTTGTGGGTCGCCTCGAGTTGCGACGTCGCGCCCGCGGAAATGTAGGTGGTTTGGCGCTTGATGATGTCAGCTGAATTGCGCGAAACACCGGTGTGGAATAGGACGATCGATGCTTCCAACTCCCGTAGCGTCGCATCCTTGATGCGCAGCGGGTTGACGATGATCCGTCCGGCTGGCCCGAACTCCATGACGTTGAACCCGCCGAACGTCGCGGCGTATTGGTCTTGGCTGCCGCCCGCCTGGCCGTAGTCCTCGCGCTCGATCTCGTACGCGAGGCGCGCGACGTCGTATTCGCCGAGCGGAAGGGCGAAGTACTCGCGAAACGCCTCGATCGCCGAAACGACAAGTGTTGACGACGAGCCGAGGCCTGACCCAGGAGGGGCGTCCGAGATCGTGGTCAAGCGAACCCTTGGCCTACCGAGATCGAATTCGCGATTCATTCGCTCGTAGATGGCGCGATGAAGATGTAGGGGAGTCGACTCGGCCTCGGGGTCTGGAGCCTTGGTGATCGTATCCACGGTGCCAATGTCTGGCGCGCAGAACTCGATGGCGCCATCGAGGCACTCTTCGAGGGTGGCGTAGCAGTACCTGTCGATGGTGGCGTTCAGGACGAGGCCACCGTAGGTGTCGCAGTACGGCGCCACGTCGGTGCCGCCTCCCGCGAGGCCAAGACGCAACGGCGCGCGCGCGCGGACCCGGCGACCGGTTACCTTTTTCGCGCGATCGCCGAATTCGCTAGTGGCCGGTGACCAATAGTTGGCCGTCACCGCGTCTGTAGGCATCTTTTTCCTCTTGATTGCCGCCCAAGTGCGGGCTGACCAGCGCACTGGTCATTATGATTGCGCCAGCAAAGACGATACACAATTCACCGCCAAGGGGTTGGTAGCCATGGCGCCGCGGGAAGCTCAGACACTTGCCGTCGTTTGATCCAGTAGGCGCGCCCAGGCCTCGGCGAAGGCCTTGCCCGTCCCGGCCCGGGAGCGCTCGCGGCTGGTCTTCTCGGCGTTGAGGCCAAGGTGGGTGAGGCGCTCGCGATCGTTCACCAGCGACGTGATCTCTTCGACCAGGGCCCGTGCCACGCCGTCGGTTTCCGCAGTGGGTTGCACCGTCACCGCGCCGGTCGCTTCGTCCAGCTCCGCCAGTGGGCCGTACCCGGTGGAGATGACGGGCGTGCAATAGGACTGCGCGGAAGCGCCAACGCCCGATGCCGGATACGTTTCGGCGTACCAGTGTCGTTTGCCGTACGGCACGATGATCGCGCGGACCGATTCGAAGAACGCGTCCTCTTCGGGACCGTCGACGCCGCCGAGAATCTCGATGCCGTCGGCCTTGGGCAGTGACTCCGTCCCTCGGCCGGCAATCCGGATCAAGACGTCGTCCGGCAGGAGTTCACGGATCCGGGCGATCTGGTCGAATCCCTTGCCGCGGTACGCGTAGCCGAAGAAGCCCACCGCCTTCGGTCGGTCCTGCACGGGCTTGATGGCCGGTCTGTCGAAAGCCATGCACGGTATGTACAGCGCGCGTGTGCGTGGGTAAGTCTCTTCGATCGAACGGCGCCCCGCGTCGGTCAGTGCGAACAGGGTCCGGTCGCGGTATGCGACACCTTCGATCGCACGGGACACCGGGCGCAACGGATAGTGAATGGCGTGGTTGAGCAGTCGGTGCTTCGCGATGAATCGGGTGCGGCCGACGAACCAGAGGCCCTGCGGCGGATCATGCACGGTCCCGGTGACCGGTACGTCCTTGAGGCCGGCGATCGACCAGAAGGGGGCCATCGAGCCAGTCGACAATTCGGCATGTACCAGCACCCGGCCCGGGGGGCCCGCCGCGATGTGATCTCTGACGGCCCTACGGTGCCGCCGGACGTCCGCGAGCGTGGCGTTTCCGGGGCCGGGAACCCGATGGTCGATCACCTCGGCGAAATACGGCTTAACCGCCTCGACGAAGTTCGTTGAATAGTCGGCTACGGACGTTTCGCCGTGCGCGGAGCCGATGAACACCAATCGGTAATTCGCGAGTTGAGCAACCGGATCTGCATTCGCAGATTCATTGATCACGAAATTCGCTCCTGTCATGAGTTCGTCGACCACATTAGCAACGACGTCGAACGGCTTGAAGAAGAAAGTTGAACCATGACGAGAACCTTCGTCGTCGAGGACGCTGGCAACCTCATCGGGTTTGCCGCAGCGCCGTTAGGCGAGTGCAGCGCGGGCCTGAGCCCGATACGGCGGTGCCGTGGCGTTAGCCAGCCGAGGGTACCGCGGGCTTTCGAAGTACCACGACGGCGAAGCTGGTGAGTGCAGGTACCGGATGCTTGAACAAGAACCTGGTCTTGGACTGTTCGAGAGAATCCAAGGGCGGAATCACCTTGTAGTAGGTGTGTCCGAAGGTCGCACTCCAATCCTCAACCTCGAAACCCACGCTCTCGAAGCGCTTTATCGCCCGTTGTGTCGGCCCGGAGCACCAACGGTAGTAGGCGGGGAACTTGTCCAGGTTGCCGAGCTCGAGGC
>NZ_JAVRQA010000156.1:0-4702 GCF_032161845.1 Mycobacterium sp.
CTACCCGTACATCATGTACGAGGACACGGTGAACCGGGCCAACCCCATCGAGGGCCGGATCACCCACAGCAATCTGTGCTCGGAGATCCTGCAGGTGTCGACGCCCTCGCTGTTCAACGAGGACCTGACCTACGCCAAGGTGGGCAAGGACATTTCGTGCAACCTCGGCTCGCTCAACATCGCCAAGACCATGGACTCGCCGGACTTCGCGCAGACCATCGAGGTGGCGATCCGCGGCCTGACGGCAGTGAGCGACCAGACCCACATCTGGTCGGTGCCGTCGATCGAGCAGGGCAACAACGACTCTCACGCGATCGGCCTCGGGCAGATGAACCTGCACGGCTACCTGGCGCGTGAGCGGGTCATGTACGGCTCCGAAGAGGGCATCGACTTCACCAATATCTACTTCTACACGGTGCTCTACCACGCACTGCGGGCGAGTAATCGCATCGCGATCGAGCGGGGTACGGCCTTCGGTGGCTTCGAGCGCTCCAAGTACAAGTCGGGCGAATTCTTCGACAAGTACATCGAGCAGGCGTGGGAGCCGGCCACCGAGCGGGTGCGGGAGTTGTTCGCGCAGTCCGACATTCGCATCCCGACGCAGGAGGACTGGGTGCGGCTGAAGGAGTCGGTGCAGCAGCACGGTATCTACAACCAGAACCTGCAGGCGGTCCCGCCAACCGGTTCGATCTCGTACATCAACTACTCCACCAGCTCGATCCACCCGGTTGCCTCGCGGATCGAGATCCGCAAGGAAGGCAAGATCGGCCGCGCCTACTACCCGGCGCCGTATCTGACCAACGACAACCTCGAGTTCTACGAGGACGCATACGAGATCGGCTACGAGAAGATCATCGACACCTATGCCGCGGCGACTCAGCACGTGGATCAGGGGCTGAGCCTGACGCTGTTCTTCAAGGACACCGCCAGCACGCGTGACGTGAACAAGGCGCAGATCTACGCGTGGCGCAAGGGCATCAAGACGCTGTACTACATCCGCCTGCGCCAAATGGCGCTGGAGGGCACTGAGGTGGAGGGCTGCGTCAGCTGCATGTTGTGAGGCACTGCCGCCGAAAGTGAATCTGGCGACGCAACTCCCGCGAGTTGCGTCGCCATTTTCACACTCGCGTCAGCTCTCGCGAGCCTGATCCTCGTGCAGCGCCTTCACCCGTCGTTCCTCGCGGAGCACGCTCTGGTAGCTCTCGCGTTCCGCATCGAGCCACTCGGGCTTCTCCTCGAGCAGCTGGCTGATCTGCTCGGTGGTGAGCGCATCGGTGACGCCACCCCGCGCCAAGCCGGCGATCGAGACACCCAGCTTGGCTGCCACCAGGTTCTTCGGGTGCGGGCCGTTCTTGCGGAGGTCCTTGAGCCACTGCGGCGGATCCGCCTGCAGCGCGGCGAGGTCGGCGCGGGTGATCGAATTCTCCTGGAATTCCGTAGGCGTCGCGGGCAAGTACACGTCCAGCTTCTTCGCCGCTGTGGCGGGTTTCATGGACTGCGCGTTCGGCCTGCTCATGAAGTGGAGCCTATCGGTGGGCCCATCGGTAGCCTGAGGCGGTGACCCCGCTCTGCCTCACCGTCGGGTACGTCCCCGGTGTGACACCCGCGAAGTGGGCGCGGACCTGGGCGCAGCGCCGCCCCGACGTTCCACTGCAGTTGCATGCCGTCGCCGCGGCGGACGCGGCCGACGCGTTGCGGGCAGGCACCATTGACGTGGCTCTGCTCCGACCGTCGCTCGACACGTCTGGACTGGCCGTCATCCCTCTCTACGAGGAGGTGACGGTGGTCGTGGTGCCGACCGACCACCTGCTCAGCGCCGTCGACGCGGTCACCGTTGCGGACCTCGACGGGGAACCGATCCTGATCCCGCTCGACGACGTCGTCGGGTGGGCAGCCGCCCCCGGCGTCCAGGTCGAGCACCGGCCCGAGACCACCAAGGACGCAACAGAACTCGTTGCTGCGGGGGTCGGCGTGCTCGTCGTTCCGCAGTCGCTGGCGCGACTGCATCATCGCAAGGATCTCGAGTACCGCCCAGTCACCGACGCGCCTACCTGTCCCGTGGCGCTCGCCGTCCGAACGGGGCAGCAACCGGCATTGGTCGAGGAGTTCATCGGAGTCGTGCGGGGTCGCCAACCCACCTCGTCGCGCGGGCGGGCCGAGCCGGCGCCGAAACGCTCTGCGCGGGAGAAGACCCTCGCGAAGCAGGCCGCCCGCGCCGCCGCGGGCAAGGTCGCCCGCAAGCCAGGCCAGGCGAAGCGCGGTCGACGCTGACGCAAACCGTTCTGTTCCGCCTGCCAAATAAATCAGTGGAGATTCCGCGGGGAGTAGCTCACCCTCGAACGCATGAACGTTCACCTGTACGCGTCGCCGGATGGCTTCGGCCCGGTTGCGCGCTGGGTGTACCGCAAGGACCCGGTGCGGTTCACCACCGAGCTCACCACGCTGCGTAGCTCGAAGTGGCCGACTGATCAGCTCCTGCTGGCGGCGTCCGACTGCGGCGGGGTCGTCGGTGCGGCGCTGCAGATGAGGGATGCGGTGCTGCTGGTCAACGGGCTGCCGCCGACCTTGGCGAAGGAAGCGGCGGCCGCGCTCGCGCCAGCCCGGGCCGACCTTCCCGCCGTGCGCGGAACATCAGTCACTGCAACGGCTTTCAGTCAGTCGTGGAGCGAAGCCACCGGTGCGACGGTCGCGATGTCGTTCGAGGAGACGCTGTACCGCCTCGATGAGCTCGTTGCGCCGAGGGGAGTCGTCGGCGAACCACGACTCGCCACCGGAGAGGATGCGGAGCTGGTCGTAGGGTGGCTCGACGCCTTCTTCATCGAGGCGTTCGGCAGCGAGTCGAACCCCGGCGCGTGCCGGGAACTGCTCGCCGACATCGCCGTCGCTGGCGGGCACGTGGTGCTGTGGACGGTGAACGGGGAACCGGTCGCGATGGCGCGAGTCCACGGCTGTCTGCTCGGGATGTCGCGAATCGGTCCGGTCTACACGCCGCCAGGGCACAGAGGCCGCGGCCATGGCGCGGCCGTCACCGCCGAGGCCGTCCGGCACGCTCAGCGGCAGGGTGCTCGCGACGTGGTGTTGTTCGCCGACGTCGCGAACCCCGTGGCGAACGGGGTCTACCGGCGACTGGGCTTCCTACCCGTCGGCGAGAACGTGCAGTACGCCTTCACGGGGTAGTGCACGGTCAGAGACCAGGGATCTGCAACCCACCCGGCGAGGCCGGCGTGGCGCCGGGCAGCGCGAACGGCAGCTGGGAGCCCGGCGTCGTGCTGGGCAACCCGAGCGCCGGGCCCGCCACGTTGGTCAGCGTGTTCAACCCGGCGGGCATCTGGCCGTTCGACAGCGACGTCATCCAGCCCGGGCACTGTGTCTGAATCACCATGGTTGCGACCCAGCCCGCAATGGTCGGCGCCAAGCCGCTCTGGCCGGATACTTGCGCCGCCATCGTGGCCAGCTGGCTTCCGGGTTGCACCAGCATCGGGCAGATCGACTGTCCCGCACCGGCAATCGCCGTACTGACCGGACCGTTGTTCCCGATCCCGACGCCGTTCAATGCGCTGGTGCCGGAGTCGGTGGCAACGTCGGCATTCGCGTGTGAAGGCCACATCACGGCCGCAGCGGCGATGCCGAGCGTCACCACCACGGGCCGAAATATCAATGCAACCGCGTTGACGTAGTCCGCCCAGGCGATTCCCTGGCGCACCACCATGGCGTTGCGCAGGGTCGGTGCGCTCCATGGGCGCGGCATGGTCAGTGACGTCATCGAGAACTCCCGGGTAGCCGGTAAAGAATGCCTCGTTGCACTCGTTTCACTTTGGTAACGATGGGCTACAAATGTCACAGCTACAACACGAAACGGTCAAGGTTGGTGACGCGGGCGTTTTCTTACCGTTGTCTCAATGAGACGAATGCGACACTTCGCGACTTTTGGCGTAATCGCGATTGGGCGATCTCAACCGGTCGCCGTCGGCAGGGAGGGCTACTTCACCTTGTGCTGGGGGCCCTGTTCCTTCTTGTACAGCGCCTTCAACATTCGATCGCGCAAGAACGAGTTGTCGATGAACTTGATGCCCGCGTTCGCGACGGTGGGAATGCCCGCGAGCTTGTGGAAGTAGCGGCCGCGCCGGTACTCCTTGCCCCAGGCGGCTTCCATCCGCTGCGCGTAGTTGGTGAAGTCGTCGGGCCCACCGTTGGTCAGCGCCGCGAGGGCGCATTCACCCGCGGCGAGGCCCGACTCGAGCGCCTTGGAGATGCCCGCGCCCGACGCCGGCTTGCCAGCGCCGAGCGAGTCTCCCGTGAAGAGGACTCCGGGACGCCACGGCGGCCACGCAGTGAAGCCCATCGGCAGGCGCCACGCCCGAACGAGCTTGTCCTTCTTCAGTTCTTCGATGGGTGGCAGTCCCCATTCGCGGGGGAGCGTCTGCATGAACTCGCCCATGAACTGGGTGGCGTTGATCTGCTGCCAGCCCTTGTAACTGTTGACGTAGCCAAGGCCGATGTTGATGCGCCCGCCACCGAACGGGAACACCCATGCGTAGCCGGGCAGCTGATCGCCGTTGAACTTCAGGTTGAGATAGATGTCGAGGGAGTCGGAGTCCGGCTTGTTGGCGGGCATCTCCGCGCGGATCGCGATCGCCGAGTAGCCGTTGTACTCCGAGTCGATCTTCAAGGCCCGCTTGATGGGGGAGTAGGCGCCGTCGGC
>NZ_JAVRQA010000157.1:0-2697 GCF_032161845.1 Mycobacterium sp.
CGTCAGCGCACCCGCGGCGGAGGCGCTGGCCGCGTCGAGACGACCGGCCACACCGAGAAGGCCGAACACACGGACACCACCGAGCAATCCGCCCCGCCGGCCGACGGTGCTCCTGCAGGCGACGCAACCAATCCCGCGCGGCGCCGGCGCAGGCGTCGTCGTCCCAACACCGCGGCACCAACTGCCGGATAGACGAGGCCGCGAGGCACGGTAGTCGAGAACGTGGTCAAACCGGAACGCCGCACCAAGGGCGACCTGATGGCGGCAACCGCCATCGTGGTGGTGATCGCCGTGGCCGCTGCCCTGATCTGGTGGACCAGCGACGCCCGCGCAACGATCAGCAGGCCTGCGGCGACGCCGGTACCGGCCGTCACGACGGCCAAGGACGTCCCGGTGACGCTCAAGCAACTCTGGACCGCCCCAAGCCCGAAGACGACTGAGCCGATCATTGCGGCGGGCAGCGTCGTCACGGGCGACGGGCACCAGGTCGACGGACGCGATCCCGCGACGGGTGCGGTGCTCTGGAGCTATGCGCGCGACCTCGACCTGTGCGGTGTCACCTCGATCTACCAGTACGCGGTGGCGGTCTATCCGGATGTCCGCGGGTGCGGGCAGGTGAGCACGATCGACGGCAAGACCGGCCGACGCGGGCCCACGCGCACGTCGCAGGCCGACCAAGAGGTGACGTTGAGCTCCGACGACTCGACGGTCCTCTCGGCAGGCGACAGCCGCCTCGAACAGTGGCGGTCGGACATGGCGCGCACGATCAGCTATGGGGCACTCGACGCCCGGTTCAAGCGCGAGGTCCCTGCCCAGCCGCTCTGCAGGCTGGCATCCGCCGCCGCCAGCTCGTCGGCGGTGTCGGTTCTCGAGTCGTGCCCACAGCAGCCAGACATGCGGCTCACGCTGTTGCGGCCTGCCAAGGAAGAGGACCAGCCCGACACGAAGCACATTCCCCTGCCCGGCGTGGCCGACGTCTCGGACGCCCAGGTCGTCGCCGTCAACGGCACCACCACCGCGGTCTATCTTCCGACGCCGCAACCGGTCGTCACCGTCTACGACGAGACGGGCACCGTCATCGCGAGCACCCTGATGTCCAAGCCGGCGTCGCCCCAGGCCACCGTGTCAGTGGCGGGCGACTACGTCACGTGGTGGACCGGTGACAGCGTGATGGTGTTCGACGCGAACGCCCTGCGCTACAAGTACACGGTCAGCCCGGTCGCCGGTAACGTCCCGGTGGGACCGGCGACGTTCATGGCGGGCAAGCTCCTGGTGCCGGTCACGGGCGGCTACGACGTGTTCGAGCCCGCGACCGGAAAGGGCGTCAGCCACGTCAACCTTGCGCGGAGACCGATTCCGACGGCGGTGATTCCGGCGGTCGCGGGCTCCCAGGTGCTCGAGCAGCGCGGGGGCACGTTGGTCGCCCTCGGCTCCTGACGCCTCGTCGGTGACTACGGCTCCGGCGCGAACGTCGGCAGCGCCTTGCCCGTCTTCCAGTATTTGAGCAGAGCATCGGCGAGATCGCGATAGGCGTTCGCGCCCTTGTTCTTTCGCCCCGTGAGCACGGACGATCCCGATGCACTGGCCTCGGCGAAGCGGACCGTGCGCGGAATCGGCGGTCCAAGGACCTTCAGGTCGTAGCGGTCGGCGACGTCGAGAAGCACGTCCCGGCTGTGCGTCGTGCGCGAGTCGTACAGCGTCGGCAGCGCACCCAACAGCTGAAGTTCGGAATTGGTGATTTGCTGGACGTCGTTGACCGTCCGCAGGAATTGGCCGACGCCGCGGTGCGCCAGCGTCTCGCACTGCAGCGGAACGATCACGTCGCCGGCAGCCGTGAGCCCGTTGAGCGTCAGCACGCCCAAAGACGGTGGGCAGTCGATGATCACGACGTCGTAGTCGGGTCCCACCTTCGCGAGGGCGCGCTTGAGGGCGTATTCGCGGCCGGCCCGCATGAGCAGCATCGCCTCGGCCCCCGCGAGATCGATGTTCGCGGGCAGCAATGCCATGCCCTCGGCCGTCGACACCACGGCGGCGTCCGGTTCGACGTCACCGAGCAGGACCTCGTGAATCGAGACCGCCAGCTTGTCGGGGTCCTGGCCCAGCGAAAACGTCAGACATCCCTGCGGGTCGAGGTCGACGAGCAGCACACGTCGACCCTTCTCGGTCAAGGCCGCGCCGACAGACGCCACCGTCGTCGTCTTGGCCACCCCACCCTTTTGATTGGCGACCGCCAGAACCCGCGTCACGGTGTCCATCCAAGCACGTTCGTCGGTGCATGCGCCGGGAGCGACGCCTCCGGCGTGGGGCAGAATCCCGGGTGTGAGCATCGAGAGCCACCGTTTAGTGCTGCTTCGCCACGGCGAAACCGAGTGGTCGAAGTCTGGTAAACACACCAGTCGCACCGACCTCGACCTCACCGACGAAGGGCGGGAGCAGGCGAGGTTGGCCGCCGAGGCACTGGCCGATCTTCAGCTGAAGGATCCAGTCGTGATCAGCAGCCCGCGGCATCGGGCTCTCGTCACCGCAGAGCTGGCCGGCCTGAAGGTCGAGGACGTGTCTCCCCTTCTCGCGGAATGGGACTACGGCGATTACGAGGGCACGACCACGAACGACATCCGCAAGGTGGTACCCGACTGGCTCGTCTGGACGCACGGCTGCCCAGGTGGAGAGACTGTCGCGCAGGTGAGTCTCCGGGCC
>NZ_JAVRQA010000158.1:0-16075 GCF_032161845.1 Mycobacterium sp.
AACGTCGCCAATGACCTTGTCGCGCTTCCACGGCAGGCGTCGGCGACCCTTCGTCGGGGCGGTCACCTCGGTTGTCTCGACCTCGGGCCCAGGGTCGGGGGACGGCTCGACGATCGTCTCCGCGGGGGTCGACTCGTCCGCAGCCTCGACGGGTTCCGGGCCGTCGTCGGGCGTGGCACCGCCGGTTGCCGCTTCGTCCGATTGCTCGACCTGGTGCGCCTTCTGCCGCGGCAGCCGGTGGCGGTTGCGCGCCGCCTTGCCCTGCGGGACTGAGGCGGCGTCGGCGGCGGTCAGATCACTTGAATCAGCTGACTGATCTTCCACTGCTGTCCCTCCTCGATAGTCGTTACGACCCAACGGGTTCCGCTTTCAATGGCAGTCTTGCCGTCCGGCCCGGTGGATTTTACGTTGGTCGCCACCAGGACGTCGGCGCTGCCGTTGTCGTTCCATCGTTGAACTCCGGCCTCCTGCACGATGCCCGTAGTGGGTTCGGCGCGCGCGACCTGAATGACGATCTCGTTCAGTCTCTCCTTGAACGACTTCGCGAAGTCACCCGTGCCCTGCTTGAGAATTCGATCCGCATAGTCGTTGGCGTGGAACGGATCGAGCGACGTGTACTCCGTCATGAAGCCACGAACGTAGAACAGCGCGGCCGCATCCCGGTCATCGGTGCGGGTAAGGCTCTCGTGTCCGACCAGCATGAAGACGCTGCCCGCGATCGCCGCGGCGGCCAGCACGAAGGCGACCATCGCAGTCAACGGAAGCCCCCACCGCAACGGCGGCTTCTTCGATCGGATTGCGTTCGCGGAGAAGAAGTCCCTGGATTGGTCATCGACCTTGCGACGTGGGCTCATCGGCCGGGCTCGCTCTGCTGCGGCTGACCGGTCTGACCCGTCAATGGCTTCTTGAGCACGGTGAGAACTGCCACCTGCCAACGTCCGTTCGTCTTCTCGAAGTCGGCACGCACGGTCGCGGTGATGAACTTGAGATCGTTGGGATCGGACCCGCGTTGGCCCTGCAGCGCCAGCAGCATCGCCGCCCGATCGGTCGTCGCGGACAGCAAGGCGCTGCTCACCGACCAGTACTCGTTGTCGGTCACGCCCGACTTCTGGACGGCTTGTTGCTGTTGGATCAGTTGAGGACGGTAGCCGTCGGTGGCCAGCGTCTGCGCCCTGGCGAAGTCATCGACCACGGTCTTCGTGCCGTAGCTCAGCAGCTGCTCGACGATCCGCGGGCCCTGTTCGGTGATCTCGATCCTGGCCTTCTCGAGCGCCCGGTCCTGGCGGTACACCTGCAGGTAGCCCAGCCCGCCGCCAGCCGCGCACAGCACTGCGGCCGCGAGCAGCACGCAACCGGCGATCCTCCGGACGTCTCGGCGTGGCGCCTCGGCAGGGTCGACGACGCGGACTTCGGTGCGCAGCAAGAGGTCCGCAAATGTCCGGTGGCGCTTGTCCCCCAGTGGCCACAACCATCCGACGAACAGCGCCGCCGTGTCGAGCACATGGGCCAGGTCGCGCACCAGCAGCCGGATGCCGTCGGCGGGTTCGCCGTCGGAGGTAGTGACCCGGATCCCGGTGACGGCCCGGCCCATCGTCCAGCCGGTGACCGCCGGGATGGCCAGTCGATTGACCAGTATCGCGAGCACGGCAAGCGCGGCGGTGCCGGTGAACACCCACCACGCCCATGAGCCGCGGGCCGTGGTCAGTGCCAACAGGGCCATCGTGGTGATCACGGCGATGCCGGGCAGGAAGTCCACCGCGATTGCACCGGCGCGGGCCGGCCAGGAGGCGTAGCGGGTGAACTCGCCAGCCGCCGGGGTCACGTCGGTGTCGTCGAGCAATGCCGTCACGAGGTGACCTGGTCCAGTCGGTTGATCTTGTAGGTGCCGTCCTCGGGCGCCATGTTCACCCGGAGTCGGTAGCCCTGCTCCTGGTCGGCAGCCTGGGAGTTGGTGACCTTCACGCGGACCGCCACCAGCACGTCGACCGAGCCGTCGTCATTGTGCTTTTCGACGGCTCCGCGCATGTCCGATACCTGGACCGACACGTTCGCCGCCTGGTAGGCCTCGACCAGCATGCTGGCGAAGAGGTTCGCCTGGACGCCGAAGTCGCCGGTCGCGCATTCGATCACCTTGGTCTGGCTGGCCGTCATCGCCGCGATGTCGGGAGCCTGGGTCGCTGCGACACAGTCCTTCGCGCGCGCCAGTGCGAGGGCATCTTCTTTGGCCATGGCTTCGCTCTGATCGTGGGACTTCAGCGCGAGGTACCCGCCGACGCCGACGCCCGCCGTCAGGACGAGTAGCGCAAGGCAGATCGCGACGAGCCAGCCGCGGCCGAACCGCTCGGGGCGGCGCGTCACGTCCTCCTGAGCAATTGCCGTGTCCTCGACAACGTGCTCATCGACCCCTTCCGCGGCTTCTGCCTCGGCGGGCTGATCCTGCAATCGATCGGATTGTGCGTCGGACTGGTCCGACGTGTCGGGTTCTAGGTGGATGCGTTCTCCCGGGTCGCTTCGCTCCTGCCCTCCGGGTTCACTTCCCGGGTCGCTTCGCTCCTGCCCTCCGGGGGGGTTCAGCCGGCTGGTGCCAGCATCTCCTTCCATCCGTTTTCTCCTGGATCACTTGAGTTGGTGACGGAGTACTGGACTCCATCGGGACCGACGACCTGCCCGCTGGACGGGGAGTAGACCGCGGTAGGACCTGCTGCCGGAGTGTAGATGCAAGGGTTGGGCTGCTGGCCACTGCAGGCGACGGAACCCTGGCCAGGCGCCGTCAACGGGTCACTCATCGGTGACGGTGGCGGTGGCAGCTGGTCGGCGGGTAACGGATTCAACCCGTTGTTGATCGTCGGTGCGGGCACCACGTAGCCGGGCTTCACCGGCTGGTCGCAACGCGCCCCTGCCGCGGGGCACGTCAGGATCTGGTTCGGATCCCCGTACCACGGGTTGGTGCCCAACGGTTCGTAGGGCGTGTTGCTGCGGCACTCCTCCGGCGTCGCCCCGCGCTTACCGGGCACGTCCGCACACGGGTAGTTGCGCGCACCGCGAACGACGTTGCCCTGGAAGTCCTTCGGGATCTTGCAGTAGAGGCCGTCGGGCAGGGGCTTGGTGGAGGTGTCGGCCGGCGAACGCCACTCCGACGCAGGCAGGAAGCCTGTCAGGCATGGTGGCGGCTGGCCGATCGACAGGCCGAAGTGCAGCAGGCCCTCGCCCTCGAAGATCGTCCCCGCCTGGGCGACGGTCGCGCCCTGAGGCAGGATCACCAACGCCTGCTCGAGGCCTTTGTGATAGCGCTTGAGCATGTCGGTGACGATCGCGAGGTTCGCCAGGGTCTGGGGTAGCGCTTCCCGCACGTCGCCGAACACGGCATTGAGCTGATCGGCCGTCGGGGCCGCCTGCTGCAGGCCGCTGCGCAACGCCTGATCCTGCTCGGCAGTCTGCGCCGCGATGGTGTTCAGGTTGGCCGCCCACTGCGAGATCGCGTCACCCGAGTTGACCTGGCTGTCCAGAATCGGCGTCGAGTTGTTGATGATGTCGTTGACCGGGCCGAGGTTGTCCTTGAAGTCGCTCGCAATGGCAGTCGTCGATTCCACCAGTCGCTGCAGCGCGGGGCCGAGGCCGCCGACCGCCTGGGACGTCTCGGTCAGCAGCGAGTCGATCTTCTCCTTCGGCAACACGGCCAGGCCGTTGTTGGCGGCGTCGAGCGCGGGCCCGACCTCGCTGGGCACCGTGCTGTTGGTGATCGTCGAACCCGCTGGCAAGTATTTGCCCGGCGTGCCCGACGTCGACACCAGGTCCAGGTACTGCTCACCGATCGCGGACACGGAGTGCACGTTCGCGGTGGCGTCGGCCGGGATCTTCTGATCGCTGTCGATGCTCATGGTGGCTATCACGCCGCGCTCGGTGGGTCGGACGTCGGTGACCTTGCCGATCTGAGTACCGAGGTACGTCACGTTGGCCGTCGAGTAGAGGCCACCCGATCGGGGCAGTTCGGCCTTGAGCTCGTACTGCCCGATGCCCACGACGCTCGGGAGCTTCAGGTAGTACCAACCGAGGACGACCAACGCGATGACCGTCAGGATGCTGAAGAGAACCAGCTGGATCTTGATGAAGCGGGTCAGCATCGCTCACTCACCTCTCTCGACCAGCGGTCCGCCCGGCGCATTGTGCGGGTTCGGGGTGAACCGCACGTCCGGGATCATGGTGGCTGGATCGCGGCCCCACGACTGCTCGAGGGCCCGCAGCATGCCGGACACACCGGTGCCGGACAACAAGCCGTTGTCGATGGCCGACAACGTCAGGTCGACGTTGAGCGACACGTTGATGTAGTCACCGCGAATCGCCTTCGGCACGTTCTCGATGCTGAACGGCGCGGTTCCGATCACCTTCAATGCGCCAAGCAGATACGGCGACGCCTTGCCCAGTTGGACGAGCGGCCGCTGCAAGTTCTGAAGGTTGGCCGTGATGTCCGGATTCGCCTCTGACAGCGCGTCGTTGGTCGCCTTGCTGACGCGACCGAGTGCGGTCACCGCATCGGCGAACAGATCCCTGGTATCGGCGAAGTGCTTGATCAGCGGCGGGAACTCAGTCAGCACGCGGTCCAGGGTGTCGTTGCGTTGCGCGACGATGGACAGCAACCGGTTCGTCGAGTCGATCGCGCGCGTGATGTCCTGGCGCTGGTCGTTCAACTCGGCGGTAAAGGTATCGAGGCGCCCGAGGAACTCGCGGATCTGATCTCCGCGCCCGCCAAGAATGTTGGCGACTTCGGTCTGGATCACCTCGAGGTTCGGAATTCCGCCGCCGGTAAGGATGGTGCCGATGCTGGCCAGCGTCCGCTCCGTGGTCGGGAACGCACTCGCATGAGCGAGCGGAATGGTGTCACCGCTCTTGAGCAACGGGCCCGAGGCGTCCGCAGGCGCGGTGAGTTCCACGTGCTGCGAGCCGAGCAGTGAGGTCTGGCCGATCGCGGCCCTGGTATCGGCGGGCAGCTTCAGCCCGGGCTGGACGTCCAATGTCAACGTCGCGACCCAGTTCTTCAACTCGATCGCCCGGACACTTCCGACGAACACATCGGCGACGCGCACGCGGCTATTCACGTTGAGCGCCAAGGTGTCCGGCATCTGGACGTAGATCGTCATGCTGTCCGCGCTCGTACCTGCGCCACCGGGCACCGGCACGTTCGCGATGCCCTTCCAGCCGCACGACGTCAGGATCAGACCGGCGGCGAGCAGCGCCCCGCCGCGCTTGGCGACGGTCCTCAGCTTCACACGCTTCAGCTTCAGCATTAGCCAGCTCCTGCTTCGGCGGGCAGCGGTGGTCCGGCCGGCGCGGGTGCGGCGGCGGGCGGTGGTCCGGCGGCTGGGCTGATGGCGCCCAGTGGGTCACCGGGGATGACCCCGGGTGCGGGTGCCGGCGGGGGGCCGGGCTGCGGGTACCACGGCGGGGGCAGCGGACTGTTCTCGCCGTAGGCATTCGGCGGGCCGGGCAGCCGGCCGTCGTTCACCCCGAACGCGTACGGGGCGGGCGGTGCGACGATGTCGGGGCCACCCATGAGCTCGCCCAACGATTCCGGGGTCAGCATGTTCTGCGTGAACGGCTGCACCTCGACACCCTGCATGCCCGGGGCGACCGTCCAGCCCGGCTCGTGGTTGCCGTGGGAGAACAGCGTGTCGCGGGAGAACACACCGGGCACGGTGGTGTCCTTGTATCCCGGCGGGGGTTGCAGCCGCGGCTCGGAGTAGGCGATCTGCTTGGGCAGCGTCATCGCGGTGCTGAACTGGTTCAACCCGAACGGCAGCGTGTTGAACTTGATCGCGTCCAGGATCGGCGCCAAATATTGCGCGCACAGTTCCGCAGAATCCTGATACCCCAGCCGGCTACCGGCCTGGATCGAGCTGCAGAGGAACTGCATCGGGTTGGCGAAGTTGTTGATCACCGGCAGACCGACGATGCCACCGGCATTCGGTGCGGCGATGTTGACGACGTTCGCCGCCAGGTTCGGGTAGACGTGCAGGCCGGTTTCCAAGCCCTTGCGGGGTTCGGGTTGCAGGATCGCGTTGGTGACGTCGGCGAGGTTGTTGACGTCCTTGGTCAGCACCGTGGAGTTCTCGTTGAGGAAGCCGCGGGTGGTGGTGAGCAGTTGGTTGAGGTCCTGCACCGCGTTGGCGACCTCGCGGTCGGTGTTGCTGAAGGCGTTGGTGAACTGGGCCAGGTTGTCGTTGAGGGCGACGAACTGCTGATCGCTCTTGTAGAGCGCGTTGACGAACAGCGCCAAACTCTTGACCACGCCGAAGAAGTCGCCGCGCCCCTGGTTGAGGGTGGTCAACGCCTCGGACAGGCTGTTGAGGGTCTTGTTGATCTGTTCGCCCTTGCCGGCCAGACCGTCGGAGAAGGATTCGATGACATCACCGAAGGGGCCCTTGGGTTGTTCCTTGGTGGGGCCAAGGTCGGTCAAAATACGGTTGAGGGAGTCCCGCAGTTCGTCGTATTCGACCGGTACCTGGGTGCGGTCCTCGGGGATCACCGCGCCGCTCTCCATGACGGGGCCGCCGGTGTAGGGCGGGGCCAGCTGGATGGTGCGCGAGGCGACCAGGCTGGGGTTCAGGATCGAGGCGGTGACATTGGCCGGGACCTTGTACTTCGACTCATAGTTGAACGTCACCCGCATCTTGTCCCCGGCCGGCTCGATCTTGTCGATCGAACCAACCCGGACACCCATGATCTCGACCTTGTCGCCCGGGTAGAGCGCCAACGTCTGCGGGAACTCAGCCACCACGGTGTTCGTGGTCAGCTTCTTGTACAGATGCCAGCCGAGGAAGGCCGCCACTACCGCCACGATCACGATGAGCGTGCCCACGATCAGCGACGCCTTGGTCAGCGCGGGCAACTTCATGTTTCGGACGTTGAAGATCGTCGACATCTCTGTGGCCCCCTAACCTTGTGATCCGGGCGGAAGGAACGGCGGATTACCGGGTAGCGGTTCGCCTCCACTACCGACCTGCGGTCCCGGCCCTGGGGGCGGAATCGGACCGACCAGCGCGGGCGGTGGCGGCGAGGTGCCGTCTCCCTGAAGGGATCCCGGCGCGATGTACGGATCGGACGGACCGGGCGTCGCCGGAACCGTCCTGGCTCCTGGCGGACCAGGGGCGAACGGAGCCGGGGGGATCCCCTGGACGGGTGACGGGTACTCACCGGGGAACGCGGCGCTTGGCACGCCGGGGGCCGGCGGCGGCGCGTTCGGGTCCGCAGGCGCCCCGAGCACGTCCGGCGGTCCGTAGGTGTTGGTGCCGTAGGGATTCGGGCCGAATGGTCCATTCTCTGCCTGCGTGCATGGCAACGGATTGCCTGCGGTGGGGAAGTTCCCCGGACCGGGCGCGTAGGAGCACGGCGAGCCGGCGATCACGGCCGGACCGGGATGTTCGGGGGTACCTTCCAGCGGTGTCGGCGCAGCCGGAGGCGCTCCGTTGGCTTGGCGCTGGCCGTTGGGATCTGGGTACCGGAACTCGGGCAGCCCCGAATTGCGCCAGAACTCGTTGGGATCGATGCCTCGCTTCTTGAAGGCGGCGTCGACCCACGGCTGAATGATCCAGTAGGGCAGCAGGTTGACGAGCATCACCTTGAAGTACGGACCCGAGGCGATGGCCTCGGCGAGGGCACCGGTGAACTTGGACAGGGACGTCAGCGTGTCGGCGAGGTCGAACTTCCTGGCCACCAACACGTCGCTGATCGTTTGCAGCTGCGTCAGCACCTTGTTCAGATTCGGGTTGTCGTCGATGAAACCCTTTACCTGCGTGGAGAACTCACCCACCCGCTCGAGAAGCATGTCAACCGCGTACGACCGCTCGTTGATCGCTGCCAGCAGGGTCTTGGCGTTGACCAAGAGGTCGTTGATCTGTCCGCTGCGGCTGCCGAGCACACCGGCGATCTTGTTGGCGTTGGCCAACAGTTTCTTGATGTCCTCG
Organism: Mycobacterium sp.; assembly: GCF_032161845.1. Lineage (GTDB taxonomy): Bacteria > Actinomycetota > Actinomycetes > Mycobacteriales > Mycobacteriaceae > Mycobacterium. Next base: position 7,959 of record NZ_JAVRQA010000158.1, read on the forward strand.
TCGCGCTTGCCGATGGTGTCGGAGAACTTCGCAACGCCGTCCAACGCCGCGCTCAGGTGCGGGTAGGTCTGGTCGATGGTCTCCGACAACACGTTCAGCGACTTCTTGACCGACTCGGTGTCCCAGCCGGAGGCCGCCTTGGTGACGTCGAAGAAGGCGTCGTAGATCTGGTACGGCGTCGTGGTCTGGCCGACAGGCAGAACTCCGTTGGCGCCCAGTGCGGTTGAGCCCTTTGGCTCGATCTCGAGGTTCTTGCGTCCGAGGATCGTGTCCGTCCGGATGTTGGCGCGGCTGTCGGTGCCGATCTTCGTGCCGTTGAGGGAGTAACCGATGACGACCTTGTCGCCCTCGATCTCCATCGACTTAACCTCGCCGACGTCGACGCCTGCGATCCGCACCTTGTCACCGGGGTTGAGACCGCCGGTGTCGGTGAACTGCGCGTAGTAGTTCGGCTGCGCAAAGATCATCGGCACACTGGCGAAACTCTGACCAACGCCGATGACGAGCGTCAGGATGATGATGCCCACCAACCCGTTACGGATCCGGTTGTTGCCTTCGATACTCCTCATTGCGGTGTGCACCTACCCGATGGCTGAGACCAGACCTTGACCGTGCGGACCGGGCCACCCGGCTGCAAACCGTTCAACTTGAGAGTGACGTCGCAGGCGTAGAAGTTGAAGAAGTCACCGTAGATGCCGCCCGCTCGGCCGATGATCTTCAGCGCGGCGGGAATCTTGATCAGCGTGTCGTTCAACTGGTCCTTCTGGTCGACCAGCGGCTGCTGAAGGATCTCGAGGTCGGTGACCGTCTTCTGCAGCAGCGGGCGGTTGTCGCCGAGGAGATCTGCCACCGAGCCTGCCGCGTTGCTGATGTTGGCCACCGACGACGCGATTGGGTCGGCGCGATTCTTCAGCCCAGTCACCAGCGTCTCGAAGTTCTTGACCGTCTCGTCGAACTGCTGCTGATGCTTGACCGTCGTGTCCAGGACGGTGTTGAGATTCTTGACCACCTCACCGATCGCCTGGTCGCGGTCGGCCAGCGCCGAGGTCAACGAGGCCGTCTGGTCGAGGATGTCGTTGATGGTGCCGCCCTGACCCTGGAAGATCGTGATGATCGACGAGGCGATCGTGTTGACCTTGTCGGGATCCAGCGCCCGGAACAGCGGGCGGAATCCACCGATCAGCGCGTCGAGATCGAGTGCGGGCTCGGTGCGGGTGTCCGGGATGGTGCCGCCGGCGGGAAGCTTGGTGTTGTCGTCGCCGCGCTTGAGTTCCAGGTAGCGATCGCCGATCAGGTTCAGGTACCGGATCGACGCCGTCGTCCCCTGGAACAGCTGCAGCGAGCGGTCGACGTCGAAGTTGACCTCTACCTCATTGCCGCCGTTGATCAGTTCGACCTTGGAGACCTTGCCGACCTCGACGCCCGAGGCACGGACGAACTGTCCCGCGCGCAGGCCGCTGGCGTTCTTGAAGATCGCGGAATAGCCGGTGCTGCGATCGAACCGCAGTTGGCCGAACACCACGATGATGAGCGCGGTGAACATCAGCAGCACCAGAGAGAGTGCGCCGAGTTTGATCGCTGTACCGGTGATTCTCATGGGTTGATCGTGTTCTCCCCGATTTGACGTCCCCAGACGTACTCGATCGCGATGGGCTGGCCGAGTTCGAAGTGGTTGTAGGGGGCGATGCTGGCACCGGTGTCCATCACCAGGTACGGGTTCGGCCACAGGTCGTGGGTGACGGACTGCCAGCAGCCTGGCCTGCCCTCGGGGCCGCCGCGGGCGTTGACCCGCGGCAGGTTGTCGGGATACACGTAGGGGTTGGCCGCGCCGAGGACCTGGGAATGGGTGCGCAGCGAGTAGCCGTTGCCGCCGAGCGACGAGGCGATCTTCGGCTCGACGTCGTGGTAGTTGCGGATGGTGCAGAAGAGCATCGGGCTGTACTCGTCGAGCAGTGCGCTCGTCGGCACGAGGTCAGCGGCACCGCGGACCAGGTAGGGGCCTGCCTTCTCGAAGACTTCGCCACCGGTGTTGCCGAACCCGACGGACGCCATCAACGCCTGATCGAGGTTGCCCTGCTCGTCGTTCAGCGTCTTGGCCGTGGTGACGGCACTGTTCAGACCGTCGAACAGATCGGGTGCGGCGTTGGAGTACACATCGGCGAGTTCCGACAGTCGCTGGTTGTCCTTGCGGAGCTGCGGCAGCAGGGGATTGACGTCCGCCAGGATCGTGTTGCCGTTCTCGATCGACTGGCCGAATCGCTCGCCGAGGCCGTCGAGGGCCTGCGCCGTCGCGGTCAGCGTCTGGTTGAGCTTGATCGGGTCGACCTTCTGAGCCACCGACACCACGGTCTCGAACAGGGTGTTGAACTCGGTGGTGACGCCGGATGCCTGAATCGGCGTCGATGGGCTGACCCGCTGCGGCGACGGCTTCGCCGGTGAGGAGAAGGCGATGTACTTGTTGCCGAACACGGTGGTGGCCTTGATCTGGGCATCCACGTTCGACGGAATCAAGTTGGTGAACTGGCGGTCGACGTCCAGAATGACCTTGGCCTTCGGTTCACCGTTCTCATCGATCGCGGTGATGTCGGCGACCCGGCCGATCTCGACACCGTTGTAGGTGACCTTCGAACCGGGATCCATCGACAGACCGGAGCGCGAGGAGATGAGCGTCAGCTTCTCGGGGTCGCTGAAGCCACCCTTGAACTGGATCGACACCAACGCGACGACGACCGCGGCGATCAGCAGCAAGACGAGGCCGGCCACCTTGTACGGAGGTGTGCGCGGCTTGTTGACCGGTAGTTGCATCTGGCCAGGAGCGGTCATCGGCTACACCGTCAGGTTGAAGTTGGCGTTGGTGCCGTAAAGCGCCAACGAAGCGAACAGGACGACCAGGACGATGGCGATCAGCGACGCGCGCATCGAGCGGCCGACGGCCTCGCCGACGCCGACCGGGCCGCCGCTGGCGTAGAAGCCGTAGTAGCAGTGGTTGAGCATGACGATCACCGAGATGATGATCGCCTGCACGAAGGACCAGGCCACGTCGTCGGGACGCAGGAACGTCTGGAAGTAGTGCTCGTAGGTGCCGGTCGACTGGCCGTAGAACAGCGTCGTGGTGATCTGCGCCGACAGGAACGACATGATGATCGCCATCGCGTAGAGCGGGATGATGACGACGAAGCCGGCCATGATGCGCGTCGACACCAGGTACGAGATCGACTTGATGCCCATGACCTCGAGCGCGTCGATCTCCTCGCTGATGCGCATGGCACCAAGCTCGGCGGTCGCACCGGCGCCGACCGTGGCGGCCAGCGCCTGGCCCGCGACGACCGGTGCGGCGATGCGCACGTTGACCAGGGCGGCGAAGAATCCGGTGAACGCCTCGACGCCGATGTTGCCGAGCGACGCGAATCCCTGGATGGCGATCAGCGAGCCACCAGAGAGGGTGACGAAGCCGACGATGGCGACCGTGCCACCGATGACGGCCATGGCACCCGTGCCCATGCCGATTTCGGCGATCAGCCGCAGCATCTCCTTGCGGTAGAACCGGAAGGCGTGCCCGATGGAGCCGACGGCGGTGACGACGAACCAGGCGATGTGGCCGATGCTGTCGAGGAACCGCGCAGGCGAGCTGACGAGCCGCTCGCTGCCAGCGATGGCGCGGGGGAAGCGGGATCTCAGGACCGTAGCTGTGGACATGTCAGCGCCCCGTTCCGAATCGAACGCCGATGGTGGTCATGATGACGTTCACCGCGAACAGAGCGATGACGCAGAGCACCAGGGTTTCGTTGACTGCCGTGCCGACGCCCTTGGCGCCGCCGGAGACGGTGAGGCCGCGGTAGCAGCCGACCAATCCGGCGATCAGGCCGAAGATCAAGGCCTTGACGACCGAGATCAGCACCTCCGGGAGGCCGGTCACCAGCGTCAGGGTCGACACGTAGGCGCCTGCGGAGATGTTCTGGATGTAGACGCCGAAGATGAAGCCGCCGACCAGACCGATGGTGATGACGGCGCCGTTGAGAAGGAAGGCGACGAACGTCGAGGCGATCACGCGGGGAACCACTAGGCGGTGGATCGGGTCGATGCCGAGGACCTCGAGGGCGTCGATCTCCTCGCGGATGGTGCGCGCACCGATGTCTGCGCAAATCGCGGTGGACCCGGCGCCGGCAACCACCAGCACGGTTACCAGGGGGCCGAGCTGCGTCACCGCTCCGAGTGCCGCACCCGCGCCGGAGATGTCGGCGGCACCGAACTCGGCAAGCAGAATGTTCAGCGTGAAGATGATGAGCACGGTCAGCGGGATGGCGACCGCGATGGTGGGCAGGAAGGCGACCCTCATCAGGAACCAGCCCTGGAGGATGAACTCGCGCCACTGGAAGGGCCTGCGGAAGAGTGCCTTGCCCGTGAGGACGCACATCTTCACGAAACCGCCGACAGCCTCTAGACCTGGCTTTACCTGGTCGCGGACGTAGTCGAACAACCCCGGCGTCTGCGCCGTCACCGGTGGGCTTCCATCTCTTGCGTGACGAAGCCGCGACTCCTGCGGCGCAACGGCAGATGCTGTCGCACGCCCCCTCCTTGCCCCAGCTTCGTGTGTGTGATCACTGTCTCCCTACTCATGGGTAGTAAGGCGGACCACAGGAGAGTACCCGATGGGATCGGCGCGGTGCACCGCATCGGCAGGATTGTCATCGGGCGCGTTGGCAAACTCGTCATCGGAGGTCAGCCTTCCGCCGAGTTGGCTGAAACCGTTGGAGCAGAAGAACTTTCGTCAGCGTCAATCGAACCTCCGGCGCCGAAGCGTTCCCTCAGTTCCGTCTTGAGAACCTTGCCGGCGGGGTTCCTCGGCAGCGCGTCGACGACTTCGAGCGCCTTCGGGTGCTTGTATCGAGCCAGGCGTTCGGTGAGGAATTCTTCGAGGTCGCCGAGAGTCAGACCCGATTGCCCCGGCGTTCCCAGCGCGACGATCGCGACGGGAACCTCTCCCCACTTCGGGTGGGGACGGCCGATCACCGCCGCCTCGCCGATCGACGGGTGCGCGGCCAGCGCATTCTCGACCTCGGCGCAGTAAATGTTCTCGCCGCCGGAGATGATCATGTCCTTCTTGCGGTCGACGACCCAGACGTAGCCCTCGTCGTCCTGGCGAACGAGGTCGCCCGAATGGAACCAGCCACCGGCGAAGGCCTCCGCCGTCGCCTTCGGGTTGTTCCAGTAGCCGGCCATCAATGTCGGTGCGCGGTACACGATTTCGCCGACCTGACCGATGGGAACGTCGTTCATGTCCTCGTCGACGACGCGCGCCGCGACGGTCGGGATGACCTTGCCGACCGAGCCCAGCTTCCTGATGGCGTCCTCACCCAGCAGCATGCACGTCACGGGTGACATCTCGGTTTGACCAAAGGCGGCCAGAATCTGGGTGCCAGGGAAGGTCGCGGCCATGTCGCGCAAGAGGGTATCCGAGGCCGGGGCCGCACCCCAGGACAGCACGCGCAATCGCAGTTGGCGGGGCTTGGCGCGCTGGGCGGCGCACACCACCTGCCATTGCGCAGGCACCAGGAAGATACCCGTGACCTGCTCGCTCTCCAGCACGTCGAGCAGTGCGCCGGGATCGAAGGCACCCAGCGGGTAGATCACCGTCGGCCGGCCGAGGAGCAGGCCGGTGATGGTGTTGCCGATGCCCGCGATGTGAAACAGCGGCACACCGATGAAGCCGACGTCGTGGTTCAGGTCGGCACCGCTGGTGAACAGGTGCGTCATCGCCTGGCCGGAGAGGTTGACGTGGGTCAGCACCGCGCCCTTGGGGCGTCCGGTGGTGCCCGAGGTGTACATGATCAGCGCGGGCGAATCGTTGGGGATGTCAACCGGGTCGGGCGCGCTGCCCTCTTCGGCGAGCAGATCGTCGTACCCGAGCAGTCCATCCTCGGTGGTCCCACCGGCGACGATGACGTCGGCCAGCGTGGGATCGAGGTCGCGGACCGCGGTCGCGACCGCCGCGAGAACCGGCTCGGTCACCACGACCCGCGCCTGGCAGTCGCCGACGAGGAATGCGATCTCGAGCGGCGTCATGCGGAAGTTCACCGGCACCGCGATGGCACCGAGCAGATTCGCCGCCAGCACCGACTCGATGAATTCGGTGCGGTTGAGCATCAGGATCAGGACGCGGTCGCCGAACCCGACGCCGCGGCGGGAGAGTGCGCCCGCGAGTGCGGTGACGCGACGTTCGAGGTCACCCCACGTCGTCGTCTGGCCGAGAAACCGGAGCGCCGTCGCGCCGGGCTGCATCAAGGCGTGCCGGGCGAGCTGGCTGGTCCAGTTCTGTCTACGTGCCAGGTAAGGCTGCTCGACGAGCTGCCGATCCGAGGCTGGCGTAGCGGTCAACGTCTGGTGCTCCCTGTATTGCGATGCGCAGGTTGCGCGGCGTTGATATTTGATCAAACATGGTGTTGCCCCGGTCACACTATGGCCTCGGCGGCTCGGGGACAACCCCGGCCTACGGGACTGACAGCGGGGATTCATGGAAGCCGAGGCGTCGTGATCGTGCCAACCAAGCCGCGCCGCGAGTTTCGGCGCGAACAGCTCTCCGATGAAGTGGCCGCGCACCTGCGGTTCCGCATCATGTCCGGCGCCTTGCGGCCGGGTGCCTTCATCCGGCTCGACGAAACGGCGGCCGACCTCGGGGTGAGCATCACCCCCGTCCGCGAGGCGCTGCGGACATTGCGCGGCGAGGGCATGGTGCAGCTGGAACCGCATCGGGGCCACATGGTGTCCGCTTTCACCCGCGACGACATCGAGGACATCTTCTGGCTGCAGGCCGTGATCGCCGGCCAGCTCGTCAGGTCGGCCGCCGAGCGCATCACCGAGGAGGAGATCGACGAACTCGAGCGGCTGGCCGAGACGGTGGCCGACGCCATCGAGCGGCGCGACACCGATGACGTGGTCAACGCCGAGTTCGCCTTCCACCGCGCGTTGAACCGGGCTTCGGGCCGAATCAAGCTGGCGTGGTTCCTTCTTCACGCGGCCAGGTACCTGCCGCCGAAGATCTACGCCGGCGACCCGCAGTGGGGCCGCAACGCCGTCGTCAACCGCCGCGAGCTGATCGCAGCCCTGCGCCGCCACGACGTCGACACCGTGGTCCGGCTGACGGACCATCAGTTCACCGACGCGGCCCGGCGACTCACTGCGCGCCTCGACGAACTGGGTCTCTGGACCTAGCTGTCGCTCCGCTCTCCCCCGCAAGCGGGGGGACCCCCAGCGCCGAGCGTCTCGGCGCGTGTCTTCAGGTTGTCCGCCAGGTGGTCCAGTGCGTCGTTGACCATCTTCTTCACCATCGGCTTTGGCACGGGCATCGTCGTCTCGACGTCGAGGTCGACGGTCAACAGCGTGGTCGGTCCCATTGCCACTACGGAGAACAACTGCTCCTGTTTGGAGAAGAGGTCACCCTGCTGCATGACGGTCTGAATCTGGTTCTCGCCTGGGTAGTAGATCGCCTGGACGTAGCTGATGTCGAAGCCGCCGACGGCAGCGTCGAGTCGCAACTGACTCGGCCGTCCGTCGTCATAGTTGGCGAGCACCCACACCCCCTTCACTTCCTCGTTCCACTGGGGGTAGGACTCGAAGTCCGCGACGATCGCCATGATCGCTTCGGCGGAGGCCTCGACCTCGACGGTCTTGCTCACGAGTGGCATCGGATGAGCCTATCGGCTGCAGCGGAACGCGATCGGGTCAGGTGACGACGGCGGTTTCCAGCAGGGTTCTCAACACGGCGGGGATCGGCACCGGGCGGCGGGTATCGCGATCGACGTACACGTGCACCCAATGCCCGACTGCGGCAACGCCTTTCGGGACACCAGGGTCCTCGGGCGGCGGAAAGACCGCGAGACGGTACGTGACGCTACTGGTCCCGAGCCGGGTGACGGCCAACCCGACGACGAGCGGATCGGGAAACTGGAGCTCCGCGAAGTAGCGGCAGCCTGATTCGGCGACGACCCCCAGCCACGGCGCCGTCACCGGATCGACCCCAGTGCTGGTGTTGAGCCACGCGTTGATCGCGGTGTCGAACAGTTCGTAGTACACCGCATTGTTGAGATGGCCGAACATGTCGTTGTCGGTCCATCGCGTCA
>NZ_JAVRQA010000159.1:0-10754 GCF_032161845.1 Mycobacterium sp.
GATGCCGACCATGTCATGGAAGTTCTCGCTGCCCGACCGGGTTGGCTGGCTCGGGCCGCCCGCGGCTTGCGCGTCGGCCAGCTCCCGCTGGGCATCCTGGAACTCCTGAGAGCTCTCCAATTGATCCTTGATGTTGGCCATCGTCTTGCTGAGGCCGTCGAGAACGCCGGTCGTCTTGGTCAATTCGTCGCGCACGGTAGACAGACTGTCGGCGAGCTTGTCGGCTCCGCCGGTCAACGCCGCACGCTGGTCGGTGCTTGCGGTGATCTTCGCGGAGGCGTCCGCGAGAGTGTTGCCGATCTCGCCGGCCTGAAAGCTCAGCGTGGCCTGCTCCAGCGGTGCGCCAGTGGGACGGGTGACTCCCCGCACCGCCGCGATGTCGGGCAGCTGACTGACCCGTTGTGCCATCTGCTCGAGGTCCGACAGCGCCTTGGTGGTGCGCAGGTCGTGCGGGGACTGGATGAAGACGTACTGCGGGGCGGTGAGGCTGGCCGGGAAGTGGCGTTCGATCGCGGCCATCCCGACGTTGCTTCCTGACGTCGGCGGCAACGTGTTCCGCGCGTCATAGCTGGTGTGCAGCAAGAGGACACACCCAGCGAGGGGCACCAGGATGGCCAGGCTGGCGACGAGGTGGGCGACCGGACGCCGCACGATGTGGATGCCGGACCGTCGCCAGAACTGGTTGGTGAGCTCCCGTCGCGGCGCCACCCAGCCGCGGCGGCCGCCAAGCGTCAGCATCGCGGGCAGCAGGGTGATCGCGGCCAGGAAGGTCACCGCGATCGAGACGGCCAACGCAGGCCCGACGGTGGAGAACACCTTGAGGGTGGTGAAGCTCATGCCGAGGAAGGTGATCGCCACCGTCGCCGCGGAGGCAGCGATGACCTTGCCGATGGCCGTCAGCGCCCGCGCCACGGCTTCATCGGATTCCAAGCCCTGCCGCAGATATTCGTGATAGCGACTGATCAGAAAGACTGCGTAGTCGACGCCGGCACCGATCATCATCGCGCTCATGAACACGATCGTCTGCTGGGAGATGGCCAGACCCAGTTGCGCCAGCCCGGCGACCACCTGCGTCGCGGCCGCCTGCGCGATCCCGATGGTGATCAGCGGCAGCAGGATGGTGACGACATTGCGATACACGACGAGCAGAATCAGCAAAACCATGACCAGGGTTGCGGTTTCGATCACCCGCAGATCCCGCAGTCCCAGCTGCTCGCGTTCCGCGACGGTGGCCGTCAGCCCCGTCATGTGCATCGTCAGTGACGAGCCTGCGACGGTCTGCGTGACGGTGTCCACGACGCGCTCATAGGATGCATTCGACTCCGGCGAACCCAACTCGCCGGCAATGCCGACCGGAATGAACCACGCCTGGTGATCCTTGCTGGCCATCACATCGCGTAGCGGTGGCTGAGAGATGAAGTCCTGCACCATCACGACGTCGCGCTGATTGGCATGCAACCTGTCGACCAGGGTGCGGTAGACGTCCTCGTCCGCACTGGTCAACCCGTGCTCGTCGGTCAGCACCACCAGGGCGATGTTCTGGATCCCTGGTTCACCGAAGGCCTCGGTCATCTGCCGGGTCGCTGCCATCACCTCGGAATCGCTCGGCAGCAACTCCTGGCTTTGGTCGCTGGCCATGCGCATCAACGGGGGTACCGCCACCGCCAGCACCGCGACCAGCACCAACCAGGCGCCGATCACCAGCCATGGGCGGCGCACCACCACGTCGGCGAGGCGCCCGAACATGTCGTTGACGGACGAGCCAGCGGCGGGGTTGCGGCGCGGCAACCCGGTCGGCCTACGCGGCCAGGTCAACTTCACGTCGACCCGCGGTCGAGTAATTGGCTGACGTGCTCGCCGTACCCACTCAGCGCGGCGGTGGTCAGCATCTCCTGATGTGTGCAATCGACCGGGTGCACGATGACGTCGCCTGCCACGTGCGGTTGCCAACTGCGCTGCAGGAAGGAACTCCGGTCACGCTCGTCCCGCTCGGCGGAGAACATGACCAGATCACCGTGGAACACCCCGGCTTCGTGATCGTCATAGAACCGGACGTTGGCCTCGAAGTTGTCCACGATTTGCTCCAGAAGCCGACTGTATCGCGCGGATTCGTCGTCGCCTCGCTCTTGAACGAGGCGGTCCAGCTGCTTCCTGTCCACGGCATGGCTCGCCAAGCTGCTCAGGCTGGGCTCGGCATCCAGAAGGATGAGGCGTTCGACCGTGCCACCGCGCCGTTCGAGCTCGATGGCGACCTGGTGGGCGACGACGCCGCCGAAGGACCAGCCGAGCACGTGATACGGGCCGGCCGGATGACTCGCTTGAATCCGGTCGGCATAGATCGCCGCCATGTCGCGGATCGATTCGGGCTCGTCGCCGTCACGGGCCTGCTGAATTCCGATGATCGGACGATCGAGGTACCCACCGAGAACCTGGTACGGCCAACTGACCCCACTCACCGCATGGATGCAGAACATCGGCACGCCGTTACCTGCCTTCAGGATCTGGACCGGCGATATCTCGTGATCCGGAGCCGGGTTCATCAGCAGACGCTCGGCCAACGTACTCACGGTGGGTGCCTCGAAGACGGCAGACACCGAGAGCTCGGTGTCCAGGCCTGCGTTGATGGCTGCGACCAAGCGCATCGCCGAGATGCTGTCGCCACCGAGGTCGAAGAAGGACTCGTCGACCCCGACCCGCTCGACGTCGAGGACCCGGCCGTAGATTCCGGCCAGCACCTCCTCGGTGTGATTGCTCGGAGCGCGGTATTCGCCTGCGCGGTACTCCGGGGCAGGCAACGCACGGATGTCGAGCTTGCCGTTGACGGTGACGGACAGCGCAGGCAACGCCACTACCGCTGCCGGAAGCATGTGCGCGGGCAGCCGGTCGGCCAGCTGCGAGCGCAGCCCGGCGGGGTCCGCGGTGCCGGTGACGTAACCGACGATGCGCGTGTCACCGGGGCGGTCCTCACGGGTGATCACCACCGCCTGCTCGACGCCGTCGAGGCCGGCAAGGGCGGCCCGGACCTCGCCCAGCTCGATGCGGAACCCGCGGATCTTGACCTGCTCGTCGACGCGACCGACGTACTGCAGCTGCCCGCCGGCAGCCCAACGCACCAAATCCCCGGTGCGATACATTCTTTCGGCCGGCGCTCCGGCAGCACCGAACGGGCAGGCGACGAACCGCGACGCGGTCAGCGCCGAACGCCGCACGTACCCGACGCTCACGCCGGCGCCTGCCACGTACAGCTCGCCGACGACACCGGGCGGGACGGGGCGCAACCAGGCATCGAGCACGAACAACGCCGCCCCTGGCACCGGGGACCCGATGGGCACCGATTCCGTTGCGCCCGTGGACATACCCGCGGTCGAACCCGTGACCAATGGCGCACTCATCGCGGCGTACACCGTGGTCTCGGTGGGGCCGTAGGCATTGACCATCAGCCGCCCCGGCGCCCACCGGTCCACCAACTCGGCAGGGCAGGGCTCGCCGCCCACCAGCAATGCCGCGGACTCCAGCCCCTCCGGCGAAAGCACCCCGGCCGCAGACGGAGTCTGGGTGAGGACGTCGATCCGTTCGGCGACCAGCATTTCGTGCAATTCCTGCGGCGAGGCCGCGACGGCCTCCGGCACGATCACCAGGCGCCCGCCGTGCAATAGCGCACCCCAGATCTCCCACACCGAGAAGTCGAAGGCATACGAGTGGCACTGCGTCCAGGCGCGTCCAGGCGCAACGCCGTCGTCCGGCGAACCGAACATTCGGGTCACGTTGCCGTGCGTCACGGCCACCCCCTTGGGCACGCCGGAGGTGCCGGAGGTGTAGATGACATAGGCGACGTCGTCGGCGGCAGGCACGGGTGGTGCCGCGCTGGATTGCGCGCCGACGGCAGCGTCATCGAGGTCGATCACCGACACGCCAAGGTCGTCGAACCGCTCGGTGAGGCCGCCCGTGGTGATCGCGACGACCGGCGCGGCGTCGGCCATCATGAACGCGAGCCGCTCGGCGGGCACGGCCGGGTCGATCGGCAGGTAGGAAGCCCCTGATTTGAGCACCGCCAGAATCGCCACGATCGCATCGGCCGACCGCGAGAACATCAGCGCCACAGACTGACCCGCACCGGCACCACTGGCGACCAGGAGGTGCGCCAGGCGGTTCGCGGCCTCGTCGAGCTCGCGGTACGTCATCGACCGCTCCCCGAAGGTGACGGCCGTGGCCGCGGGCGTGCGCTCGACTCGGGCGGTGAACAGCTCGGGAATCGACGTGGCCGCGACCGTCGGCCCGTCCAGCGCGGCCCGGCAACCGATCTGGTCGAGCCGGGTGTGCTGGTCCTCGGTGAGTAGCTCGATCGACGAGAGCCGTCGCGCGGGCTCGGCAGTCATCGCCACCAGCACCCGCTCGAACTGCTCGACCAGCGTCTCGATGCCCGCTGCATCGAAGACCTCGGTGTCGTATTCGACGCGGAGCCCCAGTTCGCTGCCCGGCATGGCTTGCACCGTCAGCGGATAGTGGTTCCGCTCGTGGCTGGTGAACTCGGTGATGGCCAACTCACCGCTGCCCCCCGACGTGGCCTCACCCAGCGGGTAGTTCTCGTACGCGAAGAGCGTGTCGAAGAGGATGTCCTGCCCCGTGATTCGGTGGATCTCGCCAAGCGCCAGATGCTGGTGCTCGAGCGTCTCGTTGTGGCTTCTTTGCAACTGATCGAGCAGATCGGCGGTGCTGGTGGCCGCGGTCAGGTTCGCCCGTACCGGCACCGTGTTGATCATCAGGCCGACCATCGACTCCACACCTGCCACGTCCGTTGGCCGACCCGACACGGCCGTGCCGAAGGCGACGTCGTGGTGGCCGGTTAGCCGCACCAGCACCTGCGCGTACGCACCCTGCAGCACGACGTTCACGGTGGTGTGGCGGGAGCGTGCCAGTTCGCCGATGGCCTGGGTGGTCTGCTCGGGTAGCCGGAAGGAGCGGGCGTCTCGCCGACCCTGCGGCCGATTCCCCTGACCGACGAGCGTCGGGGTGTCGAATCCTGCCAACGCCGTTGCCCAGGCCGCGCGGGCCGCATCGACGTCTCGCTCGGCCAGCCAGGTGACGAACTTCCGGTACGGCGCTACGGCGGGCAGCCGCTGCCCGTAATAGCCGACGAAGATCTCGCGCAGCACGATCGGCATCGACCAGCCGTCCATCACGATGTGGTGGGTGGTCAGTACCAGTCGGTGCCGATGCTCGCCGGTGCGGATCAGAGCCACCCGAAACGGTGGCTGGTGAGCGAGGTCGCCAACGGCGGCACGCTCCGCGCTGCAGAATCGCTCGAGGCCTTCTCCGTCTTCGTCCAAATCGACGGTCTGCCAGGCTATTACGGGGACCGCCGGAATGATCTGGACGGGCTGGTCGAACTCGTCGCAGAATCGGGCGGACAGGTTTGGATGACGCTCGGCCACCGCGTGTACCGCCTCGCGAAGGCGGTGCGGGTCCAGTGGACCGGTCAAGGTCAGATTCAGCTGCACCGCGTACATGTCGGCCGTTTCGATGCCGGCCCGTGCGGTGCGCGAATGGAAGAGCAGCCCTTGCTGCAGCGGGGTCACCGGCAGAATGTCGGCGATGCGATGGCGTGACTGCAGCTCGTCGATCTGCTGCTGGTTCAACCGCGCGGGCGCCACGTCGGACGGGGTCAGCCCGCCCCCACCGGCGCGCACGTGGGCGCTGATCCCCGTCAATGCCTCGAACCACAACCGGCTGAGCCGCGTGACCGCCGCACGGTCGAGAGCCGAGGGCGCCCACGTCCAGTTGGCATGCAGCTGCGGGCCTGCGTCGGTGTCCACGGTGCCGGCATTGAGCTCCACGGTGTGCGCCAGGGGCATCGGCACCGCGGTGCTGACGCCGACGACCGACGAACCTTCCCGGCTGACCCGCCACACGTCGTCGGACAGCTCGGGGCCACTACCGAGCCGGCCCAGATAGTTGAATCCGATCGGCGGGTCCTGGGCCGCAGGGTCATTCAGCGCGGTCTCGTCGCTCAGGTAGCGCAGCAGACCGTAGGTCAGGCCGTCAGGCAGCGCGCGCAACTGCTCCTTGGCGTCCTTGATGACAGCGCCGAGCGCCGCGTCGCCCGCCATCACTCGCGCCCAGGGCAGCTCGCCAAGAGACAGGGACACCGGGTACTTGGTGGTGAACCAGCCGACGGTGCGGGACAGGTCGACGTCACGGCCCAGCTCCTCCTGCCGACCCAACTCCTCTTGACGACCGTGGCCTTCGACGTCGATCGCGATCGGTGCGCCGCCGCTGCCGACGAATTCCGCAGCCGCCAAGGCGAACCCGATCAGCAGGACGTCACTGATCCCGGCGTGGAATGCCGTAGGCGCCTCACGTAGGAGCGTCTGGACGGTGTCGACGTCGTCCAGCGACACCGACAGCTGACCGGCGGTGGCGAAGGTATCCACGTCGGGCTGCACCGCAGGCAGCGCCGCCGGCGTCGTCGCCACCCTTCGCCAGGCGTCCGCATGGGCGACGACCTCGGGGGTCCTGGCGTGTTCACCGAGTCGCTCCGCCCACCTGGCGAACGACGTCCCGCCCGCAGGCAACGCGACCGGCTGCCCGGCACGGTGTTGCGCCCAGGCAATGTTCAAGTCCTCCAGGAGAATTCGCCACGACACCCCGTCGACCGCGAGATGGTGAATGATCAGCAAGAGTTGCCTCGATGGGGTCACCCAGATCGCGCTGAGCATCTTCCCGGCCGCCGGATCCAACCGCGAGCGCGCCGCCGTCACCGCCACTTCGGACAGTTCCGCCACCACGTGAAGGCAGTCGCGGGCATCGATCGATCCCGCCTCGGGCACGTGCAACGACCAGGCGTTGGCGCCGTCAGTGTACTTGTCGACTTGCAGTCGCAACATCGCATGCCGATCCAGCATGGCCTGCAACACGACCGCCACGTCGACCTCGGTGGCGCCGGCCGGAGCCTGCACCAGCACGGTCTGGTTGAACTGGTCGACCTGCCCACCCAGCCCTTCGACGCCTGCCAGCCACCGCATGATCGGGGTGGCCAGCACCGGCCCGATGCCGTCGTCGTCGATCTCCTCGGCTGCACCGTCGGTGGCGCTGGCCACCAACGCCAGTCGTGCCACGGTCTGTTCGACGAAGAGATCGCGCGGCCGGCACATCAGCCCCGCAGCGCGGGCCCTCGCAACGACCTGCATCGACATGATGCTGTCGCCGCCCAGCTCGAAGAACGAGTCGTCGACGCTGACGCGGGCGAGCCCGAGCACCTCGGCGTAGATGCCAGCCAGAATCTCCTCGACGGGTGATCCAGGAGCGCGGTAGGCATCGACGTCCCCGTAGGTCGGGGCGGGCAGGGCGCGCTTGTCGAGTTTGCCGTTGGGGGTCAGCGGCAGCGCCGCCATGGCCACCACCGCGGCGGGCACCATGTAGCCGGGAAGATGGGCGGTCAACGCGGCACGCGCCTCGACCGGGTCGGCAGTTCCGGTGAAGTAGCCGACCAGACGCTTGTCACCGCGACGGTCCTCACGGGCGATCACCACCGCCTGCTGCACACCGTCGATCGCGGCCAATGCCGTTTGGACGTCGCCGAGTTCGATGCGGTAGCCGCGGATCTTCACCTGCTCGTCGGCGCGTCCCAGATACTGCAGCTGTCCGTCGGCGCCCCAGCGCACCAGATCCCCGGTGCGGTACATGCGCGCCCCCGTCCCCCCGAACGGGCTCGCCACGAACCGGGACGCACTGAGCCCTGACCGTCGGACGTAGCCAGCCGCCACGCCTGCGCCTGCCACGTACAGCTCACCGGTGACGCCGATCGGGACCGGCCGCAACCACTCGTCGAGAACGAACGCCGCCGCCCCAGGCACCGGCGAACCGATGGGCACGACACCCGAACCCGCCGCCAGCGGTGCGCTGACCGCCGCGTAGATGGTGGCCTCCGTTGGCCCGTAGGCGTTGAGCATGACGCGACCCGGTGCCCACCTGTCCACCAACTCCGTCGGGCAGGCCTCGCCTGCCACGACGAGCGCCGTCGCCTCGAGCCCCCGCGGCGACAACATCATTGCGGCGGACGGAGTTTGAGTCAGAACGCTGACGTGTTCGGCCTGCAGGAGGGCGTGCAGATCCTCCGGTGAGCGGGCCACCGACTCGGGCACGACGACCAGCCGCCCGCCGCGCAGCAGCGCCCCGAAGATCTCCCAGACCGACACGTCGAACGCCAATGAGTGCCACTGGCTCCAGACGCCTGCGTCAGGCAATCCGGCACCCAGTGAGCTCAACAACTGCAGGACGTTGCGATGGGTGATCGCAACGCCCTTCGGCACTCCGCTGGTGCCCGAGGTGTAGATCAGATAGGCGATGTCGTCGGGAGCGGGCGCCGTCAGCACCGTACCTGGCCGGGTGTCGAGACCGGGGTCTGCGACGTCGATGACGGCGACGTCGAACCCGATGAGTCGCTGGGCCAGCTCACTGGTGGTGACGGCGGCGATCGGCGCGGCGTCGCCGAGCATGAACTCAATCCGCGCCGACGGGAGCGCCGGATCGATCGGCAGGTACGCCGCCCCCGACTTCAGCACCGCGAGGATCGACACGATCGCCTCGGCCGACCGCGAAAAGAGCAGCGCCACAGTCTGTCCCGGCCCTGCGCCGCGATCGGTCAGCACGTGGGCCAGCCGGTTGGACGCCTCCTCGAGCTCCGCATACGTCGAGGACTGACCGGCGCAGGTGAGCGCGATTGCCTGCGGGGTGCGGGCCACCTGCTCGGCGAACAACTCGGGGATTGCCTTCGGCGAGCTCGGCGGACGGGTCAGCACCGTCCGGTTGCCGAGCACGTCGAGCCGGGCGTGTTCGGCCTCGTCGAGCAGACTCACCGACGACAGCGACCGCTCCGGTTCGGCGGTCATCGCCACCAACAGCCGCTCCAGCCGCTTGACCAACGATTCGATGGTGCCGACGTCGAACACGTCGGTGCGGAACTCCACCTCGCCGCCGATACCTGCCGGCGCACCTGTCCCGGACCACCTTTCGGCGAGCGAGAAGGTGAGGTCCATGCGGGCCGACTGGGTGCCGAGCGGAATCGGCGTGACGTCGACGCCCTTCAGACCAGAGGCCGCCGCCGGATCGGTCAGGCCGGTGAAGTTCTGCCAGGAGAGCATCACCTGCACCAGAGGGTGGTGGGTCAGGCTTCGGGTCGGGTTGAGCCGCTCGACAAGCACCTCGAAGGGCACGTCCTGGTATTCGAAGGCCTCGAGGCTGCGCGTTCGGACCTGCGTCAACAGCTCGGCGAAACTGGGGTCGTCGGCGACGTCGGCACGCAGCACCAGGGTGTTGACGAAGAAGCCGACGAGATCGTCGAGAGCGGGGTCACGCCGACCTGCGATCGGAAAGCCCACGGCCACATCGGTATTGGCGCTGACCTTGGCAAGCAGCGCCAACAGCGCGGCCTGGATCACCATGAAGCTGGTCGCATTGTGCGCACGGGCCAACCTGTTGACCTGCAGTTGCAGTTCGGCCGGCCAGTCCACGGCCACGGTGGCACCGGCCATGTCGGCGATCAACGGGTACGGCCGGTCGGTGGGTAGCTCGACCCGCTCGGGCAGCCCGGCCAGCGCACCCTCCCAGTAGGCGAGCTGCGCGGCAACGCGGCTGTCGCTGTCGTCGAGGCGGCCGAACTGCGCGCGTTGCCACAGCGTGTAGTCGACGTATTGCACCGCAAGGGGCGCCCAGTCCGGGGCTTGACCCGCACACCGGCTGGCATACGCCGCACCGAGATCGGCGACCAACGGCCGCAATGACCATCCGTCGGCGGCGATGTGGTGCAGCACGGCCACCAGCACGTGTTCGTCGTCCGTGACCCGGAACAGGCGCGCCCGCAATGGAATGTCGGTGGCCAGATCGAAGGTCTCGCGCGCCGCGACCTCGAGTGCCTCGCGCAACCGGCCCGGCGACCAACTGGTCGCATCGACGACGTTCCACCCGAGATCCGCGTGCTCGACGGGCACCACGATCTGCTCCGGTGAACCCTCTTGCGCCGAGAACAGCGTCCGCAGGCTCTCATGCCGAGCCACGACGTCAGCCAGCGCGGCACCGAGTGCCCCGACGTCCAGGCCACCGTTCAATTGCATGGCCGCCGCCATGTTGTACACCGGTGACGGGCCCTGCAATTGGTCGATGAACCACAACCGATTCTGGGCGAAGGACAACGGGATGACCGCGGGTCGCTCGACCGCGACCAGTGGCTGGAGTCGACCGTCGGCAGCACCGATCCGAGGCGCCAACTGGGCGACGGTGGGAGCTTCGAAGACGGCGCGCACCGGAAGCTCCACGCCCAGCGCGGCGTTGATCGCCGCGACTAGGCGCATCGTCGACAGCGAGTCGCCGCCGAGGTCGAAGAACGAGTCATCAACGCCAACGGCCGCCGACTCAAGCCCGAGGACCCTGGCGTAGACGTCTGCCAGAATCTCCTCGGTGAGGCTGCCGGGGGCGCGATAGCTGCCCTCGGTGTACTCCGGCTCCGGCAGGGCGTTGGTGTCGAGCTTGCCGTTGACCGTGACCGGCAGCGCTGCCAGGCCGACCACCGCCGCAGGAACCATGTAGGCGGGCAGGCGCTCGGCCAGTGCCGCACGTGCCACGACCGGGTCGACCGTCCCCGTGACGTATCCCACCAGGCGCTTGCCGCCCACCCGGCCGTCACGGGCGATGACGACGGCCTGTTCGACGCCCTCCAGTGCGACCA
Source organism: Mycobacterium sp. (assembly GCF_032161845.1). Taxonomy (GTDB): domain Bacteria; phylum Actinomycetota; class Actinomycetes; order Mycobacteriales; family Mycobacteriaceae; genus Mycobacterium. The sequence goes on from NZ_JAVRQA010000159.1 coordinate 10,721, forward strand.
ATGCCGAACGCACTTCACCGAGTTCGATGCGGTA
>NZ_JAVRQA010000160.1:0-2896 GCF_032161845.1 Mycobacterium sp.
CGGGCGACGGTAGAAGCCCTTGACCAGGTGCACCCCGTCGGTCGTCAACAGCGGGCCGAGCAGCTTCGGCACGAACATGGGGTCGGGGTCGATGAGGTCGGAGTCGACGAAGACCACCAGGTCTCCCGTGGTTGCGGCGAGCGAGCGCCACAGCACCTCACCCTTGCCCGGCTGCGGCGCCACCTCGGGCAGCGCCACCTCGCGGCTGACCACCTTCGCCCCCGCCGCCAGCGCGCGGATCTCGGTCTCGTCGGTCGAGCCGGAGTCCAAAACCACGATCTCGTCGACGAGGCCGCCGAGCAGAGGAGTGATGGTTCCGACCACCGATGCGACGGTCTCCTCCTCGTTGAGCGCGGGCAGAACGACCGAGATGGTGCGCCCCGCCTTCGCGGCTTCGAGTTCGGCGACCGTCCACGTCGGCCTGCGCCAGGTGTGGTCGGTGAGCCAGCGGTGTCCCGCCACGGCGTCGGCGGCGTCGAGTTCAGGTGTCACGGTCATGCCAGTCCCCTCGTGGTCAGCGTCGGTGGACGCACCCCTTGGATCGACGCGACCATCTCCAGCACGCGTCGAGTGGGTCCCACTTCGTGCACTCGGAACATCGCGGCACCCGCCTCGGCGGCAAGGGCCGTCGCCGCGAAGGTGCCCTCCAAGCGTTCGGTCAAACCCACACCCAAAGTCTCCCCGACGAAATCCTTGTTGCTCAGCGCCATAAGGACAGGCCATCCGGTATTTACAAGATCTTTTACGTGGCGCAACAAACTAAGGCCATGATGAGTGTTCTTACCAAAATCGTGCGTCGGATCGATCATTACCGCGTCACGGGCAACCCCGGCGGCGACGGCGCGTTCGGCAGCCGCCGTCACCTCTGCGATCACGACGTCGACCACCCCTCGCTACGTAAACCCGTAGTTGACCCTGAAGGGTCGGGTCCGTGGCACCGCGCCGCCGGTATGTGAGCACACCAGGCCGGCCCGGAATTCCGCGGCGACGCCTGGCAGTTCGGGATCGGAGCCACCCCAGGTGTCGTTGATCAGGTCAGCACCTGCGGCGCAGGCCTGCTTGGCAACGGCCGCGCGCCACGTGTCGACGCTGATCAGCTGATCGGGGTAGGTGCCGCGGAGCCATTCGATGAACGGCACCACGCGGGCGATCTCCTCGTCGGCGTCGACGACCGCACCCGGCCCTGCCTTGACGCCGCCGACATCGACGACGTCGGCGCCCTCTTCGATCACCCGGTGAGCGGCCGCCTTCGCCGCGTCGTCGGTGAAGGTGGCGCCGCGGTCGTAGAACGAGTCCGGCGTCCTGTTCACGATCGCCATGATGAGCGCGCGGTCGCCTGCCACCGGACGGCCAAGGAACGTCGACTGCACGTCCACCAGGCTAGCCGCGCCGAAGCCGCCTAATTCTTGGGGCGCTTGCCGTCGACCACTTCGGCCGGGTACTCGTCGTAGAACTCGACGTAGCCCTCGTCCTTGCCCGCCAGGACGTAGATGGCGTCCTCGATCTCACCGGCGTCCTCGTCGCCCTCGCCGGTGTTGCCGCCGTAGCCCTCCTTGCGCAGGTCTACCTTCTGGCTCTTGAACGTCGACGTGTGCGCGAGCTCGCCGGTGATCCTGACGAACAGCGGCACCGCATACCCGGGAAGGTGCTCATAGGCGGCCTTGGCGAGCGCCTTGCCGTCGAACTCCTTGCCGTCCTTGAGCTGGATCGCCGCCATGCCTGCCTTGCCGCCCGCGCCATCGACCTCGACGCCGAACACCGTGGCCTCCTCGACCTGTGGATCGGTGGAGATGGCTGCCTCGACCTCGGTGGTCGCGACGTTCTCGCCCTTCCAGCGGAAGGTGTCGCCGAGGCGGTCGGTGAATGCGGCGTGACCGAAGCCCTGTGAGCGCATCAAGTCACCGGTGTTGAACCACACGTCGTCGTCCTTGAAGGCACCGCGCACCAGCTTCTTCTCCGTGGCCTCCTTGTCGGTGTAGCCGTCGAAGGGCTGAAAGTTGCTCACCTTGGACAGCAGCAGGCCCGGCTCCCCGGTCTTGACCTTGTGCACGCGGCCGTCCTTGCCACGCTTGGGCCCACCGGTCTCGTCGTCGTATTCGACGAACGCGATTGGCGTGGGGCAGATTCCGGTGGTCTTGTCGACGTTGAAGACGTTCATGAACGCGGTGTTGCCCTCGCTCGCGGCGTAGAACTCGCACACTCGCTCGATGCCGAACCGCTTGGTGAACTCATCCCAGATCGTCGGACGCAGACCGTTGCCCGCGATCACGCGGACGTGGTGCTTCCGGTCGGTCGGCTTTGGCTCCTGGTTGAGCAGATAGGCGCAGATCTCACCGATGTAGACGAACGCCGTCGCGTCGAAGCGGATGACGTCGTCCCAGAACTTCGACGCCGAGAACGACTTGCCGATCGCCAGTGAAGACCCCGAGTTCAGCACCGACGACAGCGCGACCGTCAACGCGTTGTTGTGGTAGAGCGGCAGGCAGAAGTAGAGAGTGTCGTCGGTGGTCAGCCGCATCCCGAGGCCGCCGAACCCCGCGAGCGCGCGAAGCCACCGGTAGTGGGTCATGACGCTCGCCTTCGGCATACCCGTCGTGCCCGAGGTGAAGATGTAGAAGGCCTTGTCCTTCGCGAGCACCGCGGCGGTGGTGGCCGGATTGGTTGCGGGTGCCGATGCGGCCAACTGCTCGAGCTCGTCGAGGGTCATCAATCCCTCGGTCTCCGCTTCGCTCTCGGTGATCGGCTCGATGAAGTCGGTCTCCGCGACGACGGCCTTCGCGTCGAGCAAGCCGAAGCTGTGCGCGAGAACCTTGCCGCGCTGGTGGTAGTTCAGCATTCCTGCGACTGCACCGCACTTGACCACCGCGAGCATCAGCAGCACCGAATGCGGCGAGTT
>NZ_JAVRQA010000161.1:0-7097 GCF_032161845.1 Mycobacterium sp.
ACACCTTCGCCGTCCACGACGGCCGCAAGCATGTCCCGGTGTTCGTCTCGGAGGCCATGGTTGGTCACAAGCTGGGCGAATTCGCCCCGACCCGGACCTTCAAGGGTCACATCAAGGACGACCGGAAAGCGAAGCGGCGGTAATGACTACGACGACTGAGTATCCGTCCGCGGTTGCCTCGGCGCGCTTCGTGCGTGTCTCGGCTTCCAAGGCGCGCCGCGTGATCGACCTGGTGCGCGGCAAGTCCGTCACCGAGGCGCTCGACATCCTCCGCTGGGCGCCCCAGGGCGCCAGCGAGCCCGTCGCCAAGGTCATCGCGAGTGCAGCGGCCAATGCCCAGAACAACGATGGCCTGGATCCGTCGACCCTCGTGGTCGCGACCATCCACGCCGACGAGGGCCCGACCGCCAAGCGCATCCGGCCGCGCGCCCAGGGGCGTGCCTACCGAATCCGCAAGCGCACCAGCCACATCACGGTGATCGTCGAGAGTCGACCGCCGAGGGAAAAGGGCGCCAAGGCTTCGGCATCGGCGTCGTCCACCAGGGCGCGTCGCGCACAGGGCAGTAAGGCAGCCGCCACTGCTCCCGCCAAGAAGGCACCTGCCACCAAGGCGCCCGCCACCAAGGCGGCGACCGAGAAGGCTTCCGAGACTTCTGATTCGAAGGGAGGCTCGGAGTAGTGGGCCAGAAGATCAATCCCCACGGCTTCCGCCTCGGCATCACCACCGACTGGAAGTCCCGCTGGTACGCCGACAAGCAGTACGCGGAATACGTCAAGGAAGACGTGGCGATCCGTCGTCGGCTGTTCGCGCCGTTCGTCATCCCCGGTGAGCGCAACGTCGAGCTCGAGCGTGCCGGCGTCGCCAAGGTGGAGATCGAAAGGACTCGCGACAGAGTCCGGGTAGACATCCACACCGCGCGTCCCGGCATCGTCATCGGCCGTCGTGGCGCGGCAGCGGACAGCATCCGCGGCACGCTGGAGAAGCTGACCGGCAAGCAGGTTCAGCTCAACATCCTCGAGGTGAAGAGCCCCGAGTCGGTGGCACAGCTGGTCGCCCAGGGTGTCGCCGAGCAGCTGAGCAACCGCGTTGCATTCCGTCGGGCGATGCGCAAGGCGATTCAATCCGCCATGCGTCAGCCGAACGTCAAGGGCATCCGGGTGCAGTGCTCGGGTCGCCTCGGTGGTGCGGAGATGAGCCGCTCGGAGTTCTACCGCGAGGGTCGGGTGCCGCTGCACACGCTGCGCGCAGACATCGACTACGGCCTCTACGAGGCCAAGACGACCTTCGGCCGGATCGGTGTGAAGGTCTGGATCTACAAGGGTGACGTCGTCGGTGGCAAGCGCGAGCTCGCCGCCCCCGCTCCTGCGGGCGCAGAGCGTCCCCGACGTGACCGTCCGACGGGCACCCGTCCGCGCCGCAGTGGCGCCTCGGGTACCACCGCGACGAGCACCGAAGCAGGGCGCGCCGCAAGCGAGGAAACGCCCGTCGCTGACACGTCCGCCGCTCCCGAGGCCGTTGCGGCCCCAGAAGCGGCAGAGAGCACGGAGAGCTAAATCATGTTGATTCCCCGCAAGGTAAAGCACCGCAAGCAGCACCACCCGCGTCAGCGTGGCGTTGCCAGTGGCGGCACCTCGGTGAGCTTCGGCGACTGGGGCATCCAGGCACTGGAGCATGCCTACGTCACCAACCGGCAGATCGAGTCCGCTCGTATCGCCATCAACCGGCACATCAAGCGTGGCGGCAAGGTCTGGATCAACATCTTCCCGGATCGCCCGCTGACCAAGAAGCCCGCCGAGACCCGCATGGGTTCCGGCAAGGGCTCGCCCGAGTGGTGGGTGGCCAACGTCAAGCCGGGCCGCGTGCTGTTCGAGATCAGCTACCCCGATGAAGCGGTGGCCAAGGAAGCGCTGACCCGCGCCATCCACAAGCTGCCGATCAAGGCACGCATCATCACCCGAGAGGAGCAGTTCTGATGGCAGTAGGAGTTTCGCCTGGCGAACTGCGCGAGTTGACCGACGACGAGCTCGCCGCCCGGGTCCGCGAGTCGAAGGAAGAGCTGTTCAACCTTCGCTTCCAGATGGCGACCGGCCAAATGGCCAACAACCGTCGGCTGCGCGTCGTGCGGCAGGAGATTGCACGCGTGTACACCGTGCTTCGTGAACGTGAGTTGGGTCTGGCCTCCGGACCCGTTGGTGAGGATTCGTAATGGCAGACAAGAAGACCGACGACGTGCAGGCCGGTGCCAACCACACTGCGCGCACCGAGAAGCCGCGTGGCCAGCGCAAGACGCGCATCGGCTACGTGGTGAGCGACAAGATGCAGAAGACCATCGTGGTCGAACTGGAGAACCGCTCGAAGCACCCGTTGTACGGCAAGATCATTCGCACCACGACCAAGGTCAAGGCGCACGACGAGAACGGCACCGCCGGCGTCGGCGACCGTGTGTCGTTGATGGAGACGCGGCCGCTGTCGGCCACCAAGCGCTGGCGCCTCGTCGAGGTCCTCGAGAGGGCCAAGTAGTACCAGACGTTTCGCGAGAAGCCCCTCGGACGCCATCGGCGTGCGGGGGGCATCTTCGTTTCCTAGTCGGCCGCCGCGGCGACCTTCACCTCGACTCCGTCGAGCAATTGTTGTAAGCCGCCGTGGAATTCGGCCAGTGGATCCCCAATCGCACCGTCGAACACCCCGGCCTCGATGGCCGCGGCCAGAGCGGGGAACCGCGCCCCGTCGATCAACCGCTTGAGCAGACCGGGATACGCCAGGTCCGGCATGGCGCCTGCCTCGATGGCGAGTGCCGCCGCACCGCGGACGAAGTGCAGCACGGCCATGACGGCGCCGAACTTGTCGCGCTCGGAGAGTGTGGTGGCGCCGAGCGCTGACAATCCCGCATTCAGCCAGGACAACTGGCCAGGGTCGGCGGGCGGACCGGCCGACGAGGCTTGCAGGATCCACGGATGGCGGTGGTACACCTCCCAGAGACCGTCTGCCCAATCCGTGAGTGCGCGACGCCAATTCGACGGATCGGCGGGCGGGGGCGGTGGGTCGGCCGCCGCCGACAGCATGAACACCAGCAGCTCGTCCTTGTTCGAGACGTGGCGGTACAACGACATGGTGCCGCTGCCCAGCCGTTCGGCGAGCCGGGCCATGGACAACGCGCCAAGCCCGTCGGCGTCGGCCAACTCGATGGCCGCCGTGACGATGCGCTCCCGCGTCAGGCCGCGCGATCTCCGCGTGGGCACGTCTTGCGCCCAGAGCAGTTCCAGCGCCCTTGGCAGTGGCACATCGTCACCGGATTGGCTGGTCATGTCCGATCAGACTAATGCCATGCGCGACCGGTGCGTACTCTATACGCTGTTGCGTATGACGTACGCATCGGCGCCTATCCGCATGAGCTGGCCGGCCGCCGCGCTCGGTGTCATCGTCGCGGGATTCCTCGTCTACTCCGTCCCGCCGTACCTCACCGGCGACCCCGCCGAGTCCAGGGTTCCGGCCACCTTCGGGCTGCACTATCCGCTGCTGGTCGGTCACGTCGCGTTGGCGACCGTCGCGATGGTGGCCGCCGTGGCGCAGATCTGGCCGGGGTTGCGGCGCAGGCGCCCGGCACTGCATCGCCGCGTCGGGCGCCTGTACGTGTTCACGGCGATCCCGGCGGCGCTGTGCGCGATGGTGATTGGAGCCGCCACGCCGTTCGGGCCCATTCTGGCGGTGGGCAACGTCGTCCTCGCCGCACTGTGGCTGTGGTTCACCGTCAACGGGTACCTGGCCGCCAAGGCGCGCCGCTTCGTCGACCACCGGCGCCACATGGTCCGCAGCGCAACGCTCGCGTTGTCGATCATCACCAACCGGATGTGGACGCCAATACTCTTCATCGGGCTACGACCATTGCAGCACAGCGTCTTTGGCGGAGACGCGGAGCACTACCTCTGGGTGGTGGCGGGAGTGGGCGCCTTGCTCGGCTGGTCCCTCCCACTGCTGGCGGTGCAGTGGTGGTTGGGTCGCGGGGCCAAACTGCCGGCATCGTCAATTTCTCGGCCGCCAGACGCGTTTCGGGTGTAGTCTCCGGACGGTCCTGGGGACACGCGTACGCGAGGAGCGAGATGGCAGAAGCATTCAACGGCCGGATCGAACTCGACGTCCGTGACTCCGAGGCGGACTGGGGGCCCTACCAAGCTCCGGTCGCGCCGCCCGACGCGCCGAATGTCCTCTATCTCGTCTGGGACGACACCGGCATCGCGACGTGGGACTGCTTCGGCGGGCTGGTCGAGATGCCCGCGATGAGCCGCATCGCCGAACGCGGAGTGCGACTCTCGCAGTTCCACACCACCGCGCTATGTTCACCCACCCGCGCCTCGTTGCTTACCGGCCGCAACGCCACCACGGTGGGAATGGCCACCATCGAGGAGTTCACCGACGGGTTCCCGAACTGCAACGGCCGCATCCCGAACGACACCGCGCTGCTCTCGGAGGTGCTCGCCGAACGCGGCTACAACACGTACTGCGTCGGCAAGTGGCACCTCACTCCGCTCGAGGAATCGAATCTGGCTGCCACCAAACGACATTGGCCGTTGAGCCGCGGCTTCGAGCGCTTCTACGGATTCATGGGTGGCGAGACCGACCAGTGGTACCCGGAGCTGGTCTACGACAACCATCCCGTCGCTCCACCCGGCACGCCGGAGGACGGCTACCACCTGTCGAAGGACCTCGCCGACAAGACCATCGAATTCATTCGCGACGCCAAGGTGATCGCGCCGGACAAGCCGTGGTTCAACTACCTGTGCCCTGGCGCGGGCCATGCGCCGCACCACGTCTTCAAGGAGTGGGCCGACAAGTACGCGGGCCGCTTCGACATGGGCTACGAGGCATACCGCGAGATCGTCCTCGAGAACCAGAAGAAGCTCGGCATCGTGCCGCCGGACACCGAATTATCGCCCGTCAACCCGTATCTCGACGTCACGGGCCCCGGCGGCGAGGCATGGCCCTACCAGGACACGGTCCGACCCTGGGACACCCTCAACGACGAGGAGAAGCGGCTGTTCAGCCGGATGGCCGAAGTGTTTGCCGGTTTCCTCTCCTACACCGACGCCCAGATCGGCCGGATCCTCGACTACCTCGAAGAGTCCGGGCAACTGGACAACACCATCATCGTGGTGATCTCCGACAACGGCGCCAGCGGTGAGGGCGGCCCGAACGGGTCGGTCAACGAGGTCAAGTTCTTCAACGGCTACATCGACACCGTCGAGGAAAGCATGCGGTTCTACGACGACCTCGGTGGCCCCGAGACCTACAACCACTACCCGATCGGGTGGGCGATGGCGTTCAACACGCCGTACAAGTTGTTCAAACGGTACGCCTCACATGAGGGTGGCATCGCCGACACGGCAATCATCTCCTGGCCCAAGGGAATCGACGCGCACGGCGAGGTACGCGACACCTACGTCAACGTCTGCGACGTCACGCCAACCGTCTACGACCTGCTCGGCGTCACCCCGCCCGACGAGGTCAAGGGCATCGTGCAGAAGCCGCTAGACGGGGTCAGCTTCAAGGCCGCGCTCGAGGACTCGGGAGCGGACACCGGAAAGACCACACAGTTCTACACGATGCTGGGCACCAGGGGCATCTGGCACGACGGCTGGTTCGCCAATACGGTCCACGCCGCCAGTCCAGCAGGCTGGTCGCACTTCGACGACGACCGGTGGGAGCTGTTCCACATCGCGGCGGACCGCAGCCAGTGCCACGATCTGGCCGCCGAGCAACCGGAAAAGCTCGAGGAACTCAAGGCACTCTGGTTCGCCGAAGCCGCGAAGTACAACGGACTTCCGTTGGCCGATCTGAACATCCTCGAGACCCTGACGCGCTGGCGGCCCTATCTCTCCGCCGATCGGAAGACGTTCACGTACTACCCGGGCACCGCCGAGGTCGGCATCGGTGCTGCAGTCGAGATCCGCGGACAGTCGTTCTCCGTGCTGGCCGAGGTCACCGTCGACACCGCTGGTGCGCAGGGCGTGCTGTTCAAACAGGGCGCCGGTCACGGTGGTCACGTGCTGTTCGTTGAGGACGGCAGGCTGCACTACATCTACAACTTCATGGGGGAGGACGAGCAAAGGGTCTCGGCGTCCGACCCGATTCCGTTGGGCAGTCACGTCTTTGGCGTGCGGTACGACAGGACCGGCACGGTCGAGGGCAGCCACACCCCGCTCGGCGACGTGTCGCTGCACGTCGATGGGGACATCGTCGGAACAGCATCCGGAGTGCGCTCCCACCCCGGCACGTTCGGGCTCGCCGGCGGCGGAGTCGCCGTCGGCCGCAACACCGGCCAGGCGATCTCGCGCAGCTACCAGGCGCCGTTCGCCTTCACCGGCGGGACCATCGCCAAGGTCGTCGTCGACATCTCAGGCACCCCCTACCTCGACGTGGAACGAGAACTGGCGCAGGCATTCTCGAAGGACTGATGCGCGTTGGTCCCCGGTGGCACGGCGATCCGCCTACCCTGACCACCATGCTGACGGAGCTGATCGGGCTGCCGGGTGGAGCCTTCCTGATGGGGTCGACCGCCTTCTATCCCGAGGAGACGCCCGTTCACCTGGCGACCGTCCCCGCGTTCGCCGTCGAACGGCATCCCGTGACCAACTCGCAGTACGCCGACTTCGTCTCCGAGACCGGCTACGTCACGGTCGCCGAACGACCGCTGGACCCTGCGCTATATCCAACGGTGGCGCCTGCGGATCTGGCGCCCGGCGCCTTGGTCTTTCGACCGACCAAGGGACCCGCGGATCTGAGCGACTGGCGCCTGTGGTGGGACTGGGCTCCGGATGCGTCGTGGCGACAACCCTTCGGGCCGGGCAGCACCATCGACGACCGACTCGACCACCCCGTGGTGCAGGTCTCCTACGTCGACGCGGCTGCGTATGCCCAGTGGGCCGGGCGGCGGCTGCCGACGGAGGCGGAGTGGGAGTATGCGGCGCGGGGCGGCGCATCGACGACGTACGCATGGGGTGACGAAGTGGCGCCCGACGGCAACCTGATGGCGAACACGTGGCAGGGCCGCTTCCCGTACCGCAATGACGGCGCGATGGGATGGGTGGGCACGTCGCCGGTC